>CAZWOA010000008.1:57472-58885 GCA_964635545.1 uncultured Marinilabiliaceae bacterium
TCATTGCGCTATTGCTCTCGTTGGGAGCAATGGCCAATGTATCGCTTCCGGCCATTTTTGGTGACCACATGGTGCTGAAACAGAACAGCACAATAACAATATGGGGATGGGGAAAACCATCGGAAATTGTGCATGTAACTCCTTCGTGGAATAATGTAGAGAGCAAAGTAAATGTGGGCAATGACGGTAACTGGCAAGTTGATATAACCACACCAGCAGCGGGTGGTCCATACGAGATTGTGGTTCAGGGCTGGAACCGCATCACCATAAGCGACGTGCTGATAGGCGAAGTGTGGGTATGCTCGGGGCAGTCGAACATGGAGTGGACGGCCCGCAATGGCATTAACGATGCCAAAGAACACACTGCAAAAGCAACCAATAAAGAGCTGCGACTATTCTCGGTTACCCATCGTGCAGCCAACCATCCCAACTACGACATTGATGGCCGTTGGGTAGTATGCTCGCCCGAGGCGATGTTCGACTTCAGTGCGATTGGTTATTTCTTTGGCGATAAGCTTCAAAAAGAGCTTAACATACCGGTAGGAATGATTAACACCAGCTGGGGTGGCACGCCTATTGAAGTGTGGACACCTGCCCAAAAGATAGAGAACGACCCGGTACTTAAAGAGGCTGCTACCAAAGTGCCAGAGATGAGTTGGTCGCCCAATAAACCCGGCGTGATTTACAATGCAATGATTGCACCATTTACCCGTTTCGCCATATCGGGCGCATTATGGTACCAGGGCGAGAGCAATGTTGATTATACTGCAGCTTATGCCAAGTCGCTGGAGACACTTATTGCAAGCTGGCGCGAAGCATTCAACATCAACTTCCCGTTCATCTATGCACAGATTGCTCCCTACGACAAATATGCACCCAATGTGGGCGTTGAGATACGCGATGCACAAAGACGTGTGGCCGGCAAGGTAGATAATGTGGCAATGCTCACCATTGGCGATATTGGCGATACCATCGACATCCACCCCCGCAAAAAATACGAGGCAGGATTAAGATTTGCGGCAGCGGCACTTAACCTAACTTACAACAAAAAAGAGTTTGCATATAGCGGTCCTCAAGTGGCTGATGCAGTGGCAAAAGGCAGCATTGTAACCGTATCATTCAACGAATGTAACAAGCTTCACTTCAATGTTAAAAAGCAGAATTATTTTGAAGTAGCCGGTGCCGACGGAGTTTTCCAACGTGCCAATGCCACCATCAAAGGCAACAAAGTTGTGCTTACATCAAAAGTTAAGAATCCACAATCGGTTAGGTTTGAATGGCTTAACTCGGTGATTCCCACACTTTACAATGAGCATAACCTGCCTGCATCATCATTTAAAATTGATGTAACACAGTAAATAAAAGTAGCTATTATGACACATAATCACTATATTAATAAGTTATTTATGGCGG
>CAZWOA010000009.1:0-6779 GCA_964635545.1 uncultured Marinilabiliaceae bacterium
GTGTATTGGCTTTTATATATTTCTTTTTGGGTGGTTACTTGCTGTATGCCAGTATTTTCGCTGCTCTTGGTTCTGCTATTGATAGTGAGTCGGACAGCCAGCAGTTTGTTACTCCGGTTATGTTGCCGCTCATCTTGTCAATATATATTGCAATGGCCGCATTCCGCGATCCGGGCGGGTCAATAGCATTCTGGTTCTCGATGTTCCCGCTTACTTCACCCATTGTGATGATGGCGCGCATTCCGTTCCAAATTCCGCTGTGGGAGATACTTTTGTCGATGGCAATTCTTGCCGGTAGTTTTGTGTTTAGCATCTGGTTTAGTGGCCGCATCTACCGTGTGGGCATATTGATGTATGGCAAAAAAGTTACCTGGAAAGAGCTTTGGAAATGGTTCCGTCAGGCATAATATATTAACCTATAGTCCATAATAGGATGTTTTATTGGCAGCTCTACTTTAAATGTGGAGCTGCCTTTGTTTTTTCTGCATTTGGTCTATTGGTTTTAATAGTTGGTAAAAAAAGTGAATCACATCAGCAGTTTTTATGCCAAATTAACCGTGCTTAACCCTGCACTTGGTACCCAAATTGTGTAACTTTGTATTTTAAATTATTAGTATGCGCATTGCAATAATTGATATTGGAACAAACACGATAAATCTGCTTGTGGTGCAGAAATCGGATAAGTCGTATAGAATTCTTCACGAATCTAAGTTCCCTGCCAAGCTTGGCAAGGGTGGTATTACCCAGGGAATACTGCTTGATGATGCTATGCAGCGTGGCATTCAGGCGTTCGATCATTACATGCCCATTATTCACGATTTTGGAGTTGAGTCGGTGTTTACATTTGCCACCTCAGCTATTCGTAATGCTTCCAATGGCGATGTGTTCTGTAATATGGTGCATGATAAGTTTGGGCTCACAGTGCGTGTTATCGATGGCGATATGGAGGCCCAGCTTATTTTCGACGGCGTGAAACAAGTGGTGCCAATAGGTAATGAGCGGGTGCTTATCCTCGATATCGGTGGTGGTAGCAATGAGTTTGTGATTGTTAATAAGGATAAAATCATATGGAAGCATAGTTTTGAACTTGGCATAGCCAGGCTTCTCGATAAATTCAAGCCTTCCGACCCAATTACTCCTGCCGAGGTTAAGGCCATCGAAGGTTATATACGTGCCGAACTTGCACCACTGTATGAGGCAATACACCAATATCCGGTTAATATGCTGATAGGCTCGTCGGGCTCGTTCGATACCATAGCAGCAATGATAGCAGCCGTGCATCATCCGCATCTCGATATTGAGCAAACTTCCAACTACTTCATTCCGATTGCCAGTTTTGAGGAGCTGCACCGTAAGTTGCTGGCTTCCACTGCCGAGCAAAGGCTTGCCATGAAGAGTATCGACCCCCATAGGGTGGATATGATTGTGCTTGCCAGTATTTTTATTAACTTTGTAATCAGGGAGATGCGTATTGCGCAACTTCAACAGTGTAACTTCGCGCTTAAAGAGGGCGTGATTTTCCAGATAATAAATAATCAGATATCCTGACATACTATGGCAAAAATATTGGTGATCGATGATCAGAGAAGTATTCGTAACACGTTGAAAGATATTCTCGAAAATGAAGGACATGAGGTAGATACCGCTGAAGATGGCTTGGATGGAATCGCCAAATTCAACGATAATAAATATGACCTTGTGCTCTCTGATATCAAGATGCCCAATATGGACGGTATGGAGGTGCTGCAAAAAATTAAGGAGACCGATACCGATACAGCAGTGATTATGATATCGGGACACGGAAATATTGATACTGCAGTAGATGCCATCAAGAAGGGTGCCTACGATTTTATTGTGAAACCGCCAGATCTTAACCGCTTACTCATAACCATACGTAATGCTGTGGAGCGCACTTCGCTTGTTGAAGAGACTAAGGTGCTGAAACGCAAAGTGAGTAAGACGTATGAGATGATCGGTGAGTCGGAGCCTATCATTAAGGTGAAGGATATGATTGAGAAGGTGGCTCCTACCGATGCCCGTGTTCTCATCACCGGCTCCAACGGTACCGGCAAAGAACTGGTGGCTCGCTGGCTTCACGAGAAAAGCAATAGGGCAGGTATGCCTTTTGTGGAGGTTAACTGTGCTGCCATACCTTCCGAACTTATTGAAAGTGAGCTTTTTGGGCATGAGAAGGGCGCATTTACATCTGCCGTTAAACAGCGTATTGGTAAGTTCGAACAAGCCAATGGAGGTACCATATTCCTTGATGAGATTGGCGATATGAGTCTGTCGGCACAAGCCAAAGTGCTGCGAGCGCTGCAAGAAAATACGATTTCCAGAGTGGGAAGCGACCGTGATATAAAGGTGGATGTGAGGGTATTGGCTGCAACCAATAAAAACCTGAAAGACGAGATAGCCCACAATAACTTCCGAGAGGACTTGTATCACCGCCTGAGCGTAATACTTATACATGTGCCATCGCTCAACGACAGGGTGGATGATATTCCGCTTCTAGCCAATCATTTCTTGGGGCTGCTATGTAATGAACTCAACGTTCCGGTTAAAAGCATAACGGATGGTGCAATAGATGAGTTGAAAAGCATAAACTGGACCGGAAATATACGGGAATTTAGAAATGTAATGGAGAGACTAATTATTTTAACAGCTAAAGAGATAACCGCTGATGATGTGAGAGCCTACGCCAGACCTGCTCTGTAAGCGTTTTAGCATCAATAGAAACCTCATAAAGTACGGTGGTAAAATGTTAATGTCAAATTATTTTTGATGATTTTGACGAATGTTGGCATTTTTATTGAAACTATTTATATTTTTACCATGTTAAATAAGTTAGGGTTTATTTCCCCTTGCTTTTTTAACAAATTGTTTCAAATTTAGTATAGAGAGGTTTTAAAAATGAGCCCGCAAAGAGAGGCATTGCCAGAGTTTATATTTCAGCTTGAAAAATCAGGACAGGCCAATGTGCAGTTTAGTGCAGATAACCAGTTTGTAAAGTTTCAGCTAACCAATGTAAGCAATCCACTTAACGACTTGCTCAAGGGTATGGCATCTCTTATTTTCGAACCGTCGCACCTTTGGGGTGAAGAGAATGTGTGTCATGTGGATTGGTATTGCGACGAAACAACCTATAAGTGGATAATATCTACCGAGGATGGCGTGATGTTGAATATCAAAATATTAAAAACGGGCGATTTCTTTGATGATAGTGAGGTCGTTACACTTCTGGCTTACTCATGCAATTTCCTCGACTTCTATCTTGCCGTTGTGCGGGAGCTCGATTTCTTTATTAAGCAGACCGGTCTTCTCAACTATGAGCAGAAGTGGCAAAAGGATGAGTTTCCTATCACTTACCTGTTGTTAATGAAGAAATTCCTTATCGATAAAGGATATTGGATACCTAATTCGCGTAATAACGGTACTCTTAGCGATGAGCTGATTCTGCTTCTCGCCTGATATTTTTCAATTATGTCCTCCCATAAAAAGAATCTATTTGTGCTTTCGGGTGCAGGCATGAGTGCCGAAAGTGGTATAATGACTTTTCGTGATATGGGTGGCCTATGGCAGCAGTACGATATACACGAAGTTGCAAGCCCCGATGCCTGGAATGCAAATCCCCAACTTGTACATCAATTCTATAACCAGCGGCGCAAGCAGCTTATGGAGTGCGCTCCCAATGCAGGTCACATTACCATTGCTGAGTTTGAGAATGATTATAACGTAACCATCATCACCCAGAATGTAGATAACCTGCATGAACGTGCCGGTAGCTCCAATGTGCTGCATCTGCATGGCGAACTGATGAAGGCGCGTAGCACAGGTAACTCCAATTATGTTGTAACTCTCGATCATTGGGAACTAAAGCAGGGCGATTTATGTCCGATAGGTTTTCAGTTGCGCCCCCACATTGTGTGGTTTGGCGAGTCGGTACCACTCTACGATACCGCCTGCAAACTGATGGCTGATGCCGATATTGTGGTCGTTGTGGGTACTTCGCTAACCGTATATCCCGCAGCGGGATTGCTCAACTATATTCCCGCAGGTATTCCGGTGTATCTTATCGATCCGGTTTGCCCGCAAGGTATTGATACATCAGTAATTACCTATATTCAGGCAAAGGCTTCGGATGGTTTGGCACAACTAAAGAGCGTATTATCAGCAAAGGGCTAATCGGTAGCCACTGCCAGGGTTGCAATGCTCACTTTCGCACCCGGTATGGTAAGTAATGCCCTTGCACAAGCCTCAAGCGTGGCACCGGTGGTAAGCACATCATCAATAAGTAAAAAATGGGTGTTATCGAACGATAAATTATTCACCACAAAGGTTTCGTCCACATTCTCCCATCTCTCATATCTCCCTTTATTTGTTTGGGTGGTGGTGTATTTCGATTTTGTTAACAGTTGTGTGGCGTATGGAATTCCTGTAATTTCCGATATTCCTTTCACAATAAGTTCACTCTGGTTGTATCCTCTTACTTTCAGTTTGTTAGTGTGTAATGGTACAGGCACCAGGTAGTCGAAACTGCTATGCAACTCATTGGTTTTAATGGCCAGCCCCATCTCCTTGCCCAGTAGTAAAGCCAACTCCTGATTGTTTCGATACTTAATTTCGTGCATCAACTGCTGTATCTTCTCCTTTTTTCTGAAATAGTACATCGAGAAGGCGTACTCTATATTCACACGCCCCCAAAACAGCTGTTCTATTCTGTTGTGCCTGTATGTTTCGTAATGTGTACGGGGTAGATGCTTGAGGCAAAAGTTGCATATCGTGTTTTCATACACAAATAATGAGTTGCTACACGAAATGCACACCCTGGGGAAGAAAAGCCCCATAAGCCCATCGGTCCATCTGTTAAGTGTGCTATTTATACCCGTTTTACCCATTTTAAAATAATTTTCTATGGATGATTTTTTCAGAAGGTAAAATTTACATCAATAGTAGTAGAAAGTCAATAGTTTGTGTGCTTTTTTACAGTCACATGCAATTATGGAACTTTTTAGATGGATGGTTGTTTTAATGTTAATATGCCACAAATCAGTGGATAGATAGGAGGTAAAATGATTAATAGAACTGTGGAATTGGTGTTGAGTCCGCGCGAGCCGCATTGGGTGGGTGACGGATTTAGAGTGCATAATTTTATACCAAGTGGCTACCGGCTTACGATGGAGCGTATGAGCCCCTTTTTGGTGATGGATTATGGTTCGAAATATTATTTCGAGCCGTCGGCAACTCCCCGTGGCGTTGGTGTGCATCCGCATAAAGGATTTGAGACTGTAACAATAGCATATAAAGGGCGAGTGGAGCATCACGACAGCAGTGGTGGAGGCGGTATTATAGGTGAGGGCGACGTGCAGTGGATGACGGCAGCCGGAGGCATATTGCACAAGGAGTTTCACGAGAAGGAGTGGAGCAAGCAGGGAGGCGACTTCCAGATGGTACAGCTGTGGGTTAATCTTCCGGCCAAAGATAAACTCTCACCAGCCAAATATCAACCAATAACCAATAGCCAGTTTGGTAAATATTCATTCCCCAACGGTGGTGGCGCGATGGATATTATTGCTGGTGAATATGGTGGAGTGAAGGGGCCGGCATATACTTTTACGCCTGTTAACCTGATGAATATGAGACTGAACAAAGGTGCTTCGGTCAATTTATCGTTTCCGGCAATGTTCAACACTGCGCTGCTGGTAATTGAGGGTGGAATTGTGGTGAACAGCGATGATACCGCACCGCTCAACCATTTTGTGCTGATGAATAATGATGGCGAAGACTTTACAGTAACCGCCTCCGAAGATGCATTGGTGCTTGTGCTAAGCGGCGAACCCATTAATGAACCCATTGCAGCCCATGGTCCGTTTGTGATGAACACCCGCCAGGAACTTGTTGAGGCTTTTGAGGAGTTTCAAGCGGGCAAATTTGGTTATTTGGAGTGAAGGGAATAGCTGGTAGTTGAGAGCTTTTAGCTGATAGCTATTAGCCTCTAGCTTTTAGCCATTAGCTTCTAGCTATTTGCCATTAGCCATCAGTATTTAGCTTGTAATTAGTGGATAGAAGCCTTTGCCTTAAAGCCCCGCATGGGGCTATATCATCATTAACCGTAAGCTGTGCGGTGCTTGCATACGGTTAATTATAATCTCACCCTTGCAGGGTTGGTTTTGCAAGATGTAAAGCTATAACCTTAAAACTACTTAGAGTTTTTAATTGTCACGTGGCTTTAGCCCGTGGTTTGTGTATCACCCCTCAATCCCCTAAAGGGGAAGTTGCCTTAGCATTTGCTAGGTGTTTAAATTGTAAAGAGTTTTTTGTTTATTTAGGTGTCTAACTGGCTGTTATTGAGCCCTCTTTAAGTGATTGGGGGTCTGTTAGAGTAGGGAAAAAGGTTTTAGCTACATACTATAATTGATGGTTAGCAACAGCTCGCGTGGACGCACTCTGTTATTGTACTCTATAAAGGATATGTCGGAGTAGCTGTTGCGTACTATCGATTGTGTGTTGAGTATGTTTCTTACTGCAAGTTTGTAGCTAAGTTTTTGTTTTGCAGGTTTGTAGGAGTAGGAGAAATCTAAAAATGAAACGTCCATTTTTGTGTTGGGCGATTTTGATTTTATGTACTCATAATTCATGCTCAGCCAGTGTTGCTTGGTGGGGTAGAAAAATATTGTGCTGTTGTGCTCCTGGTCGGTTGAGCGTCGGGTTATTTGTGATGTGGCCTGCCTGATGTGCGATATGTTGTAGCTGTGTTTTACAATCACCTTTTGTGAAAT
>CAZWOA010000009.1:6879-8793 GCA_964635545.1 uncultured Marinilabiliaceae bacterium
TTAATTGCCCATAGCCAACCCGATAGTGGATTTTTATACTCAAACTTTGTGTTTATGCTGAAATTGCTCGAATGTGGTAGTTTGTTATTCTGCTTGCTGATGTTAAGGTAATTGCGAATAATATAACCATTGGTAAGGTTATCGGCACTGCCTGTGCTGTTTCTGTATGATATTGAATTTGATATGGTTACAAAGCCATGTGGCTGATAGTTGATATAAAAACGCGGGTTGAAATTCAGGTTCACATCATCCTGGGTTGCGGTGTGAAGCCGGTCATCTATAGATAGATAGCGTAAAGTGACAGGTATTGTAAGCGATAGTTTTAATTTGTAATTCTCATATCTTATCTGTTCGTGTATTTCCATTTCGGCATTATGCCAGTTTAAGTCGTTGCGCAACGAGTCAGGCGAGTTTGTGTTGTTGTTGAATGCATTGCTGCTCAATTTGTTGAATGAGTATTGGCCATTGAAGTTGGTTGCAAATCGCCAGCTGTTTTTTATGAAATTTATACCGGTTGATATATTTCCAACGAGTTGCTCTTTGGTCATCTCCTGAATGGTGCGGGTATTGGAAGCATTATCAAAAAACTCGTTGAATACCGATGGGGTATATACCATTCTTTGTGGGGCTCTGTTATATCCGAAATATGTCCTTACCTGGGTGTAGTGTTGGCCTATTGATGCATACCAGTCAGTTTCGTTGTTGATATTAAAATATGGGTTTTTAGCCTTTTGAAGTTGTTCGCTATTGATGTCGAATCTCGAATTGTCCCAGTTGCTCTCTATACCCAGTTTGTTGTTTATGTATTTGTTATGGGCGTTGTTGGTATATATGATGTCGGTTAAGAGTCTGTTTCTCTCAAACCCCAATGTCGATTTCTCTTGTATCTTTATGGTGTCGCTATCCACATAAAGCTCGGTGTTTGTAACTCCCCGCTCGTCAATCCAATCATTATACCAGCCTATGTTTGTCTTTATTTGTTTGTCGTTATTCAACTTCTGTAGATAATTTATTGAAACTAAACCAGAGTGGTTGAACAGATACCGGGAGCTGTTGGAAACCATAACCGGTGCTATTGAACTGTTGAACAGCAGTTCGGTGTTTTTAACTCCTATATTGCCGTCAGTAATCACAAGTGGATTGAACTGTATGCTTAGGTCGTCGCCAATATTGTTTGTTTGAAAAGTTGAGATAAACTGATTTTGAGTGCTAAACACCATCGGACTATAGTTGAGGTCGTATTTAAGAAATGGTATTCCCGCTGTGGCACTGCCCCGCGTAGTGGTTGTATATCTCTTTTTTAGCCTTATGTTGAGCGAGGTGCCTTCGTTAAACTGTTTCTGGCGTAACATTTTTATCGGTTGATGGTTGTGCAGCACCTCTACCGCTGCCACTTGGCGCGGTGTAAGGTTTTTATTTGCAATTGCATACCTGCCCCCCAGCAAATCCAGCCCCTCGATATAATATTTTTCGATATAACGGCCCATATATGCTATTTTACCGCTTGTTTCAACGGTGAAGCCCGGCATTCTGTTTATTACATCGCCTATTGCCTGGTCGCTGGTTTTTTCAAAAGAATTTACTATATATGTGGTTGTGTCTTGCGATGTGGTTATGGGTAGTCCTTTCACCCGCACCTCTTTGATGTTATTTACCTGTGCAGGTAATGTAATGGTTATGTGCTGGCTTCTGTTGTTTATAGCAAAAGTGGTATCGCGGTGGGTTAATGAGCGTGTTGAAAGCTCTACCATCTGTTCACTGCTTGATATTGCAATTTTAAAATCACCATCTTTGCCGGTAAATGCATATCCAAGAATGTCGCCTGTGTCGCCTTGTTTGTGTGCTACTATCGATAGGCCATTGGCAGCCTCACCCTTTTGGTCTGTTATAATCCCTGTTATAGTTGATTGTGCT
>CAZWOA010000009.1:8893-29871 GCA_964635545.1 uncultured Marinilabiliaceae bacterium
TCAATTGCGGGAATATTTCTTTTGTGTTCTGTTTTCGATTCATTTCCCGATGATATTATGGTTATGCTCTTAACCTGACTATATGATGTGACTGATATAGTAAGCAAAAATATGATTATTAATGCACTAAAAATCACACGAGCATTGACAATTGCTGATTTTAGATGTTGTCTCATAGTTATTTCTTGAAGGTCAATCGAAAGTAAATCTAACTAATATAATAGTTCTTTGCAACTTTTAAATTATAATTTTAACTGTTCAGTTCAACATTTTTCTTATTTCAATGTTCTACTTCAAGTTATAGATGTTAATGATTTATAGCATCAAATAGTGTTATATTTCTTCAGGAAAGTTTAAATTTGGAGTTTTAATATCAGAAATAGTAATAAAACATTATATGAAAGAGAAATCAGATATAGCACTTATAGGGTTGGCCGTGATGGGCGAGAATCTGGTGCTTAATATGGAGAGTAAGGGATTTACAGTTTCGGTTTTCAACCGCTCTACCGATAAGGTTAAGGCTTTTACCGAAGGACGCGGTAAAGGCAAAAATATAAAAGGATGTTATAGCCTGAAAGAGCTTGCCGACTCACTTCAAACACCACGCAAGGTGATGCTTATGGTGAAGGCCGGCAAACCTGTTGACGATACCATTGAGCAACTGCTGGAGGTACTTCAGCCCGGCGATATAATAATTGATGGCGGTAACTCGCACTACCCCGATAGCGACCGTCGCACCAGCTATCTGAAAGAGAAGGGTATCCTTTATCTTGGTACCGGTGTGTCGGGAGGTGAAGAGGGCGCTCTTAAGGGGCCATCGATAATGCCGGGTGGCAACAGCGAAGCCTGGCCACATCTGAAACCAATATTTCAAGGTATAGCAGCCAAAGCACCCGACGGTTCGCCATGTTGCGACTGGGTGGGAGTGGGCGGTGCCGGCCACTTCGTGAAAATGGTACACAACGGCATTGAGTATGGCGATATGCAACTGATTACCGAAGCCTACCACCTGCTGAAAAATGTGGGCGGTTTATCTGATGATGAGCTTCATCAAGTATTCAGCAAATGGAACCAAGGCGACCTCGATAGCTATCTTGTGGAGATTACAAGCGAGATATTTGCATATAAAGATGCCGATGGCACTGCATTAGTGAATAAAATACTCGATGCTGCCGGTCAAAAAGGCACCGGTAAGTGGACCAGCGTTAATGCCCTCGACCTTGGCACACCGCTAACCCTTATTACCGAGGCAGTATATGCCCGTTATCTATCGGCACAGAAGGAAGAGAGAGTGGCAGCTTCAAAATTAATTAATGGCCCCGAGGTAAAACTTACTGCCGACAAACAGGCTTTTGTTGATGATGTGGAGAGTGCCCTTTTTGCATCTAAAATAGTGTCCTATGCCCAGGGATTTGCACTTATTAAAGCATCATCCAAAGAGTTTGGTTATGGCATCAACATGGGTAATGTGGCGCTTCTGTGGCGTGCAGGATGTATCATTCGTTCGGCATTCCTCGGAAATATTAAAGAGGCATTCGATAAAAACCCTGAGCTGGATAACCTGCTGACTGATAGTTATTTCAATGGTAAGATGGCCAAGGCACAGCCAGGGTGGAGACGTGCGGTGGCTGCCGGAATTGTAAATGGAATTCCCATGCCTGCCATGAGTGCTGCACTTAGCTATTTCGATGGATATCGTAGCGAAAGGCTGCCCGCCAACCTGCTACAGGCCATGCGCGACTATTTTGGTGCCCACACCTACGAGCGTACCGACAAGCCACGCGGCGAATACTTCCACACCAACTGGACAGGTCACGGCGGCTCCACTGCCAGCACAACTTATAATGCATAAAGAGAGTCATTTGAAATTTTCACGCAGAGATCGCAAAGAAATTGTATGTTTTGTTTGACCGTTTAATTCGGATTTAATAAATAAACTCTTTGCACATCTTTTGCGATCTTTGTGTGAACCAATACCAATCTTTTCCGAACAAGTGCCGTTTTTTCAAAAACCACATAAAATCATTTTATTACAACCTAAATTTTACTTACTTTAAGGTGTTCAATCTTTAAAAAGTAGTAAAATGTTTACAAAAGATACATACGTTAATCGCCGCAAGAGACTTAAAGAGTTGGTTGGTAGTGGGTTAGTGCTTATTTTAGGTAATAACGATTCGCCATTCAACTATCCCGATAACACATACCACTATCGTCAGGATAGTACATTTTTATATTTTTTTGGTGTCGATTGCCAGGGATTTGCCGGAGTTATAGATGTTGATAACGATAACGACATCCTCTTTGGCGATGATGTTACCATGGATGGCATCATCTGGATGGGGCCTCAACCTAAAGTGAGCGATAGAGGCGCACAGATTGGTGTGAGCGACACACGCCCCATGAATGAGCTTCAATCAGTGGTTAGGAAAGCCGTTACCCAAGGCCGTAAGGTACACTTCACGCCGCCCTACCGAGGCGAGAATATAATGCTTCTTGCCGACCTTCTCGGATTGCATCATGGCAGCGTGGCCGATTATGCCTCGCGCCAACTGATTGATGCTTGTATCGCACTTCGCTCGGTGAAGGAGCAGTGTGAGATTGACGAGATGGAGCGACACATGTCGGTTGCATACCAGATGCACACCACAGCAATGAAACTTGCAAAAGAGGGAGTGTCGGAGCAATATATCACCGGTATAATCGAAGGTATATCAATGTCGGGTGGTGGTGTGGTGTCATTCCCGGTTATATGTAGCGTGCGTGGTGAGACTCTTCACAATCACTACCACGGTAATATCCTGAGAAAAGGACAACTACTGCTTGTTGATGCCGGTAGCGAATCGCCCATGCACTATGCCACCGACCACACACGCACAACACCGGTGGGCGGAGTATTCAATCAGCAGCAGAAAGAGATTTATGATATTGTGTTGAATGCCAGCAATATATCTCGTGAAGCAACCAAGCCGGGCGTTTTCTACCGTGATGTGCATCTGTTGGCATCAAAAACCATAGCATCGGGATTGAAAGACCTCGGTATTATGAAGGGCGATATCGATGAAGCAGTTAAAAATGGTGCCCACGCACTGTTCATGCCTCACGGACTTGGCCACATGATTGGACTTGATGTGCACGATATGGAGGATTATAACGACACATTGGTAGGTTATGACCATGAAATAGAGCGCAGTACCCAGTTCGGACTTAAATCATTGCGTATGGGACGCCGCCTGCATGAAGGCTTTGTGATAACCAACGAGCCTGGCATATACTTTATCCCTGCACTTATCGACAGCTGGAAGGCCGATAAGAAGTTTATGGAATTCATTAACTACGATAAGTTGGATGCTTACCGCAGCTTTGGCGGTGTGCGCCTCGAGGATGATATATTGGTTACTAAGGATGGCTGCCGCATATTGGGCGACCGTATTCCAATCACTACCGATGAGGTGGAGGCAATGGCTGCATCGAAATAAAAAATAAGTGCGCAAAGAAATTAATCTCTGCGCACTTTTTTATTTTTCCTGTTATTCAGAATAGAAAAATCAGTTAGTTTTAAATTTAAACTTCACCGTTGCCAACTCCTCGTTAGCTTTTGATATTTTATTGGCGAGTGAAGCTTTAAATTTCTTCACCTTAACCATCAATTCCGGGTCGCCTGCTGCAAGTATCTGAACTGCAAGGATGCCTGCATTTTGAGCACCGTCAAGACCAACCGTAGCCACAGGTATTCCGGGAGGCATCTGCACGATAGATAGCAGCGAATCCCATCCATCCATAGAGATAGAAGCCTTGATGGGCACGCCAATAACAGGCACCGGAGTGAGTGCTGCTATTACTCCTGGGAGGTGAGCCGCACCACCAGCACCGGCAATCACCACCCTTATGCCTCGGTCGTAGGCCTCTGATGCAAAGGTCATAACCTGATCGGGAGTGCGGTGGGCCGATAAAGCATTTACTTCAAAGGCAATTTCAAACTCATCGAGTATTTTTGCGGCGGCCTCCATCACCTTAAGGTCGGATGTGCTACCCATAATAATGCTCACTTTTGGTTGCATAAATATGTTATTTTATGGTTTAAACAATGAAAAACATACAAAGCTAAGAAGTTAAGAGGTAAAAGTGTACCCCGCAAAGGAATTTTTTATATTTTTGCAAAATTATTCGCAGGGATGTGTTTGTAACAAAAACATATTCCTCCTTATTTTATTTAAAATTTCTGATGCATGGCCACTATTAAGGTTATAGATAAAGAGTTTGAAGTAACGATTCCGGAGGAGACTATTCTTAAAGCTATCGACAGGATAGCCGGTGAGATAAACAGGGACATGAAGGATAAAAATCCTCTATTTGTGTGTGTGTTGAACGGTGCATTTATGTTTGCTGCCGACCTTATGAAACGGATAACTGTACCATGCGAAATAAGTTTTGTGAAAGTGGCTTCATACAAAGGTACATCAACAACCGGAGCTGTGAAACAACTTATAGGTTTTAACGAGCAAGTAGAGGGGCGTACCGTGATTGTGCTTGAGGATATTGTTGATACCGGTAATACTATGGAGATGATAATAGCCGACATTAGAGGGCATAAGCCTGCCGAGGTGAAAATAGCTACAATGCTGTTTAAACCCGAAGCATACACCAAATCTATTCCGGTGGATTATGTGGGGCTCGATATACCCAATGAGTTTATTATAGGTTATGGGCTCGACTATAACGGTCAGGCACGTAATTTGAAAGATATATACACGTTGTGTAAGTGATTTGTAATCTGGATTATATCAATATAACTTATATAGAATAGAGATGCTTAATGTAGTAATTTTTGGCCCTCCGGGATCGGGAAAAGGAACCCAGAGCGAGAAGTTAATTGAGAAATATGGTTTTGCTCATATTTCGACAGGTGACATTCTTAGAAAAGAGATCACCGAGAATACACAGCTTGGTTTCTTAGCCAAAAGCTATATCGATAAAGGCGAGCTTGTGCCCGACGATATTATTATTGATATGCTTGACCATCGTCTTGACAAACTGGGCATTGTTCCCGGAGTTATTTTTGATGGATTTCCCCGCACCGTAGATCAGGCGGTAGCTCTTAAAGAGATGCTTCAGTCGCACAAAACTGATGTGGGTGTTATGGTTAATCTTGAAGTTACCAAACAGGAACTCATTGATCGTCTGCTACTTAGAGGAGCTACATCAGGTCGTAGTGACGATAATTTGGAGACTATCGAGAAGCGAATCAACGTGTATGAGGAGCAAACTAAGCCCGTTATCGACTTCTACAAAAAAGAGAAGAAGTATGTTTCTATTAAAGGAATAGGATCTATTGACGATATTTTCAGCAATATCTGCAATGCAATAGACTCAGTAAATTAATATTATTGCAGTGCCACCGTTGTGTTTTCATGCACTTGGTGGCACTTTTTGTCATTTTATATATCCTCCTTTTATCACCATTAGTTTTTTAATTTCTATTATATGGCCAGTTCAAACTTTGTAGATTACGTAAAGATATTTTGCCGTTCGGGTAAAGGCGGAGCAGGCTCACGTCACCTTCGTCGCGAGAAATTTGTAGATAAAGGTGGCCCTGATGGTGGTGATGGCGGACGCGGAGGCCACGTTATTGTGCGTGGTAACCGTAATTACTGGACTTTGCTGCACCTTAAATTTTCGCGTCACGTATTTGCCGAAAATGGCGATTCGGGAGGTAAACAACGTTCCTTTGGTAAGGATGGTGCCGACAGTCTTATTGAGGTGCCGCTGGGCACTGTGGCTAAGGATGCCGAGACCGGTGAGGTGCTATTCGAAATCACCGAGGATGGTGAGGAGGGAATCCTTGCCAAAGGTGGTCGCGGAGGCCTGGGTAACTGGCATTTCCGCACTTCAACACACCAAACACCACGATTTGCACAGCCGGGTGAAGAGGGTATCGAACTTGCTGTTATCCTTGAACTTAAAGTGCTTGCCGATGTGGGACTTGTGGGATTCCCCAATGCCGGAAAATCAACATTGCTGAGCGTGGTATCGGCTGCCAAGCCCGAGATTGCCGACTATCCGTTTACAACCCTGGTGCCTAACCTGGGCATCGTTACTTATAGAAATAATCAGTCATTCTGTATGGCCGATATTCCTGGAATTATAGAAGGAGCCAGCGAAGGTAAGGGTTTGGGGTTGAGATTCTTACGTCATATAGAGCGTAACTCTATTCTGCTCTTTATTGTGCCTTCCGATGCTGATGATATTGCCGAACAGTATAGCATTTTGCTTAACGAACTGCGCACCTATAATCCTGAACTGCTGGATAAACGCCGACTTCTGGCAATTTCAAAGGCCGATATTATTGATGATGTGATGAAGCGCGAAATGGAGATTGGACTGCCCGATATTCCGTATGTGTTCTTCTCATCGCAAACCGGCGAAGGCATTACAAATCTTAAAGATATGATATGGCGGGAGTTGGAGGAGTCGAACAAACCCGAATAAATCCCGGTGAGTGGTTTGAAAGCAGAAAAAGCAAGTATTCCAAACTTGCCCATAAATATAAGAAGCTAAGCAAAATTGTAAGTTGGTGCAGGGTGGTTGCGTTTATTGCCACTTTTGCACTGCCGGCAACATTACTGCCATTTTTCTCTGCATCTTTCTTTTTATTGACGCTGCTATTGTTAACAATATTTATTGCAATAGTTGCCACTTCAACTATTATTGATAGAAAACATAAATACTATCAGGCACTTTACGATTTCAATCATCTTGAAACGGAGGCTTTGGAGGGTAATTTCCATAGTCTTCCCAATGATGGAAAAGAGTATGCTTTGGCAACCCATAATTTCAATTTCGACCTCGATATTTTTGGTAAAGGCTCCATTTTTCAGCAAATCAACCGCACATGCACCCCCGAGGGTCAGGATGTTTTGGCAGGTCTGTTCAATAACCAGCTGCTATCATCATCCGATATTGAGAATCGACAGAAAACATTGGTTGAGCTGAGTGAAATGCCAAGTTTCAGAGAGACTTTTTATGCTCTTTCGAAGGTGAACTCATTGGATAGCCCTATCTCCAATCGACTTAAGGAGCTCGTTGGGTCGGCACAAAAGCCCCAAAATAGAACTGCTCAAGTTCTCACTGTTATTTTTCCTGTTTCTACAGTTGTTCTTACCATTTTATCATTGATGGGCGTTATCTCATCATCGGCACTTATCTATCTGTTTTTTGGCGGATTGATGATTAGTAGTGTCTATTTGCGTAGGGTAAATGCCAGTCACAATCTTGTTAACAGGCTTGCTGATATTCTCAACTCCTACTCGAAGCTGTTTGCCTTGGTTGGCGATGTTTCGTTCAAATCAAATGAACTTGATGAACTTGCTCAATCTCTTGGGAAATCTCAAAAGGAAGGTGCATCTGTAGCTGTTCAAAAACTTGCCGGTATTGTTAAATCTTTCGACTTAAGGCTCAATTTTCTATTGGCAGCTGTACTCAACGGCTTTCTATTGTGGGATATGCGGCAGAGTATCAAAGTTAGCAATTGGGTGAGGAGGTATGGTAATAATATGATTGGCTGGTTTGATGCCATTCATCGTTTGGAGGCTTATAATTCGCTTGCCGGTTATATGTTTTCTAATCCTGATTTTTGCATCCCTATTGTTTCTGATGATATTACCCTTAAGAGTGAGAATCTTGGTCACCCAATGATAAGTGTGCTAAAACGGGTGAATAACGATTTTGAATTGTATCACTCGCCTCGTATTGTGATACTTACAGGAGCCAATATGGCCGGCAAAAGTACTTTTCTTCGCACTATAGGTATCAATTATCTGCTTGCAACTATGGGCTGTTCGGTATGTGCTACAAGTTTTATATTCAGACCTTTGCCACTCATAACCAATATGCGCACCTCCGATTCGCTTCTGCGCGAAGAGTCCTATTTCTTTGCCGAACTAAAAAGGTTGCAATTCATTGTAAATGAGATTTCAAGCAAAGGCACTCATCTCTTTATTCTTGATGAGATACTTAAAGGTACCAACTCCATAGATAAAGCAAAAGGCAGTAAAGCCCTAACTAATAAGTTGTTAGCTATTGGTGGCGCAGGAATCATTGCAACCCACGATTTGGAGCTGGGTGAACTAGCTGATATTCACCATGGAGCAATAAAAAATAGCTGCTTTGAAGTTACTCAAAGTGATGGTGAGCTTATTTTTGATTACAAACTTCGTGAAGGAGTAACCTCTAGCCACAATGCAACTTACCTTATGAAAAAGATGGGTTTGATGGACTAAAATTAAGCTAAGGTCGAAAAATTGTGTAACTTTATTGTATCATATTTCGTCTTATGTCTATCTACAACTTATAATACACACTATGGATACTAATAAAGTAGATCTTTTCCTGATTTCGAACAGTAAAAATTTCGACTCCAACCATCTGATGGTACTTCGCGATCAGATTAAAGATCTTGACGACTCAAGATGGCCAGTATTACAGAGTATGCAGTTTAAAGATCCGGTAATAAGCCTGATTATTTCCCTATTCTTCGGACAGCTTGGCATCGACCGCTTCCTGATAGGCGATGTGGGACTTGGCGTTATAAAACTACTCACCTGTGGTGGATTGGGAATTTGGTATATTATTGATATATTCTTGATTATGGGTGCAACCAAAGAGAAGAATTTTGAAGCAGCCTCTCAAATGATTGCCACTTTGTAAATGACTCGTAATAAGCTATATACTATCGTTGCGGTTGTGTGGGTTTTAAGCAGCTTATGGATAGTATATAGTCTCTTTTTTTCTTCGGGGGCGTTCTTTCTTAAATGCCCGTTTAAAGCAATAACTACCATTCCTTGTCCGGCTTGTGGCACTACCACAGGTTTGATGAGTCTTCTAAAAGGTGAATTTACCGTTGCTTTTTTATCTAATCCGTTAAGTTATCTAGCTTTATTGATTATGATTATACTTCCTTTTTGGATTATTATTGATTTAGTGACGAGAGGTGATAGCCTGTTTTTGTTTTATCAATGGATGGAAGTTTTACTTCGTAAGCGATACTTTTATGTTCCTGCAATTATTGTGATTATAACTATTTGGGCGCATAATATTATAGCTTCCTTATAATAAAAAAGCATGAGTCGTTACTTTTCAGTTTGTGACTCATGCTCTAAATTGTGTGTTAATCTATCGAGTTATATCTTCTTGATTCTCAGCTTTTGACCCGGTGATATTTTGCTGTCGCCCAGGTTGTTTAGTCTCACTATATCGTCGTTTGAAACACCTGCATATTGGCGTGCTATATTCCAGATAGTATCTCCTTTTTGCACCACATGCACAATGTATTGCCCATCGGTAGATGTGGTTTTGGCTTGATGATCAACCTGTGCAACACCTTCATAGTTGGCTACCTTATTTTTAGGTACATATATTACCAGTTTTTGATTTACTCTGATAATATTTTTAGTCATATTATTCCAATATCTCAGGTCGGCAAGGCGCACATTGAATTTCTGTGCTATAGCACCAGGCACGTCACCCGATTTCACTGTGTAGATTATTCTGGTGGAGTTGGCAGGAGCCTGATGGTTACCTGCTATGTGTGGCTCTGGAGAAGCTAAAAGTCTCCCGCCGGGGAAGTATTTTTCACGGTTATGCTGATAGGCGGTATCTTCAATAGCTACGAAGCTTAGGCTGCTTTCAATAGGCATACGCAGAGCCATAGGGCTTTTTTGAGCCGGCACCACATCACGTTTGTATTGCGGGTTCATATCGCGCAGGCACTCCACCGAAACATTCATCAATGCTGCAATCTGGTTGAAGTGTAACGGCTTGTTAATCATCACTGTGTCCGATGAGGTTGGCAGTGTTGTGGGAGCAGGATATAACTGGTGCTCCGGTGCATAGTTCATTACGTATGTGGCTGCAATAAAGGCAGGTACGTATCCTCTTGTTTCCCTTGGCAGATGATAGAATATTTTCCAGAAATCGCGTTGGCCACCCGAGCGGGTTATGGCTTTGTTAACATTTCCGGGTCCGCAGTTGTAGGCTGCAATTACAAGAAGCCAATCCTTATAAATTGCATACAAATCCGATAGGAAATCGGCCGCTGCGATAGATGCTTTTAACGGGTCGCGACGCTCATCAACATACGAATCGACCGAAAGGCCGTATCGCTTGCCGGTAGCATACATAAACTGCCACAGCCCAGATGCTCCTGCGCGCGAGAGTGCACGAGGGTTAAGGGCCGATTCAATTATAGGCAGGTATTTTAGCTCCATTGGCAAACCTTTGGCATCAAGCACCTCTTCAAAAATTGGGAAGTAGTACTCGCTAAGTCCAAGCATGGTTTGCACCTGCTGGCGCTTGCGTATGGTGTATAGCTCAATGTATGAGCGTACATTTGAGTTAAATGGTAGTGCTATTGGCGAAAAAATGTTCTGTAATCGTTTTATATATACCGAATCGGGGAGTTTAGCTATGGTCGCATCGGTAAAAGCCATGATGGTATCCGGAACAAGGTCTGATTCGCTGGTTGGCTGCACGTACCACAGGTTGAGCAGGCTGTCAAGGCTGTTGTTGAATGTGATGCCCGGCAGCTCTGGTGTCTCCTCGGCGTTTTGCTGAGCCATCGCCCCATTGGTAGAAAATGCCATCGCGCAAAAGCCAATCAACGATAGAAGTGTATTCCTCATAAGTAATCTGGTTAAAAAATAAATGCAAAGTTAATGTTCATTTTTCTTATTGAAAAACAAAAGATGCTAAAACCCTAATATTTAAAAATCGTTCAAATATAGTGCCAATAAACCGGGTAACAGTCTTGTGTACTGTTATAAATAAGTTAATTTGGACATTCTACCGGCTTTGTAGCATTTCAAATGTATCTTCGGGAACGTCGTTAAGGTCTAATATCATCAATCCGTCGAGGCAGTTGTTGAATAGCGGGTCAACATTGAACGCTATGATTTTTGCATTCTGACGGATGTATTGCTTCAGCAAAACCGGAATTTTCAGGTAGTTTGGCTCTATTGATGATATAAATTTATCGAGTTGCTGAAGGTCATTTCTTCGTTCAAGGATAATCTCAATGTCGTCCATGTCGGTTTGCACCACAAACTCTTTTCGCGGATGTACGTGCTGCGCCAGTTCATTGTTGAAATAGTGCTTACGTATAAACGCAATCATCAGGTCTTTAGAGAATACAGTGAAATCGTTGGATATGCTCACTGGTCCCATAAGATATTGATAATCTTTATTTTCGCGCAAGAAACATAGTATTCCTTGCCATAATAAAAATAGAGGTAATGGTTTTTGCTGATATTTTTTCACCACAAATGAACGCCCCAGTTCAAGTGTTTTCTCAAGCACGGGAATTAAAGGGTCATCGATATCAAACAGGCTGGTGATGTAAAAGCCTGAGGTGCCGTGTTGGGTTATTATTTCCTTGCCACGGCCGAGTCGGTATGCTCCAATGATGCATCTCTCGGTTCTGTCCCACACGAAAAGGTGGTCGTAGTAGAGGTCATAATTATCTATATCCAGTTTTTGGTTGGTTCCTTCGCCCACCTCCCTGAACGTAACTTCACGAAGTCGTCCTATCTCTCTGAGTATGTTGGGAATAAGTTCGGTTCTTCCGAGAAAAATGTCGTAGTTGTTTTTTTGTTGAAGTAGTTGGTTATTCTGTCTTAGCAACTCAAGTTCGGCCTCGATATCTTGAATAGGCACCGGGTCGATTATCGTTTCAGGCGCAGTCGGTTTCTTGAAATTCATTTTGAAGAGTTTCTTAACCGATATTTTGGAGCCCAATGCATAAAGGTATGCTTTTACATACCGTTGAGCCCTGGCTGCACTGTTGAATTCGGCCAATTCCCGATGTTCGATAGGTGTGCCAATGCGGAGTTTTATTACAGAGTTGTTACTGTCGTTCTTCTCTTTCTTCTCGGCCCAGTTACGCAGCGATGGTGGCATTAACTTCACGATATTTGATATGCGGCTATTCGAACCATAGAAATAGACTGGTATAACAGGTATTTCAGCCTCTAATATTAACTCCATAAGGGTGGTTGAGCCTTTGGGCATATCGAAAAAATCGCCAAGGAACAGTGCTGCGCTTTTTCCGGCTGCCAGGTGTTTTGCCACCTCCTCCTCAAGTTTATCTGTTACCACGCCTGATGTGCGTCTCTGCCCCGGCTCTATAAAAAATTGCGAAAGGGCTTTCATCTCACTCTTCTGTATGTTGGATATTATCTTGAAGGAGTTATCAACTTTACCGAATATGTCTATTAGCATCAGGCTGTCGATAAAGTCGAAGGCGTGGTTGGCAATAACCACAAAAGGCCCTTTTTTGGGAATGTTTTTTAGCTCTACATCCGAAATATTATATTGAACATCCAGTTTTGACAGGAAACTGTCGATTATATCTATGTCCTGTTTACTGCCCGTGGCAGAAGCAAGCTCTCTGGTTACTTTTCTAATCTTCAAATAAGTGAACATACGCCAACTTTTTATTGTCAGATTTCTAAAATGGAATTACACCTATAGTTTGTGCAATGTACAGTTTTTCATGAACACAAAATAGGAAATAAATATTATATTTCTATAGTTGACAATATAAATTATTTAAGTTTAGTAAGTTTCTTTTAGTTGACAAGGCTACCAATGATAGTGGGGGAACTGTAATTGGTAGGTGAGTGAAGTTGTGCACAAATTGTTGTGTCAGTAACCACGTGGTTTTAGCCCGTGGTAGTGGCAGTCGTGGAAATCAAGGTCTTAGCCCAAAATTCATCAATGGTGTCAACTTGTGAGACCTCATTAACCCAAAAGAGCCGGTATTTACCGACTCCTATGGGTTGTAACATTTAGTAGTATTAGGCTGTCATCGGTTCAATACCGGTTGACCTGGTTTTCATCGACATTTGCCAGTGAGCATATAGGTCTTTCACTCGGCTGCGTGCGTTTCCTTCGGCCTGCACCAGTTTGCTTCGACGGGCAACTACAACCGAATGGCCTGTTGTTGAGTTATCATTGGCAATCATGAAGTCAACTTTATATTGGAATACGTCCTTCATCAGCAGTGGGTCGTAGCCGCAATCCACTATCAGGCATCTGCGGTATCTCTCAAGCAGGTCGCCAAGTTTGAATATCAGATGCTCACCGTGTTTCAGTATATCACCCGATACCAATACGTGGCTGTTACGGAAACTTTTAACCAGTCTCTCTTCAAGAGCTATGAAGTCGATATCGCCATCGGTTATCTTCATCACTCGGTAGTGGATATCTAATGATTCACATAGCGAAACATAAATATCATCTTTATTGGATTCCTTGATGATTAGAAGCTCTTTTTCGAAACTCATAACCGATGAAAGCACCGACTCGAGAAGAAACTCCCGTGATGAATTGAAAAATATTGTTTCATATCCGGTAAGGTAAAATCTCTCGGGCTTTATTGAAGGCAGTGACAGAAGAGACATGATTTGTTTAACTGACGTTTCGTCGTAAAAGGAGATTCCTAAGTTGGGTTTGTTTAAGTTTGTCATCATGCCGTCCTATTTTAAAATTTCACACTCTCTTCACTTCATTCTATTTTGCGTTAATATCGCATGGTTGGGTTATCAACTTTAACAATATGACAGTTGTAAATGGCTATACACGTATGGAATATGCTGATTTTTTCAAAAAAAATATTCAGTTTTACTATCTTAGACCCCAGTATGAAAAAAATGGTGTATATTATCTTGGGTTCCATCTGTTTTGGTTTGGGAGTAATAGGCGTGTTTGTACCTTTATTACCAACCACGCCATTTATTTTGTTAACTGCTGCTCTATATGCCAAAAGCTCAGAAAAGCTGTATAATAAACTGTTAAATCACCATGTGTTTGGTAGTTATATTCGCAGTTTCAGGGAGGATCGCTCCATTCCACTTCGTATAAAAATAGTTGCAATTACCAGTTTGTGGATTGTTATGTTATACACCATATTTTTTGTAGTAAATGAAAAGTGGTATCTTCAAATTATGTTGGGAGTAATTGCCGTTGGAGTAACAATTCATATCCTTTCATTTACGACGAAACTCAAGAAATCTTAAATTTGTTTGAATTGTATATCGTAAAATCTGTTTTCTTCTGAAATGCAATCTGTAATTCAGAATAATTGGTGCAGTACATGGTGGCTGTTAAGGTGTCCGAAGCCGGGCATGTGAAGCTGGTAATAGCTTTCTAAGAGCGATATTAGTTGCTGGCGTATGGCACTGTTCCAATTTAGGGTGCTTAATTCTATTAATGAGCTCTCTATCAGTGTGTTCCAAACTAACAGGTCGCTACCTGTTATGTAGTGGTTGTGGTGTGGTTGGGCAGGGCAATAGCTGCCGCTTGTAAGGTCGAAATAGGGTGCGGGACTTCCTGTGTGTGGCGAAAAACCCAGGAAACGTGTTAGTTGAAGCATAAAGAATAAGTGGAAGTTATATTCGCCGGGAATCCCTTCGTCGAGCGCCTGGATGGATTGTGTAAGGAATTGAAATAGAGGCTCGTTGGGCGACTCCTCCCGTAGTGTTTTCGATAGCAGTTCGGTGGTGAAAAGTGCTATCGACCTCCTCACAGGGTTGAATGGAATGGATGTGAACGGTGTGCTTACTTTGATTTCTTTTATCCGGTGCAGGTTGCCTTTGTTTTTATGGTAAACCTCCATGTCAAGGATGGTGAGTGGTTGCAATAATGCGAGCATGTTCTTTTTCTTCGATGTGCGCACCGAGTTTACCATGTACGATTGCCTGCCAAGCATCTGGGTATAGATGTGGGCAATTATGCTTGTTTCGCCATATTTGGTGTTGCCAAGAACTATTCCGCGCGTTTTTACAAGCATCGTTAGTATTATTTTACTATAAATCCAAAGCCGGCA
The DNA here is from genome assembly GCA_964635545.1 of uncultured Marinilabiliaceae bacterium. GTDB lineage: Bacteria > Bacteroidota > Bacteroidia > Bacteroidales > Marinilabiliaceae > JAGPIS01. The sequence goes on from CAZWOA010000009.1 coordinate 23,772, forward strand.
ATTTTCTCTTTCATTGCTGATGGGCACACCACTGTATATGCTTCAAATTCGCGACGTACAGGGTATTCCCCTCTCTGTTTTTCAAAGGTTTGTGGTGATGTGCGAAGTCGGTTGTCATCCTCGGTAATAGGGTAGGTGTGTAGTATCAGTTTTGTGATGATATCCTCAAAATCTTCATTTTCATTAATGGTTATTGTGGGGTGCGCTGGTTTTGGAATATCGGTTATCACGATTTTACCCATTCCTATGTTGAAGTGTTTGTCGATACTTTCAACTGCCATGCGTGTGCCAATAGCTTTACTGTCAGCTGAGTAGCCTGCTATATGCGGTGTGGCAATCCATGTTTTGGATAGAAGTTCGGGTGATATTTCAGGTTCATTCTCCCAAACATCAATTACTGTGTGGACTATTGTTTTGTTATCCAGGCCTTTAAGTAGTGCTTCGGTTGATGTTACTTCACCACGTGATGCATTTATTATCACCACTCCCTGCTTGAATAGTTGAAGTGTGTCATTATCAAGCATATGGAAGGTTGGATATTTTCCCTCCTTGGTTAATGGTGTGTGATAAGTAACTATGTCGGCTTTTTTAATGGCATCCTCGTATTTGAAGAAGGTTTTATCAGGTTCATTTTCAGCCCTGATGGGGTCAACCGGCATGACGGTCATTCCCAGTAGGTTACATAGTCGCTCAACCTTTTTTCCCACATGCCCCACACCTATGATTGCTATGGTTTTATCCTTTAGGCGGTAGTTAAATTGCCGGTGTAGCATTGCCAACGATGCTGCCACATATTGCAGTACCGACCCTGAGTTGCAGCCGGGCGCATTGGTCCAGTTTATGCCGTTATTTTCGCAATATCCGGTATCGATATGGTCGAAACCAACAGTGGCAGTGGCTATCATCTTCACGCTGCTACCTTCAAGGAGCGATTTGTTGCATTTGGTGCGTGTGCGGGTTATAAGCGCGTCGGCATCGGCTACCAGTTGCGGAGTGGTGTTAGCTCCCGGCATGTATGTAATCTGGGAATATGGTTCTAGTAATCCTTTGAGGAATGGTATTTTATCGTCTGCTATTATCTTCATGGTAATTATGGTCAATATGGGTCAACATCAATCTGAATTATTACCCGGCGGTACTCGGGCATTGCATTAACTGCGTGCACCGCCTCCAAAAGTAACTCTTTAGCTTTTGATGGAGAGCCTTTTTTCTCAATTTTTAGTATGATTCGTTGTATGTAGTAGGTGGCTATGCGGGCTACCGGCGGCTCTTGTGGTCCAAGTACTCTGCCTCCAAACACTGCTCTTAGCCTGCTTGCCAGTATATTTGCAGCTTGTCGGTTAATTTTGTTATCCTTATGTTTCACAGCTATATTGATAAGTCTGTAAAATGGCGGATACTTAAATAGTTCTCTCTCAGCAAGTTGATGATTATAATGATTGATGAAGTTGTTGTTGGTAACATCCTTAATCACAGGGTGTTCGGCGTCTGATGTCTGTAGTATCACCAGCCCTTGCTTGTTTTTTCTGCCGGCTCGTCCGCTCACCTGCGCCATCATCTGGAAGCTTCGTTCAAAGGCTCTGAAATCGGGGAAGTTGAGCATATTATCGGCATTTAGTATTCCCACCACGCTCACTCTGTCGAAGTCGAGGCCTTTGCTAATCATCTGTGTGCCAATGAGTATGTCGAGGTTGTGATTCTCAAAATCTCCTATTATTTTTTCAAAAGCTTTTTTGCTTCTGGTGGTGTCTAAATCAAGGCGTGCAACCCTTGCTTCGGGGAATACGGTTTTTATCTCTTCTTCCACTTTTTCGGTGCCATACCCTTTGGTGTCGAGTGCGGGTGAGCCGCATGCATGGCAGGTATCGGGAAGTGCGAATGAGTATGAGCAGTAGTGGCACACCAGCATATTTTGATTTTTATGGTAGGTCATGCTCACGTCGCAATGTTTGCATTTGGGCACCCATGCGCATTGCGAGCACTCTACAAATGGTGCAAATCCGCGTCTGTTCTGAAAAAGTATAACCTGTTCGCCCTTTTTTACTGATGTGTGCATCGCCTCAATAAGTCGTGGCGAGAAGATTGACTTCATCAGTTTTTTACGGCGTGCTTCTTTGGTGTCAACTGGCACAATTTCAGGCATTTGTATGCCTTCGTGGCGGGTTAGCAGCTCCACGAGTCCGTATCTGCCGGTTTGCACGTTATGGTATGTCTCCATTGATGGTGTGGCAGTGCCCAGCAGCACTTTTGCGCCATGCTGCCGTGCCAGTACCATTGCAGCATCGCGTGCATGATAGCGCGGGGCGGGGTCGAACTGCTTGAATGAGTTTTCGTGCTCTTCATCAATAATAATTAGCCCCAACGAACTGAAGGGTAGGAATATTGATGAGCGCACACCAAGAATTACATTGAAGCTGTTGTTGCCCAGCATGTTATTCCATACTTCCACGCGTTCGGCATCGTTGAATTTGGAGTGATAAACTCCCAGTTTGTTGCCGAAATGGTGTCGTAATCTCGATGTTATCTGTGTTGTTAATGCTATTTCGGGAAGAAGATAAAGAACCTGCTTGCCTTCGCTTATGTATTTGTCAATCAGATGTATGTATATCTCTGTTTTTCCGCTTGATGTAACTCCGTGCAGCAGGGTGGTGTCAAATTTATTGAATGACTGCTCTATGCCGTTAAGTGCCTCTAATTGTATGGCTGACAATGTGTTAAGGTCGGCTTCGGTGTTGTTGTTATTGGCAAGTCTTGATACTTCACCAGTGGTAATTTCGAGTATCTCTTTCTTTATCAGCTCGTTAATGGCGGCTGCCTGCGCTCCTGGTTGCTTTAGCAGCTCCTCTCGCGAAACGGTTGTGCCCAGCATTGCTTTGCCCATTCCGCCTACTTTGGTGAGGAATGCCATAAGTGTTTCGAGTTGGCGCGGTGCCCGCTCCAGTTGGTCGAATTTCATGCCGAGTTTTGCCTCTTTGCGGCAGTCGGGTGCAAGTGCGTAATATTTCTCGATGAGTGGTTTGTAGCTCTCTTTTATCTCTTCATTTACAAATACCGCCTCTTTTTCGATGAGTTGTTTAAGCGCAGCAAGCGGGTTGAAATCGGGTAAAGCAAGCATCAGCTCTTGTATGGAGCATATTTTTTTTGCAGATAGGAAGTCGATAACCGCAAACTCCTTTTCGCTCAGTTTATCCTCTGTTTCAAACTGGGCGTTGTAAATTATGCGTGTTTCACTCTCCAGTTTTAATCCTGATGGTAATGCGGCTCTGTAAACTTCACCGAGTGAGCATACGTAATATTCTGATATCCAGCTCCAAAAGTTGAGCTGCTCTTTGCGCACCACCGGGCGTGCATCAACAACCGATGTTATTGGTTTTACCTCGTAACTCTCGGGTTTGTTGTTGTGGATTTTGAATATTATGCCCGAGTAGAATTTCTTCTTGCCAAAAGATACCACTACCCGCGAGCCTTCACCTATCGATTCCTCCATCTCGGGCGGAATGGAATAGGTGAAGAGTCGGGGTAGTGCTACAGGTAATATTATATCAGCAAATACTTCCAATTATATCGAATGTTTGTAGTATAGCAGACAAAAATAGCTATTCTGAATTAATTAAACTCAGAAAGTGGCTTAGTTATTTGCCGCTTCGGAATGGTGTGGTTGGCAATCCTGCACCGTTATACAGATTGGCATCATCGGGGTTATTGCCCCATGCGTAACGAACATGGCGTGGCTGTTTCACCTTATCGCTGAATACAATCACTTTATCGCCCTCTATGCGTGCCTGTGCCCACACGAACTGGCCATCTTCGCCGGCAATAGCAAATCCGCGCACATATCCGTAGCGGTCGTGGGCTGTCAATCCTCCTTCAATGTTACTGAAAGTTAGTACTATATGGTCGTTCTCTACTTGTGCCGATTTGAATACCGGACCTGATGCTATTACTGATTTTCCATAATGGTATTTCAATGCGTTCAAGGCCAAACGGCGTCCCACATCCTGCTTGTTGCGCGGGTGTATGTCGGTGGCATCACCAAGGTCGATGGCGAGTGCCTCACCTGTTTTAGGGAGCGAAAGTGTCATGCTTTGTGCCTCACGCAACTCAGACCAATTGCTGTCGGATGGTTGAATATCGGCAGCCATGTAATTGGCCAGGTTTACCCAATAGAATGGAAATTGGTCGTTCCACTTTGTGCGCCAGTCGTTTATCATATTGGGAAACAGCGTTTGATACAATTTGGGGTTGTAGGCATTATTCTCGCCCTGATACCATATTGCTCCGCAGATTGGGAATTGTGTGATGGGGGCAATCATTGCATTGAATAGTAGTGAAGGGTAGGAGTTGGGGCCAAGGTTGCGACCGCCAAAATCACGACTGTCAACCGAGATGGCGTAGTTCCATTCGCCACCAAGCGGATATTTGCGTCCTGCCACTTCAATATAAACTGCTTCGGGTTCGCTATACAATCCGCCGCCACCGGTGAAGTCAACCACATTAACTACGATGGTGTTCTTGCCGTTTTTCAATATGCCGGCGGGTATTTCGTAGAGTCTTTTCTGACTGTAGGAGTTTGTTGTGCCAACCTGAGTGCCGTTAATCCAAGTTATATCTTTATCGTCGATAGCACCAAGCGATAGTTTTGCTGGTTTGCCTTGAGCATCAGGAATATTGAAGTCGAAGCTGAACCAAACGCTTCCATCCATATTACTCAGCCCTTGACTGTCCCAGTTGCCCGGCACTTTCATCTTATTGGTGAATAGGTGGGTTTTATTCTGCCACTGCTCTGTAAGTCCTCTGTCATTCTCAATAGCTTTGTCGAAGGCTGCACGTTTGCGTGCATTTTCTTCCTGAATAGCCTTGAAATCACCTTCCTGGCTCTCTTTTATAATGTTGTGGAACTCCGGAAGGCTCTTCATCATCTCTTTGCTGGTCCATGTTTCGATATCGGTGCCACCCCATGATGAGTTGATTAAACCTATGGGAATATTAAGGTCGCGGTGAAGTTCGCGTCCGAAGAAATAGCCTACTGCCGAGAATGAGGGGGCTGTTTCGGGTGAACACTCGCCCCAGGTTCCCTGGAAATCAACTTCGGGCTTGTTGTTCATCGCCTTTGTAACTGTGAAAAGACGTATGTTGGGATATTTTGCGTTGGCAATCTCATCAAGAGCATTGTTTGCCGATTCCAGCGGCCACTCCATGTTCGACTGGCCACTGCATACCCACACGTCGCCCACCAGCACATTTTTGAATGTGATGTTATTTGATTTTCCCTTTACGTTGAGGGTAAATGGCCCGCCAAAGGCTGAGGCGCGCAAGGTAACTTTCCAGTTTCCGTTTTTATCGGCAGTGGTTTTTGATTTTGCGCCTTTAAATTGAATTTCAACTTTCTCGCCGGCATTAGCCCATCCCCAAATCACTATGGGCTTGTCGCGTTGGATTACCATATTATCAGAAAAAATCTGAGGTAACTTTACCTCCGAGTAGGAGTTGAAGAAAATTACCAGAAAGGATAGTAAAAATAGATTTCTCATCAGTTTTGTAGTTTAATTTTTATATCGTTCAATAGCACGGGCTTGATTATTTCTGTCCATAAGCTGTAGCCCTTTGCGTTGAGGTGTAACCTATCTTCAACAAATATATCATTTCTTAGGCTTCCGTCGGCATTATACATTGTTTTTGTTATGTCGATGAAGCTGATATTGGGAGTTTGTGAAGCATAATCACTTAGTAACCTGTTGATAATTAGCTGGTCGGGCAGTTGGCTCATTTTTGCGAATGATGGCTTGAAGGATATTATGTAAATATGTGCTTTCGGATAGTCATTTCGTAGCATTTGTATGAATAGCCTGAAAAGGTCGTAAATCTCGCCGGGTTGTATCGCTTCATTCCAGTTGCCGAGGTCGTTCTCGTAATATATTGCAACTGCCTTAGGATTAAAGCCTTGTGCGATATGCTCGTAGTTGTAAATTGCGTCGCGAATGGTGGCACCTCCATACGAGCGGCGTATTATTTTGAGCGGATAGAGGTCGCTGTTGATGCTGTTCCACAGGTTGATTGACGAACTGCCAAGGAACAGTACATCGCAACTTTTATCGGTTAC
>CAZWOA010000009.1:29971-34337 GCA_964635545.1 uncultured Marinilabiliaceae bacterium
ACAATAAGCTCAAACTCACCCGGTTCGGCCACCCATTCATGTTTGCCGGCATCGAAAAACGATAATGCCTGGGCATCGATGGTGAAGGTAACTTTTTGGGTTTCGCCGGGGTTCAGATTAATTTTTTCAAAACCTTTTAGCTCCTTTACCGGGCGCGGAACCGATGATTTTATGTCGCGCACATAGAGTTGCACCACTTCTGCACCTGCCTTGGTTCCGGTATTGGTAACATCCACCGATAGAGTTATTTTGTCGGAAGGGCTCATTCGTTTTTGGCTGATAGTTGCCTTGCCATAACTAAATGTTGTGTAGCTCAATCCGTGACCAAATGGGAAAAGAGGCTCTATTTTCTCCTTCTCAAACCAGCGATAACCAACAAAAATTCCCTCACGGTACTCAATTTCGCCGCTTCCGGGGTAATCTCCCAGTCTGTGTGCACCCACATCATTAAGTTTCACGGGGAAGCTGAACGGCAACTTGCCCGATGGGTTAACGTCGCCCATAATGATTGACGCCAATGAAGAGCCCGATTCCGAGCCGTTGTACCACGATTGGATGATTGCCGGCACATCTTTAACCCACGGCATAGCCACTGCATTACCCGATATATTCACAACCACCAGGTTTTTATTGGCCTTTGCCAGTTGTGAAATAAGTTCGTTCTGCTGATACGGCAACTCCAGTTCTTTGCGGTCGTTACCCTCGCTGTCCTGCCCATCGCTCTTGTTGAGTCCGCCAATAAATATAACCAAATCAGAGTTTTTGGCCAAATTGACAGCTTCATTTGTAAGCTCTTTTTGCGAGCGGCTCTCAGTTAAATCCTGCCCCGACACAACTCCGTTGTATTCACCGCCTACATGCCCCACATAACCCCGGGCGTAAGTAACTTCAGCGTTGTTGCCCACGCGCATCTTAATTCCGTCGAGTGGTGATATTTCATATTTTGCTTTTAGTGATGATGAGCCGCCACCGACAGTCATTGCTTTGATGGCATTTTCGCCCACCACAAGAATTTTTTTAGTGTTGTTGAGGTTGAGAGGCAGTGTGTTGTTGCTGTTTTTCAGAAGCACTATTCCGGCTTCGGCAATTGTGCGTCCTGCTTTGCCATGCTCGGGTGATCCGAATGAACCCCAGGGGCGGTTGGTATTCATTGAAGTGCGGAAAATCATGCGAAGTATGTTGCGCACCTTCTGGTCAACCAGCGACTCATCCACTTCGCCCGAACGCAACAGTTTCAGGAATGGTTGTGCAAGGTAGTAGTTGTCGTAAGCATTGCTGGCTCCTTCGTTGAGGCCGTCAGTCCAAGTGCCAAACTCCATGTCGAGACCGTTGTAAATAGCCTCGTGCGTATTGTTTACACCACCCCAGTCGGAAACTACAGTGCCGTCGAAACCCCACTCATTGCGTAAGATGTCGATGAGCAAACGCTTGTTTTGGCACGCCCACTGGTTTTGGTATTTATTGTAAGCACCCATAATAGACCATGCACCTCCCTCTTGCACTGCCGCTTTAAAGGCCGGCAGGTAAATTTCATATAGGGTACGGTCGTCAACCACCACATTTACTGTATGTCGGTCAATCTCCTGATTATTAAGCGCATAGTGTTTTACGCAGGCTGCAACTCCATTCTGCTGAACTCCTTTAATATAGGGAACCACCATTTGTGATGCAAGGAACGGGTCTTCTCCCATATATTCGAAGTTGCGACCGTTAAGTGGTGTGCGATAGATGTTTACGCCGGGGCCGAGGAGTACGTCTTTCTTGCGGTAACGCGCCTCTTCGCCTATGCTTTTGCCATAAAGCAAGGATAGATCACGATCCCATGTGGCTGCCAGCGCAGTGAGTGCAGGAAATGCTATGCACGAATCGTTGGTCCATCCTGCCTGATCCCACTCATCCCACATCACTTCAGCCCTTATGCCATGCGGGCCGTCGGTCATCCACACCTCGGGTATTCCAAGTCGTGGCACTCCGGCAGAACTGAATTTTGATTGTGCATGGCACATTGCTACCTTCTCTTGCAAGGTCATGCGCTTAAGTGCATCTTCCACACGCACTTCAATATCTTTTGAAGAGTCGAGATAGGCAGGAGTAGATTTTTGAGAATATAAGCCGTGCGATATGGCGAATAGCATTGATATCAGAAATAGTTTCGTCATAATAATTTAGTTTTATAAGTCTAAATTTAAGATATTTATTTAATAAAAATAGGTTTACCGGGACAAGTTTAGCCCGGTAAACCTTTAAATATCAGTAATTACTTCTCGGTAACAGTCAGTATTGCATTGTCGATTCCGGCTGAAACATCAACCACGAAGACGTATGATTTGCCAACGGTTAAAGTTTTTCCTTCGGCAAGAGCGATATTGCCGCGGTCGATGCCGTTGCCACCACTGGCGGTGCTTCCGGTACCCATGCGCACGATGTCGCCTTGAACGGTCATATTATCGGGATTGAAAGAGCTTGTCCAGCCTTTCCCGAAAAAGAATACGAAATTAATTCTTTCGCTTTCTATGGTTTTACCAGCCACAAAGGTGGTTTGATACTTACCTCCGCCCATTGGAGCCATGCTAAGGGCAATATCAGGATTCCAGCCTGTAAGTGATTTGGTTGGTTTGCCCTGGCTGTCTCCAATAATCCATATTGCTCCGGTGCCATCCTCTTGCAGGCTTGCCGTACTGCCGTTTTTCATTACTTCCACATATAGGTAGCTGTATTCAAAATCAGCAGTAATGCGGTATTCGCCTGTGCTCGGCAGGAATGTAAGTTTTCCATCTTCGCCCTTGGTAAAGAAGTCGGGGTCAATCCACCAGTTTTCAAAATCATCAATACCGCTAACCTCAAGGGTCTCGCCTTGTGTTATGTTTAAGTTTATGTTATAGTGCTCATCATCAATGCGGTGCATAGCTTGGCCATTTATGGCATAAGCTGTAATAAATGGTTCTGCTGCATAGGTTAACGTGTTGAAACTAAGAGTGTAAACGCCCGGAATATTTGAAAATGGAATCTCATTTTGAGAATTTTCTACTATTGCATCATTTTCCCATCCGAAAGTTATCTCATTTCCGTTATTTCCATAAGCCGGAGCCACAATATAGCCGGGCATTTTGGCCGAAAAGTCTTGTGTGATTTCATATTGGTACAAGTCAATACGATCCAACTTATACTCCTGACCACCACTAACCAATTTAATGAATGGAAAATCGGGGCGGGATAGGTTCATGTCGATTGACTTCTTATCAATTGTCATATTAATGTTTTGAAGCGCAATCTCAAGACGTGCAGTGCCGTTGGGAATATTGGCAAAATAAGGAACGAACAATTTTCCGGAGTAGTCGCCGTATGTTTTTGTTCTGATGGTTTTTTCTGATACCACCTCCTCGTCAAAATAGAGTTTTAGCTTCACAGTTGATAGTGGCACCCCATCCTGGTCGGAAACATTGAGTGCGAAAGGAATGCTATCGCCAAAGTAGGCAGCTCCAAACTGTGTTTTAACATCAAGGATAGGGTTTCCCGGTCCTTTTTCATCATCCGAACAAGCAGAAAATATTGCTGTGAACGACAGTAAGTAGAAAAGATATTTTGTGATTTTCATAATGTTTGATTTTTAGTTTTTCCATCTGAATGAAGCAACCGAATAGGAGGGGACATCATAGGTGAAGTAGCCGTTAGCACTACTTACGCTAATTTTTTTGCTTCCCTCGGTGCGGTTAAGAATTACGAAAGCATATGAGCCGTCGGGATTCTCGAAAGCTGAAGTCATAATGCCATCAGCGCTGTAGCCTTTGGTGGCTATGCGAACTGCTCCCGGCTTAACCACCGACGACAGATGACTAATGACGTAATAGTGTGAATTTCGGGTGATGGCAGTATAGTTTTTACTGTCGATATCCACCGCGCCATAGCAGGTCTGGCAGCCGCCGTCACGATTTGGCCCCAAATCGGTATCGAGCATTAAGTTCCATACAATCACCCCCTTACACCAGTTGTTTACAGTTCCCAGAGCCACCTCCTGCATATCTTCCATCAGTCTTAGAGATAGGTTGCGACCATCATTCCAGGTTCCGATGGATGTTTCGGTGAATATGAGCTCTTTATCGGGATGTCTCTCCCTGATATTGAGCAGCTCTTCCCTGTTTCCGCCATAATTATGGTATGCAGCACCGGCAACGTACGACGATGCCTCTTCATCAGCATAAATATTGGCAGGATAACCTTGCTCACTGCTGATGTTGTCGTAGTTATAATTATGGTCGAAAAGATAAATCTTGGTATCCAATCCTGCGTCACGCAATTTTGGTCCCAACCCGTTTTTTACAAATGCAAGTTGCTCTTCCCAACCCATATAGAGCGATGCCGAGTTGCC
>CAZWOA010000009.1:34437-41329 GCA_964635545.1 uncultured Marinilabiliaceae bacterium
CGTATGTAGCTCATTCCCAATCCTTCGGTTTCCGAAAAGGTCTCTTTTAGAAACTTAGTGCGGTTGGCATGAGTCATCTTCATAAGGTTGAAGCATGTAGAGCCTGTTATTGCTGCGCCAAATCCATCCATCGTCTGGTAACGGGTTGCCGGGTCGAGGGTGATGTTGAGTGGCGACATGCTGCTGCCCTCCTTTATAGCTGTGCTCTGCTTGGTTAGGTCGAGCGAACGGTCGGCCTTGGTAACATACACCGTTACGTCGCCCTCTTCGGCAGGCGGATTATCGGGTTCAACACTGCTCTTTGAGTCGTTACATCCGCAGCTGCTGAAGAAAAAGCCAAGTAAGACCGCGAAAAATGCTATATTTTTAAATCTAATCATCATATCAACAAATTAATATCCAGGGTTTTGAACAAGATTCGGGTTTTGATCCATAGCGGCTTGCGGAATTGGCAAGCGGTAAGAATCGGCACCAAATGCATATTTCATCTCTTTACGTCCTGAGTCGCGCGACCATAATGGGTTCATTACCGCTTCCACTTTATCGAGGCGCACCAGGTCAAACCAGCGCTGACCTTCGAAAGCCATCTCAAGCCTTCTCTCTTTCAACAGTGCATCAAGCATCGACGATTGGCTTGCCTTAGCTGTAGAGGTAAGTTTTGGTAGATTAACGCGTTGGCGTATCTGGTCGATAATTGCTGCTGCTGAAGCTAAGTCGGGCGAGCTTTTCAATACCAGTGCCTCAGCTTTAAGCAGAAGTATGTCGGCATATCTGAATTTGATGATGCTGCTGTAAGCCGAGCGGCATTTATACATAAACGGATAGTTATCTTTAGGATAGTAGTTGCTCCAGTCGCATTTGTAGTAAACTATCGATTCATTCATCCGTTTGGTGTCGCCCTCGTTTGTGAAGGCTGCGATAAGATCGCGCGACGGGGTAACCCATTTTGTCCACGAGAAGTTGGAGTTCCAGTTGATGAGGTCGCGACCAAACATCCATGTAACCCAGTTTCCGCTGCCAACGAAATATTGTATTTCAAGGATTGATTCTTTGGTGTTGCGCATTTTTGTGTCGCTAACGTCCTCATTCATTCCAAATAGGTCGCTGTAATCTTCAACCAGTTCGAAACCATCGGCTGCCAATTGGTCGGCATAAAGAATTACCTTGTCATAGTCGCGAATAGGTTTCTCGGCATACACTTTTGCAAGTAGTGCTCTGGCTACCGATTTGGATAGAATCGTTTTATCGTTATTGCTACGGTTTGGTGCCGCCTCAAGTGCGTCGAGCAAATCCTGCTCTATCTGGCGGTACACCTCTTCTTCTGTATTTTGAGAAGGGAAATACTGCGGATATACCTCGCCTATCGATTCGGAAGTGATATCGCCTGCCACGGTTGTAATAACGGGCACACTACCCCAAAGTCGAACCATATCGAAATATACCATTGCGCGGAATAATTTGGCAATCGCTTTGTATTCGGTGCGTTCGGCTGCGGTGAGTGCTGCATCAGTTACATCATCAATGTTTACAATCAGCTTGTTGGCCAATGCCACGTCGGCCAAGTACCGACTCCAGTCGCGGTCGATAACCGAGTTGGAACCTTCAATAGAGTTGTTTTCAAATGGCAGAACTTCAGCATTGGGTGCTCCTGCATAAGCGTTGTCGGAGTGCGACTCGGCAATCAGCATTAGGTCGAGATACCAGTGTTCCTGTCTGTCTTTCAGTGTTTTGTAGAATGATTGCACATGGCTTACCACTGCCGCCTTATCCTTGAAAACAACCTCTTTCCCTTGTTCGTCAATGCCTTCGGTAACATCCGAATAGGCCTCGATTGGGTCGTAACCGAGCGAACATCCTTGCCACATCATCAATAGAGAGGCAACCAATCCAAGATATATATATTTTAGTTTCATACTGTAATCAATTAAAATTCAACATTTACACCAAACACGAATGACCTGCTATGTGGGTATGTGCCCCAGTCGATTCCCTGAACCGCGCCGCTGTTTCCCCACTGGTTAACCTCGGGGTCCATTCCTGAGTAGTTGGTCCAGGTGAGTAGGTTGGATGCGGTGAAATATGGCTGTATTTTTGATACTCCTAAGCGTTTTAGAATTTCGCCCCTGAAATTGTAGGATAATGATACGTCCTTAACTCTCAGGTAGCTACCATCTTCAACGAAGTAGGATGAGTTTTTGAGGTCGAATCCTGCTTTGGGTACGCTGGTATGCTGGCCGGGAATCCTCCATCGCTTCAATACGTTAGTAGATTGATTTTTACCATCATACATACCTTCGGTCTCTATTTTCGACGCATTGTAGATGTCGTTACCATACGATCCCTGTATAAACACCGATAAGTTGAAGTTTTTCCATGAGAAATTATTGGTTAACCCGAATGTGAAATCTGGATTTGGATCGCCAATATATGTGCGGTCGGTAGATGTAATTTTACCATCCTTGGTAATGTCGCGGTACATAAGTTCGCCAGTTTCAGGATCCACGCCATCACTTATATATCCGTAGAAACCACCAAGTGAGCGTCCGGGCTGGTTTCTCACCACTGGCTCGTGCAACACGTCGCTGGTATTTCCATCAGAATATATTTTCTGAAGTTCCAGTTTTTCAAGTTTGTTGCGGTTGAACGATATGTTGAAGTCGGTATCCCAGCTAAGTGGACCTGTAAGGTTTCTTGACGATACGGTGAATTCAAAACCACGGTTTGACATTTCGCCCTCATTACGCTGTATGGTGTTGGCAGCCGCAGCACCCGATGGAAGGCTCACCCACATAAGCATATCGCGGGTATATTTGTAGTAGTAATCGGCCACAAATGTAAGCCTGTTTCTTAGCACTGTAATATCAACACCGATATTGGTTTGCGATGTGGTTTCCCATTTCAAGTCGGGCGTGCGAAGGTTTGCCTGACTAATGATTGGCAATGCATTGTCGTTTCCTGATGTAAACCACTGTTGACGTTGTATGTTATATCGTTGGAGATAAGCATAATCGCCTATTCCCGATTGGTTACCCGTTTGTCCCCAGCCGCCTCGTATTTTCAAGTCGTCAATCCAGTCGTAGCTGCTCATAAACTCTTCAGACGACATGCGCCATGCAGCCGAGAATGAAGGGAATGTGCCCCAGCGGTGGTCGGGATGAAGTTTTGACGAACCGTCCATACGTATGTTGGCTGTCACCAGATATTTGCTGTCGAAATTGTAAGCCGCACGTCCGAAGTATGACATGATGCCCCATTGCGAGCCACCTGTGCCTGTGCCATCCCACGATATTTTATTGGCTGCATTAAGGGTTTTGATAGCCGATGACAGATAGTGCGAACCGCTTATGTAGCTGTTTGTGTAGTCGGAATCGGTCCATGATGAACCTGCCATTATCTCGATGTTATTTTTGTTCCACGAATTGGTGTATGTGGCCACATTATCGAATGTAAGCACGGTATTCACGTTGCGGTTGTCCCATCCACTGCCCCAGTCGTCACGGTCGGCTGCATGAACCGGAGGTGTAAAACCGGTATCAAGCCCGTTGCGGCGGTCGAGTGTGAATGATGATTTAAAAGTTAACTCTGGCAAGATGGTAAAGAGCATGCTTCCCGAACCGATAAGGCGTGTCTCCTTATTTGAGTTGTTTTTGCCGTTATTCATGTTCTCGATTGGGTTTGCAATATTCAAACCATAAAACACGCGGTTGTAAAGCCCTGTAGTCTCATCTTTCACAGGTATGCTTGTGGGTAGATTGATTACCGACAGTACTATACCTCCACGGTTGGAACCGAATCCGGTAGTGATGCCGTTCTGGTTGTTATCAGAATAGGAAACATTGGCACTAACTTTTAGCCAGCTACGTACCTGATTATCAACGTTAGCCCTGAAATTATATCGTTTGAAATAAGCTGCATTCAATACTCCTTTTTCATCTGTATAACCTGCCGATAGGTAATAACGAAGTTTCTCTGTACCGTCGGACACCGAAAATTGGTAATTCTGGGCAATTCCTGTCTGGTAGGCTTCATCATACCAATCAGTAATATCAGTAGTTCCCGTTGGTACCGATATGATGCCAATCTCATCCTGAAGTTCTTTGTATTGTGCCGCATTCAGTGAATTGATTTTATTGGCAAGTTTATTGAAACTAAGCTGTGCAGTTAATGTAACTTTGGCATCGTTTGTTTTTCCGGTTTTGGTTGATATGATTATCACACCGTTGGCGGCTCTCGAACCGTAAATGGCTGCCGATGATGCATCTTTTAGCACCTGCATGTCCGATATGTCGTTGGGCGACAGGAAGTTGATGTTGTCAACAGGCACACCGTCAACAACATATAGAGGGTCGTTGCTTCCATTGAATGAGGTAGTTCCACGCACGCGTATTGATATTTCACCACCTGGTGCACCATTGGGCTGGATAACAGAGACACCCGCCGCACGTCCTTGAATAGCCTGCCCAGCCGATACTATTGGCCTGCGGTCTATATCTTTGGTGCTAACGGTTGATATGGCTGTGGTAACATCTTTACGTTTCACCGAGCCATAACCGATAATAACCACCTCGTCAATATCTTTTGTATCACTTTCAAGTATGATATTCAGAATTGATGACGATACGGTAACCTCTTTTTGCTGATATCCGATAAATGATACCACCAAAACGGTGCCTCTTTCAACTGTTAATGAGTAATTGCCATCCACATTGGTAATAGTACCTTTTGAGATGTCGTTTTTAGGCATCACCGTTGCACCAATAAGTGCTTCTCCTGTTTGGGAATCGGTGATTTTTCCTTCAACTTTTATAGGTTCGCTATTTTGTGCCAATGCAGGAATGTGTCCCCACATCGAAATAAGCAAAATACCTAAAGCAAGGAGTAGATTCTTTTTTACAAATGATTGCTTCATAAAATATGGTATTAAATTTAACTTTTCTTGAAATGAACGTTCCTGTTGCTGAAAATTCACAATAGCTAAATTACCCCATTATCAAGCCCAAATTTTTGTATTGTGTAAAAAAGTACTAACTTACAAACATTAAGTATCTGATTATCAGCTAAAAACAATATTTAAAAAATGTAAAAAAGTACTAAAAATATAGTGTGAAATTAAGGTTTCCTAACATTTCCTATGCCTATTTGAGCTACTAAGTTCTCGAAATCATCTCTTTTGCCTGCGGCTTTGTTGCGTATTTTGGTTCTATAATTATAAACAGTGCGTAGCGAATAACGAAGAAAACTTGCAATTTTCACACTGTCGGTAATTCCTAACCTGATAAGTGCATATATGCGCAGTTCTGTATTGAGCATATCGCTATGTTTTGGCAAAATTTCTTCTCCCGGAATAAGGAGTGCATTAAACTCATCGATGAATGACGGATAAAGATTAAGAAAAATTGTGTCGAATGTTTTGTAAAGCTCTTCAACTTCATCATCTATAATTGTATTCGATTTTATCATTTTGAAAAGTTCATCTAACTGGCTGGTAGAAGCGTACTTGGCAAGCGATTTCTTGTATTCGCCAAGTTTGTCGATATAGCTCGAGCAGCGGTCGAAGAAATGGGTAATATACTCCTCTTTGATGTAGTTTGCCTCCTGCAAGTTATCAATGGCGTTATTCAGGTCGGCATTCAGTCTGTTGAGCTCTTCATTAGATTGTGAGAGTTTCTTACGGATGCGGGCTACTTTTTTCAGTTGGAAATATACAAACACTACTGCAATGATGAGTATTAACGAGAGAATACTAATCATCACAAGGTAACTCATAAGTTGCAACTGTTGTTTTTTTTGATTTTCGTTGAATAGCGCATTAATTATGGGATAGGAGGATGATGCTTCTACTGTGCGATAACGGACATTGCAGAATACGGCATCGTTAACAGCTTCTTGCATAAAGCTATAGGCCTGTTTGATGTCTCCTTGCTTATAATATACAAGTGCTAAACTTTGTAATGACGCATTGTCTCGTATGCAGTTTTTTATATCAGTTATGGCCGACATCATTAAAAATAACTCCTGGTTCTGCTCGTCACCCCTTTGTTTGTATAGTTCGCTTAAAAGAAAGGCTACTACGGCTTTATCGGGGTCATTATCAGTGAGTTCATTAAGAATGGAAAGTGCATTTTCATTAACAACTTCAAAATCTTCGGAGGTGCTATATATCAATCGCTTAAGATATTCTATCCTGTATTTCATAGAATTTTCAGGAAGCATTGACAATAGCGAATCGCGATATTCAGAGCTCATTCGGTAATATTCATAATCGCCATTGCTCTGCCCGTAATGGCTGAAAAACACAGAGTAAGTCTCGTAAAGCAAGGCTCGTTGTGCAGTATCCAATGGTAGCTCTTTAACCTTGTCGAGTATATTGGCCGACTCTATGTATTGTCCTTTGGTAGAATAGATTGAAGCCAATAATAATTGCGATTCAAGAAGTAATTTATTGTTGTTCAGCGTATTGGCTAATCTTACATTCCTTGTCATATACTGTGTTGCCGAGTCGGTAGCATATTTTTCATACTCACTAAATAGGCGCATGTTTATGTCGAATTCCTGCTCGGGGCGTATGTTTTCAATGCTAAGTAGAGTTTTAAGCTCCACTATTTTATCTTGTTTGGCTTTGATGTATTTCTCCTTGTTATTCATGGCAAAGGATAATTCCTTACGAAGTGAATCCTTTGAGAAACAATAAGCAGATGACCATGAAGAAATTAATAGAAGCAATATAATTGAAGAATAATATTTCATAACCCGAGCCCTTTTTAGTGAAAGTGTTAAGCTATGTAAAATTAGCAACTTTATTGAAAAATTTAGTGTTAAGAGCTTAAAAAGTCTATTTGAAGTAGCGGGATGAGAAGCGACGGGGCGGTAGTTAGTTGAATTACGAATTACG
>CAZWOA010000009.1:41429-48429 GCA_964635545.1 uncultured Marinilabiliaceae bacterium
AATTACGAAAAAATGGGGACTAGAAAGTTGTGCTCTAATGAATATCATCAAATAGCTATATCTTCATTTTTCCATCATGCTCATCGGCTCGTAGAGCCTAATCAAGGTTAACCGTGGGTTTCAACCCACGGGATGTGGCACAATGGATTACTGTCCGTAGGACAGCACAATTGGTATTTGGGCATTCTAAAAACTAACCCACCAACTCACTCGTTACTGTTAATAGAAATCGGTACGATAAACATATGGATAGCCAAGTTGCAGAACAGCGAAAGAGTGAATCTCTCAATAGCTATCAGGTTGTGCAAAACGCAAAAATCCTGACTATCTTTCGATAATCAGGATTTTTATCTGTGGGCGCTAACGGATTCGAACCGCTGACCCTCTGGGTGTAAACCAGATGCTCTGAACCAGCTGAGCTAAGCGCCCCAATGTTTTTTATTACTTAACTCCGCTGACCACTTCCGTTTTAAAACGGAATGCTCTGAACCAGCTGAGCTAAGTGCCCTAATGTTTTGTTAAATATTGAGCTGTGGGCGCTAACGGATTCGAACCGCTGACCCTCTGGGTGTAAACCAGATGCTCTGAACCAGCTGAGCTAAGCGCCCCAATATTTATTTGCTTTTTCCTTTCAAAAGCGATGCAAAGATATGATTTGGAATTATTACCTCCAAATGTTTTTATAAAATATTTAGCGCATCTGCAACAATAAATGTGCTTCCTCCTATGAAAATCAAATCGTTAACATCTGCATTTTTTTTTGCCGCTGCCATCGCTTCTTTCACGGTGGGGTAATTTAAACCCGATAATCCTGAATTTTCACCATGTGTTTTTAGTGTTTCTGAGTCTAAACTGCGCGGTATGGATGCCCGCGTGAAGTAATATGTCGCATCTTTGGGAAGCAGACTAAGTACTGCAACCGGATCTTTGTCATTTACCATGCCCCACACAATATGAAGTTTCTTGTATGGCGTATTGGCTAACTGCTCCACTATCTCTTTCACGCCGTGCTCATTATGACCTGTGTCGGCTACCATTAACGGGTTGTAGCTTAATTCCTGCCAGCGTCCCATCAGTCCGGTAAGTTTTGTAACCGAAGATAGCCCATTGCGCAACGCTTCTTCCGATATTTTGTAGCCCTTGAGTTTCAGGATATCTACAGCGGCAAGTATTGTAACTATATTTTTGCGTTGATAGTAACCTTTCAAGTCAAGTTCCAGATTGCTGAAGGCGGGTTTTTCATCACATGAGATGTTGAAAACCTGGTTTCGGGCAATGTTGTATGCTGCCCACGATACGCTATATACATCTTCTGCAAAAATCAAGCTTGTTTCGGCGGCTTGGGCATGCTTCATAAATACATTATCTGTTTCTGGGTTCCGTTGGCCCACAATTACGGGAGTGCCCGATTTGATGATACCTGCTTTTTCGGCAGCAATTTTGGCACGTGTGTTGCCCAAAAAGGCAGTGTGATCGAGACCGATATTTGTTATTATCGATAAGTCGGGCGAAATAATGTTGGTGCTGTCGAGGCGGCCACCCATGCCCACTTCTACTATGGCTATGTCGATATTTTGCGATCTGAAATAGTCGAACGCCATAGCCACACTCATCTCAAAGAATGACGGCTCAATCTCTTCAAGTATCTTGCTGTGTTTTGCCACAAAATCGACCACTGCCTCTTCGGATATCATCTCCCCGTTTACCCGTATGCGCTCCCTGAAGTCTTTTAGGTGTGGCGATGTATATAAGCCTGTTTTATAACCTGCGCTTTGCAGTATTGCTGCCAATGAGTGCGATGTGGATCCTTTACCGTTGGTGCCGGCCACGTGTATGGTGCGGAATGAGTTGTGCGGATGGTCGAAGTATTTATCGAGTTTCAGAGTGTTATCAAGGTTGGCTTTATAGGCGGCCTGTCCTACGCGCTGGTACATTGGCAACTGGCTGAACAGGTATTCTAATGTTTCGGTATAGTTCATTTCAGATTTGTTTATATGCCGGTAGATGACTTATTTATTTGTTTGGAAACAAAAATATTATCTTTTAGCACATCAATCCATCTTTTTAGGTATATTTATAGAAATAAAAACCTGAAAATCATGAGCAGCAAAATTTTTATACTCGACACTAATGTGCTGTTGCACGATCATGCCTGCATTTTCAACTTTAGAGATAATGATGTGGTGATTCCCATCGTGGTTCTCGAAGAACTTGATAAGTTCAAGAAGGGTAATGAACTGATTAATTTTCAGGCGCGCGAGTTTGTGCGTCAAATGGATAATCTCGCTGGTGAGGCACTGTTTGCCGACGGTGTTCCACTGGGCGATGAGGGCGGCAGGCTATTTGTTGCTACCGGAAAACCTTTTCCCAAGGAGATGGAAGAGTCTTTCTATGAGAAAACTCCCGACCACAGGATACTTGCAATCTCGCTCTTCATCAAAAATAAATTTCCTGATAGGTATGTAGCCCTTATCTCTAAGGATATCAACCTTAGGATGAAGGCGAAATCGCTGGGACTTTTTACCGAAGATTATGAAAATGACAAGGTTAAGGATATCGATCATATCACAAAAGAGATTGAGGTAATAGATAATTTTGATACTCAGATAATTTCAGAACTATATAGTAAAAAGGCTATTCCTGCTGATGATTTTCCGCTGGAAACAGGCTTGATAGCCAATCAATATCTGATTCTTAAGAATGGCAGTCAGAGTGTGATGGCCTACTATGATCCATTCTCAGAACTGGTGGTGAAGGTTGAAAAACAAGGTGCTTACGGTATCGAACCCCGTAATGCCGAGCAGGCTTTTTCGATAAATGCACTGCTAAATCCTGAAATTCAATTGGTTTCACTCACGGGAAAAGCGGGTACCGGTAAAACTCTTCTTGCATTGGCGGCAGCCATTCAGCAGATGAACCAATATAAGCAGATTTTACTCGCCAGGCCTATTGTGCCGCTATCCAATCGCGATATCGGATTCTTGCCGGGTAGTGTTGACGATAAAATAGGACCATACATGCAGCCTCTATTCGATAACCTGGGAGTGATTAAGAGTCGTCATTCGGCGCAAAGTCGTGAAAACATGATGATTGACGACCTTGTTAAGAATCAGCAACTCGTAATTACACCTTTGGCCTATATTCGCGGACGAAGTTTGTCCGACGTGTTTTTTATTGTTGATGAGGCACAGAACCTTACACCTCATGAGATAAAGACAATCATCACACGGGCAGGCGAAGGAACCAAAATGGTGTTTACCGGCGACATGCAACAAATCGACTCGCCATATCTCGATATGCACTCCAACGGTTTGTCATATCTTACCGATAAGATGATGGGGCAGGATATTTTTGCACATATTAATCTGGTGAAGGGTGAAAGAAGTTACTTGGCCGAACTCGCGTCCGACCTGCTATAGCGAACAAATTATCACTCCCCGTGTTTTATGCAACATGGCATCATGTTTGCACCAGTTGCAGACATTCACTAATTTTGAGCACCATATAAAACACGGGGAATGATTGATCAAACAATATTTGAGCAGAAGAAGGTGGCATTTTATACGCTTGGCTGTAAGCTTAACTTTAGCGAAACTTCCAGTATATCGCGTAAAATGCTTGAGGCGGGATTTCAAAAAGTGGGTTATAATCAGGTTGCGGATGTGTATGTTATCAACACCTGCTCGGTAACCGATTTATCAGATAAGAAGTGTAGAAACGCTATTAATAGGGCAATCCGCCAGAATCCTAATGCATACGTTGTGGTAACAGGTTGTTATGCACAGCTTAAGCCTGGCGAAATTGCCAAGATTGAGGGCGTTGACTTAATATTGGGTTCTAACGAAAAAACAGATATTCTTAAGCATCTCGACTCGATTCAAAAAACTGGTACGGCACGTATCATAGCGGGCGAAATACTTAAGGATAAGGAGTTTAAGCCGTCTTTTTCATCGGGCGATCGCACTCGTTCATTCTTGAAGATTCAGGATGGATGCGACTATTTTTGCTCCTATTGCACCATACCGCTGGCGAGGGGCAAAAGCCGCAGTGATAGTGTTGCAAATACCGTTGAACAAGCTCGACAGGCTGCATTGAAGGGTGCGCGTGAGATTGTGCTTACGGGCGTTAATATTGGTGATTTCGGACATAAAAATGGAGAGACTTTCTTTGACCTTATTAAAGAGCTTGATAAAGTTGAGGAAGTTGAGCGTTTCAGGATTTCATCCATTGAGCCAAACTTGCTGACTGATGAAATTATTGATTTTGTGGCTCAGTCACAACGCTTTATGCCACATTTTCATATACCCATCCAGTCGGGATCGAACGAGGTACTCAAACTGATGAAGCGCAAGTATAATCGTGAGCTTTTTGCATCGCGCATCGAGCATATCAAGCGTGTTATACCTCATGCTTTTATCGGTATAGATGTTATTGTGGGTGTAAATGGCGAAACAGAAGAGTATTTTCAGGAGACTTACGATTTTCTTTCAGCTATCGATGGCTCCCAGTTGCATGTGTTTACCTACTCTGAGCGGCCCAACACTCTTGCCATAAAAATGGATGGCAAAGTGCCTGTGCCTGAGCGTAATCGCCGTAGTCATCTATTGTTGGAATTATCCGAAGAGAAACGTATTAATTTCTATCGTAAATATATTGGCACCACTTCCCGTGTGCTCCTTGAATCATCGGGTGAGGACGGTATGATGCATGGGTTTACCGAGAATTATATAAAGGTTGAAATTCCATACGACCGAAAATTAATCAATACTATTCAGGAAGTTGAGCTAAAAAGTCTTAGTTTTGATAAGCAGCTGGTAACCGGCACTCTTTTGAGCAAGGTTATGGCATGAAATTTCCTGTAATTATTGGGTTTTATTTGTTTTGATATGTTGTGTTTGTCTGATTTAGAGAGTATTACCGCCAAGGTGGCCGAGATTGCCCGTAACACAGGGCTTTTTCTCCGGAAGGAGAGAGCATCGCATCGCCCCGACGTTTTTGTGAAGGGGAAGAACGACTTTGTGACTAATATGGATAAAAAATCCGAAGAGATTATTGTCGATGCTCTTGCAAAAATTCTTCCTGATGCCGGTTTTATTGCCGAAGAGGGTACTCGTAGCGATATAAAAGCCGTTTATAATTGGATTGTCGATCCTATTGATGGTACTACGAATTTTATTCATGGTGTGTCGCCATTTTCAATTAGTATCGCGCTCAAAGAGGGTGATAATATTGTGATTGGAGTGGTGTACGAAATCGGACAAGATGAACTTTTTTGTGCCTGGCGTAATGGTGGTGCATATCTCAATAGCACTAAAATCAAGGTTTCCAACACATTAGAGGTCTCCGGATCGTTAATTGCAACCGGGTTTCCTTACAATAACTTCTCTATGATGGATGGCTACATGGAGTCGCTTCAATATTTTATGCGGCATAGCAGTGGGGTGCGACGACTGGGCTCGGCAGCTACCGACCTAGCCTATGTTGCCTGCGGGCGGTTTGATGCTTTTTATGAGTATAACCTAAAAGCCCACGATGTTGCTGCGGGTATTCTGCTTGTGAAAGAGGCCGGTGGCGATATTTCCGATTTTCAGGGAGGTGATAATTATCTGTTTGGTGGTGAGATAGTTGCCGCAAATGGAAAGGTGTTCGGAGAATTTCAAAAAGTAGTTCAATCATCATTTTATAAGTAATGGATCAATTTCGATTCTACCTGGCGTTGCCCATTTATCGACTTTTCAGCCTTTTGCCCTATTGGGTGTTATATAGGTTTTCCGATTCTCTTTACTTGATTATCAGAATGATAGGATATAGGAAGAGGGTAATAATTGAAAATTTAAAATACTCTTTCCCCGAAAAATCAGAAAAAGAGCTCACTAAAATCAGGCATGATTTCTACAGGCATTTTTGCGATACTCTTATCGAAACCATTAAGCTGATGTCGGTATCGCGCAAGGAGATGCAGAAGAGGGTGAGGTTTGAAAATGTGGAATATCTCGAAGAGGTAAATAAGCAGGGGCGCGATGTAATTGCTATTCTTGGGCATTATGGAAACTGGGAGTATGTGCCTGCCATCAATATGTTTATCACTGCCCAGGGTTGCGATGTGTATAGACCGCTTAAAAATAAAAGTTACGATAAGCTGATGCTTAATCTTCGCAGCCGCTTTGGTAATGTGAATATTGCCATGAAAGATACCTTGCGCGAAATTCTAACCATGAAAAAGAGTGGAACCCGCTATGTTATGGGGCTTATTGCCGACCAGTCGCCTGCCAGAAGTGAAAAGATGACTTATCTGCCTTTTCTCAATCAAAATACGCCTGTGATACTTGGTCCGGAGAAGATTGCGCAAAAAACCAACGATGTGGTGGTCTATTTTGAGATGAGTAAACCCAAGAGGGGTCGCTATCTGGTTAAAATTGTGCCTCTGTTTGATGATGTCAAAAATACAGAAGAGCTTGAAATCACCAAGGCTTATATGCAGCATCTGGAGTCGATGATTAAAGCAACTCCCCACCTCTGGTTATGGTCGCATAAGAGATGGAAGTTTGCCAAACCGCGCACTCTTTGATATGTATTGCTGATAACTTTATCGCCTGATGTCGTTAACTAACAATAAGTTGATTGCTAAAGAGCACATTAATCGTCTGCTTATGAAGATGGGCATTGATGGCTTTGTGGTTCTACTTGTGGCGATGATTTTTCTGGCCTGGCTATGGCCAGCTCCCGGTGCTTACGATGGTGCTTTTAATCTTGGCGATATTGCTGAATGGGGAGTATCGTTAATTTTCTTTTTCTATGGACTAAAACTCAGTCCGTCAAAGCTTAAGGAAGATTTGTCGAATTGGCGGCTTCATGTCACTATTCAAGTTTCGACGTTTCTTATTTTCCCTCTTTTGATATTTCTATTGATGAAGTTGGTGCCTAACGTAGATGATAATCTTCTGTGGCTTGGCACTTTTTTCCTTGCTGCATTGCCTTCCACTGTATCCTCTTCGGTGGT
>CAZWOA010000009.1:48529-57824 GCA_964635545.1 uncultured Marinilabiliaceae bacterium
TTTGATCAATCAGTAATTTTGCTTATTGTTTACACCTCTTTTTGTGCCTCTTTCTATAATAATATGTTTGATGGATACTCATTTGCTGAAATTTTGATGGTTACTACTGCAATGGCTGTTCTGTTTTTTGTGATTTTCTTCATTGTCAATTTTTTATCGCGACTGATGAGGTTTAGTATTGAAGATAGAATTGCTGTTGTGTTTTGTGGTACAAAAAAATCGCTGGTGCACGGCACTGTAATGGTTAAGGTGCTATTCCCTCAATCGGCCAATGTGGGTGTTATTCTGCTGCCATTGATGATATTTCACACCATACAGTTAATAATAGCAAGTATTATAGCACAGAAATTTGATAAAAGAGCTAAATTATAACCTTTTTTGCCATCTTTAGGGTAATTATTGTATGATAAATATATGCCGATGCCTGCACAAAATATAAATGACGGATGCCGCACAGCTGTTGTTGTTCTTAACTGGAACGGCCGTAAGTTGCTTGAGGAGTTTTTGCCTGCTGTTGTTGAAAATACCCCATCATCCATTGCCGATGTGGTGGTGGCCGATAATGCATCATCCGATGATAGTATAGAGTATCTCAAAAAGTGCTTTCCTTCTGTTAAAACTGTTGTGCTTGATAGTAATTATGGCTTTGCAGGTGGCTATAACCGTGTTTTGGCGCAACTAGATTATGAGTATTGCGTGCTTTTAAATTCTGATGCGGCACCTGCTCCCGGCTGGCTCGAACCGTTGATTGGCTTTATGGATTTGCATCCTGATGCGGCCTGTTGCGTGCCCAAAATAAAGGATTACAGAAATAAAGAGAGGTTTGAATATGCCGGTGCCGGTGGTGGTTTTATTGATAAGTTTGGATATCCGTTCTGCCGAGGACGTATTATGGATAATCTTGAGGTTGATAAAGGCCAGTATAATAGTGTGTTGTCTCTATTTTGGGGAAGTGGGGCGGCGCTTATGGTGCGCACAAAGCTATATAACCAGAGTGGTGGTCTCGATAACGATTTTTTTGCCCATATGGAGGAGATTGACTTGTGTTGGAGATTGAAAAACCGTGGTTACAATATTTATCAGATACCCCAATCGGAAGTATATCACCTTGGAGGAGGCACTTTGAGTCAGCATAATGAACGCAAAACCTATCTTAACTTTCGCAATAACTTGTTTATGATTATCAAAAATGACTATTCAAAGTTTTGGTGGTTTAAGCTTTTTATGCGTATGGTGCTCGATGGTGTTGCAGCGCTTCATTTTTTGGCAAAAAGGGAGTTTCATTTCTTTGGTGCTGTAGTAAAAGCACACCTTCACTTTCATGCCAATGCGCCTGCATATTACAAAAAGAGACGTGCATTGAAGCCATTGGCCATCGTACTTCATCACCCGGAGATTTTCCCCAGAAGCATCGTTTGGAGCTACTTCATCAGAAAAAGGCGAACCTTCAATCAGCTGAAATATTATAAGAATTGAATCGTCTTTTCCAGTTGGTTCGATCTCGATCCTTTTACAAGTATTGTCCTGCCACTAATGGGGTTAGACGCCAGATAATCGCACAATAATACTGTATTGTTGATGTAATTGTAATTCGGATATTGACCCTTTAATTCCTCAAATTCGCTTCCTACAAGTATAACCTTTTTGAAATTCAGTTTGGTGATATTTTCCAAAATTGCTTTATGTTCAGCTTTTGAGTGCATTCCCAACTCTTTCATTCCGCCCAAAATCAGCATTTTATCGCCGGGTGCCGAAGCAAAATTTGCTATTGCAAGCGTCAGGCTGCTGGGGTTAGCATTGTAGGCATCCAGGAATATTGTGTTACGCTCGGTCTGCAATTTCTGCGATCTGTTGTTGGATGGGGTATAGCCTGCTATTGCTTTATTTATGTTTTCTGGTGTTATATTGAACCACACACCAATAGAAATGGCTGCCAGCACGTTTTCGAGGTTGTAATTGCCCAAAAGATTGGTACTTATAGTGTTTGTACTGCCATTTTTAGCATGCCATTCCAGTTTCAGAAACTCACCATCGGCTCCGGTTGCTCTTCCTATTATAGATGCTTCACCCGACGAGGCGTAGGTAAAAATATTGTCATACTTGCCAAGCATTTTTGTTAGATTCTTATTATCGGCATTAATGAATATTTTACCTTTGGATGATTTAATATTGTTGTAAAGCTCAGCTTTCGTCTCTTTTACCCCTTCAAACGAACCAAATCCTTCGAGGTGAGCCTTGCCCACGTTGGTTATTACGCCGCAAGTGGGTCTTGCAATTGAGCTAAGCAGCTCTATCTCGCCTTTGTGGTTGGCTCCCATCTCAATTACTGCAATTTGATGACTGGTATCTATGGCAAGTATAGAAAGAGGAACACCGATATGGTTATTTAGATTGCCTTTGGTGGCATAACACTTGAGTTGTGATGACAATACCGCGCTAATCAGCTCTTTGGTGGTGGTTTTGCCGTTTGTGCCGGTTATGCCTACGATTGGTATTGTAAGTTTAGATCTATGAAAAGAGGCCAGCTCTTGAAGTGTTTTTAATGTGTCGGTTACTACGGTTATGTTGCTATTACCTTCCAATTTGCTGTTGGATGTCACCACATGGCCAGCTCCTTGCTTTAGAGCCAGCTCCACCATTGTATTTGCATCAAAGTTATCGCCTTTCAATGCAATAAACATCGAGCCGGGTGCTATTGTGCGTGTATCGGTCGATACTGTTTTACACTCTTTAAATATGCTGTATAGTCTTTCCATAGCCTGTTTTCTGTTTGGCTAAAATAAAAAAAAGAGGCTGATTTTCATCAACCTCTCTTCGAATTTATTATATCTTATCTCTTTTTCTTTCCTGTTCCCTCAACCGGAGTACCCACGCGTGTCATTGCACAACGGAAGCCAAGGTCGTCGCGGCTTTCACGCTCATCAAGATAACGGCGTGCACCGGGGGCAAGCCAGAATGCTCTGTCTCTCCATGATCCACCTTTGTAAACTCTGGTGCGGTCGGTAACTAAGCTACCCATGCTGCTTCCCTGAGTACCTGAGTACATCGAGCTGGTATCTTCTTCACGGCTGTTCCATGATTCACCGGTAATAATATTTGAGGCAGCATCACCATCTCTATAGTTACGGTTATCGGCAGTACGATAGTTTTTACGGTCTTTGATATCGTTATCTGTTTCAATACGGTATTTGATTCTACCCAAGCTGTCTTTCTCTACAGGATTTCCTGAATCATCAAGAATCTTTGTTTGGAACTGGTTACCACGGAATGGGCTGAATTCATCCATATCATCAAATGATAGTGGACGGTAAACGTCGGCCACCCACTCGTTTACGTTACCTGCCATACAGTACAAGCCATAGTCGTTGGGGTAGTATGATTTTACCGGTACAGTGATATCTCCCTCATCGTTAAGAGAACCTGCGGTACCCATCATGTCACCATTACCTCTCACGAAGTTGGCCATCATACGACCTCTGTTTTTCTTGTCGGCATTTCTTACAATATGTCCATCCCAAGGATAGATTCTTCTATCTGTTAGTCGCTCATTCAGTGTGTTACCAATCAAACCAAGGGCTGCATATTCCCACTCGGCCTCTGTTGGGAGGCGGTAGCGTGGTAGAAGAAGTCCGTCGTCAATACGTACTGTTCTGTTTTCGCCATCTTTACCTAGGTCTTTCATTGGGCGTTTACCTTCAACACCTTCATATTGTTTATATAGGTATGCTTCGGTATTAAAGTTGTTTTCGCCATGCTGGTCTTCTATGTTAAGTTCCAGAATACCTTCTTGTACCAGAATAAGCTCGTTCACACGGTCGGTACGCCAGTTACAGAAGTTGGATGCCTGTACCCAACTAACACCTACAACAGGATAGTCGGCATAGGCGGGGTGACGAAGATAGTTTTCAACGTATGGCTCATTGTATGCCAATGCACGTCTCCACACCAATGTGTCGGGGAGTGCGTTGCGGTATATCTGTGGATAATCATCGAATACTCTGTTAATCCAGTATAACCACTCGCGGTAGTTAGCATTGCTAACCTCTGTTTCATCAATATAGAATGAAGGAACAGTAACCCTACGCGGCTGATTATTCCATTCATACATTACGTCCTGCTCAACCCGTCCCATTATAAAGGTACCACCCTCAATAAACACCAAGCCAGGTCCTTTGTATTGCTCATAGCCAGATTTGTATTCAAAACCGCCAAAAGCAGGGTTGTTGTATTGCCATCCTGTTGTTGACGAAACTTCTTTGCTGCCTTTTGAGCATGAGGCGAGGGCAAAAGTTGAAACAACCGCAATAGCCATTAGAAACCGTGAAATCATCTTCATAATTTAATGATCTTGAGATATTTTCGTATTAATATTTACTTATCACTTAAAGGCATTTGATAAACGCCTCTGTTGGTTTTATACTGCAAAAGTATTAAAAAGGTTATACCTTTTTGAATATTTTTTGTAAAAAAATTATCATTGATGCTGAAATACAATTTTTAAACATTATAATCGTTCAAATATTGTGCTAAACATGACTTTTTTTCTTATTATGGGTCGTTTTTTAGACAAGTTCAATTTTATAGTAGCTAGTTCTGATATTTTATGAGATACAAATATACAAAATTTTCAGTAATATCTATTCTATTAACCTTTACGCTTGGTGGTAGTATGCATGTAGATGCTGCTGCTTCTGCTGTAACTACTAATTTTAAGCGTGAGTCGGTGCTCAAATCCGGTCATTGGGTAAAGGTGAAAATAGAAAGCTCCGGAATGCAACGTATTAGCTATGCTACTCTTAAGGAGTGGGGTTTTGATAATCCTTCAGCTATAGCAGTTTATGGTAACGGCGGGCGTGCTTTGCCACGGGGTAATAGTGAGTATAGGATTGATGATTTGGCCAAATGCCCTGTTATTCATGCCAATAATGGAATTGTGTTTTATGGTGCTTCAGCCGATTATTTCAAGTATGATTCGACCAGTGATTTATTTAAGTTGGTGCAGCACTCTTACGATTCGGGAGGTTACTATTTTATTACTTCTTCTAGTGTGCCATCTGGGCCACCCGAGGTGAGAAGCGTATCACAAGAGGCATCTGCTCTTTTTGATTCTTATGATGATTTGGCATACTATAGTCGTTTTTCCTATAATATTATTAAATCGGGTAGTCGATGGTTATCCGATCGTTTTGATTCCAACAACTCATCGCGGCAGTATGAGTTCTCATTCTCTAATATTAAAATTGGTGAGCCAATACAGATTTACGCACCGTTAATTGGGCGATCTAACTCTACCACAAAATTTAAAATTACGGTAAATGGATCGCAACAGCTTGCCGATGTTAGTGTGCCTGCAGTGGTAATGGGGTCAACGGAGGGACTTTATGCTGATGAGTCGGCACTTAATGCAACAATGCTTGCCACCGGTAATAGCCTAAAACTAACTATTGATTATACATCAGCCAACACAAGTAGTCTTGGATGGCTAGAGTACATTAATGTTGCTGCTCGTTCAAATCTTAATCTTAGGGGCAATCAGTTGATATTTAGAAACAGGGATCAATTATCATCCATGGGAGCTGTGAAATATGTGGTGTCGGGAGGTTCTTCTGCTTCGCAGGTGTGGGATGTTACCAATGTTGCCACTCCGGTTCAGGTTACATCAAGCCTTGATGCTGGGAATTTTTCTTTTGTAGATAATGGTGGCATTGTTTCCGAATATGTGATATTTAACCCCTCCGGTTCTTTTGCCGAGCCTAAGTTAGTTGGCAGGGTAGAGAATCAAAATCTTCACTCCATGGAATCGGTAAATTATGTGATTGTAGCCCATCCGTCTTTTGTAAATGAGGCATTAAGGCTTGCCGAGGCTCATATTGTTAATCAGGAGTTGTCGGTTGCAGTGGTTACAACTACTCAGATTTATAACGAGTTTTCATCAGGAAGTCGTGATATTACTGCTATTCGAGATTTTTTAAGAATGCTCTACTCTAGGGCCGACACAGGCAATCCTAATCGGCTAAAATATCTTCTTCTTTTTGGCGATGGATCGTTTGATAATCGTAATGAAGCCTCGGATAATCCAAATTTAATTCCTACTTATCAGTCGGTTAACTCATTTCATCAGTCAAACTCATATGTGTCGGATGATTATTATGGATTTTTGGATGATAATGAAGGTAATAGTGATTCATCCGATAGGCTTGATATTGCCGTAGGGCGTTTCCCGGTTTTTACAGCCGAGCAGGCAGCTGCCGTTGTGAATAAGAGTATTACTCATATGACTAATGCCGATGCAGGAGTATGGAAGAGGCAAGTTATGTTTCTGGGCGACGATGGCGATAGTAACCTGCATATGTCGCAATCGGACGGTATTGCTACATCATTGGCAAAGAATAGTCCCGAATTTGAAATCAGTAAGATTTATTTAGATAATTATCCGGTAGAGATTTCATCGTCGGGTAAGCGATATCCTGATGCCTTTGCCGAAGTTAACAGGCTGATTAATAATGGAGTTTTACTGTTTAATTTTGTAGGACACGGTGGTGGTAGCGGATTAACGGAAGAGGGTGTTTTGAATAAAGCCTCGATTCAAAGCTGGAATAATGCACGAAAACTGCCAATGTTTATTACTGCCACGTGTGAATTTGCCCGATTTGACGATAAAAACAACATCTCGGCAGGCGAATTGGTGTTGCTGAATCCCAATGGCGGAGGGATGGCACTATTTACCACTACCCGCATCGCATATAGCCATACCAACAATACCATGAATACTTTGCTATTCAATAATCTATTTAAAACCGATGATGATGGCAAAAAGATGGCGATTGGTACTATTATTCAGATGACTAAAAATGGCACAGGCAACAATACTTATAAGATGAATTTCACTCTTCTTGGTGATCCTGCGCTTAAGTTGTCATACCCCGAAAATAAGGTTGTTACACGTAAAATTAATGGTGTGCCCTCGGCCGATTTCACTTCGTCACTTACCGCCATGAGCTCCAATACCATTGAGGGGGATGTTGTGGATGATAGTGGCAATGTAATAAGTGATTTTAACGGAACTGTAAATGTTTCCATATACGATAAGCCCATCACTATTCAAACGCTGGGTAATGAAGGATCTTCATTCAGATATAGTGATTATAAGAATATTATATATAAAGCAGCAGTGAAGGTTAGTGGTGGCTGTTTCTCGTTCTCTTTTATTGTTCCTAAAGATATTAGATATAACATAGGGGAGGGGCGCATAAGTTATTATGCTATTAGTAATGATAAGGAGGTAGAGGCTGTGGGTGCCGACAACTCTATATTGATTGGAGGTGTTGTAGATGACGTACCTAATGATGTCATAGGCCCCAGTATAGATATGTATCTTAATAATGAGAGCTTTAGGGATGGGCAGAAGGTATCGCCCTCACCACTTCTTATTGTGCATCTTGAAGATGAAAGCGGTATTAATACCACCGGAGCAGGCATTGGGCATGATGTAATTTTTATTCTAAATGGTGATATTGCAAATCCGGTTGTGCTGAACGAATATTTTGAGACCGACCTCCATAATCCACGTCGCGGAACTGTGTTATATCAGTTATCGTCGTTGCCTGTTGGTAAACACACCCTTAGAATTAGGGCATGGGATGTTATGAATAACTCATCAGAAAAGACAATTAATTTTGAAGTGAAGGGTGGAAGTGCATTAGAAGTGATTGATCCTATTGTTTATCCGAATCCTAGTGTTATTGGGCTATCAGAACTCTCTGTCGCTTTTAATCACGATGCATACAACTCACTTCTTACTATAAGTACCGAGATATTCTCACTGTCGGGCGCCCTTCTTAAGAAAGATAATCAAACTGTAAAGTCTGAAGGTTCAAGGGTTGGACCTGTAAAGGTGAATACCCAGGGTGTTGATGCAGGAATTAGGCTCTTAAGGGTAAAAGCAACTTCTGATGATGGCAGGGAAGGTAGTTTTTCAAAAAAAATAATGCTTATTAGATAATATTTATCGAACTTTACTGTTTATCTCTATAAGAATCCTTGAGGCTACTTGTGGTCGAAATGATTTATATGGTATTTTAATGATTGATAATGAGTGGAGTTCGTCTCCCGTGTGGTGTGTGATGATTTTGCAGGGGTGGATTATGAAATCATTTTAAAACTTTTATCCATGGTTGATGCTCAGGCTGTAATGGCCTGTGTGTTGTTAATTGATCTGAAATAATTATTAATCGATGAAAAAGACATTGAAATTTGCTTTATCGTGTGCACTGATAGCCTTTATGTTGGGCATGTCGTATGGTGTTGATGCCCAGGAGAATAATCCTATCAGCACTGTGGTTCCGTTTCTGAATTTCTCGCCCGATTCGCGAAGTAGTGGTATGGGTGATGTGGGTGTTGCCACTGCGCCCGATATTAATTCACAACACTGGAACCCTGCCAAATATTCATTTATGGATGGTAGTATGGGTGTGTCATTCTCGGTAACTCCATGGTTGCGCAAACTGGTTGATGATATTAACCTTTTCTATGTTTCAGGGTTTTATAAGCTTGATGATTTGCAGGCTGTGAGTGCTTCCTTGCGCTACTTCTCACTGGGTGAGATGACATATACCGGTGAAGAGGGTAATGCACTGCCATATACCGGAAAGCCCAATGAATTTGCAATAGATGTGGCCTATTCGCGCTTGCTTGGCGAGAAGTTTTCAGGCTCTATAGCTTTACGATATATTCGTTCCGATTTGTCGCAGGGAGCAGGATTATCTTCTGGTGAAGAGTTGACGGCAGGTAATGCTTTTGCTGCCGATTTAGGTTTTTATTTCCGTCATCAAACTACTATAGATCGCAACAAAACTAATATAACAGCAGGTTTTCTGGTATCTAATATTGGCTCTAAAATAAGTTATGATGACAACTTAAAGGAGTATCTACCTGCAAATATGAAATTGGGAGCAGGCATTGAATATGAAATAGACCAGTATAATAAAGTTGCTTTCACCCTTGAACTTAATAAGTTGTTGGTTCCTACTCCGCAAGAAGGACAAACGCCGCAGGAGTATCGTGATATGTCGGTGCCATCATCAATTTTTAAGTCGTTTAATGATGCACCCGACGGATTTGCAGAAGAGTTGAGAGAGGTGAATATTTCGGGAGGTATAGAATATACCTATAATCAGGTGTTTGCGCTACGTGCAGGTTATTTTCATGAGCATGAAACAAAAGGTAACCGTAAACTCGCTTCGGCAGGTGCCGGCCTTAAATTTAATACTATATCTATTGATGCCAGCTACATTAT
>CAZWOA010000010.1:0-53795 GCA_964635545.1 uncultured Marinilabiliaceae bacterium
TAGAGCACAACACTTTTAATGTTGGGGTCCTGGGTTCGAGCCCCAGCTGGATCACCAAGCACATCAAGTGCTAAGAACAAGTCTTCTAAGCTTCGGCTTAGGAGACTTTTTTGCTTTCTACACCCTTTCTTCACCATATGTGGATGAAGGTAGTGGGTAGAGAGTCGAGGGTGGAAAGTAAGTTGTAGAGTGCTAAAATAGACCTGAAAGGTCAAATCTCCATAAACTTGGTAATCGTAACAAAGTACAGTTAAAAAGCTGCGAAGCAGTGATATAATGATAGCAGATAGTAAGGTAAGTCAAGGTTTTTAAAACCGCAGAGCAGCAACAGAAAGGTAATACGATAAGCAAGCAAATATCCCATTAACTATCTTAATGGTGAGAAAATCTGCGTATTCAGCGTTCTCAGCGGGAAATGGACATCGCTTTTCGTGTCTTTTGTGCTTTTTGTGGTAAATAATTTGAACCATTAAGGAAGTTAAGACATTCCCTGCAAGGGGTTATCATAAGTAACCGTATGCAAGCAAAGCGCAGCTTACGGCTCTAAGCTATGTGGTAGAAAGCCCCGCATGGGGTGAGGTTATCTATTTTCCTTGTTATTTTGCAAAAAAACAATTACTCTATCAAGCTAATACAAAAAAAGGGACTTAGCCGTTGCTAACTCCCTTTTTCTAACCTAACCCAAATCTATGAAAAAATCTAATTAATAAATAACAACTTCCATGCCAAGATTTACTTATTAATACTTTTCCTGAAATTATTTGCAATATATTCTCTCTTGTGCAAAAACCATACTTCATGGTGATGTGTTATCAGTTTTATTCTTTTGATTTTATTCGTTCTAAGGTATTTGTTTTATGGTACATCATTGCAATTTTGCTATTTTTGTGTAAATATTTTTCAACATGATGGAAGAAACCAACGATCTTACCTCGCTGGGCGAGTTCGGACTAATAGATAGAATAGAGAAGCAGGTTGTTTTGCGCAACCCATCTACCATAAAAGGCATAGGCGATGATGCTGCTGTGCTTAATCCAAATGGCAAATATCAGGTTGTAACTACCGATCTGTTGCTTGAAGGTATTCATTTCGACCTTACCTATACTCCAATTAAACATCTTGGTTATAAGGCAGTTGCAGTTAATCTGTCGGATGTGTATGCAATGAATGCCAAGCCTAAGCAGATTACTGTATCCCTTGGTGTGAGCAGACGCTTTGATATAGCTGCCATTGACGATTTGTATGCCGGTATTATGCTGGCATGCGAGAGGTATGGTGTTGATTTGGTGGGCGGTGATACTTCCACATCTCTCACAGGGCTAACAATTTCAATAACTGCAATTGGTGAGGCCGATAAGGATAAGCTCGTCTATCGTAGTGGTGCCCAGGAGGGCGATATAATATGCGTGAGTGGCGACCTTGGTGGATCTTATATGGGGCTTCAACTGCTGGAGCGCGAAAAACGTGTGCTTGATGACACAGCTGATAGTCGTCCTGCTTTTGATGGCTATGACTATATTCTTGAGCGACAGCTGAAACCTGAGCCTCGTGCCGATGTTATCGATTTTCTTGAGAAGATAGGTGTAATGCCAACTTCAATGATTGATATAAGTGACGGATTATCTTCCGAACTACTTCATATCAGCAATAAATCGGATGTGGGATGCCGCATTTTTGAGGAGAAAATACCTGTCGATCATGTTACACGTAATATGGCTGAGGAGCTGAGTTTCAATCCTATAGTGGCTGCACTTAATGGCGGTGAGGATTATGAGTTGCTGTTTACCATCAAACAGAGTGATTTTGAGAAATTCAAAAGCGAACCCGGTCCTGAGATTTATGCCATCGGTTATATAGTTGATAAATCGAAAGGATACCGCATGGTTACCACAGGTGGTGATGAGGCCGATCTGGTGGCGCAAGGATGGGCGGCATTCAAAAAATAGTAAAATTGAAAATTATTCAAAAATGATAGATTATGTTAGAGGGCGGTTGGCTGAGTGCAGTCCCGCTCATGCTGTTATAGATGTTAATGGGGTAGGATATTTCATAAGTATATCACTAAATACCTTTACTGTAATACAAAATAAGGAGGAAGCATGTCTCTTTATACATGAAAATATACGTGAAGATACTTATGCCCTATTCGGATTTATCGACCAGCAGGAACGAGAACTTTTCAGGCATCTTATATCGGTGTCGGGCATTGGTGCCAACACGGGGCGTATGATGATGTCGGCACATTCGGCGGGCGAACTTCAGAATGCTATTGTTAATGGCGACATCAATTTACTAAAGGGAATTAAGGGTATCGGCATGAAAACTGCTCAACGCATCGTGGTTGAGCTAAAAGATAAGTTGGGTAAGTTGGCTATTCAGGATAATTTATTTGTTGTTTCAGACAATAGTGTGAAAGAAGAAGCGTTATCTGCTTTAGTAATGTTAGGTTTTACCAAGGTAGCATCTCAAAAAGCTATAGACGCTATTATTGCACAAACTCCCGATGCTAAGGTGGAGGCGATAATAAGGAAGGCTTTGAGTATGCTCTAATTTTGATTGTATATATTAGGACTCAACTTTGAAATTATCTGCCAGATACCTGTTTATTATAGTCGGCTTCACCACCATGGTGCTGATATCTATCTCTGCACCCTTTAAAAGGGCGGAGTGGTCGGCGTTGATAGCCGATATATTGCCTGTGGCGGTGCCTGATACCGCCATTCCCGAACCCCGTCCGACCCTAAAATATCCTATAAGCGACATACCTTCCAATCAAGGTGTCGATCAACCGGGAGGTAAAGGGATGGACTTGCCGTTGCCGGGAAGTTATGAATACAGAAGCGAGTATGATGCCAAAACCAATACCGTTACCATATATCGGAAAATTGGCGGTATTGATGTGCGTTTGCCCTATACCATGACACTCGAGGAGTATCTGAACCAGGATACTCGCAAATCGGTGATGAATTACTGGCGCACCAAGCAGAGTGGCATGGGAAGCGTAGATGGAGGAGGTGGAACAGGAGGAGGATTGCTTAATTCAAGCTGGCAGGTTGATAATCAGGCTTTTAGTTCTGTGTTTGGAGGGAGCCAGATTAATATGAGACTGCAAGGAATGGCCGAGTTGAAAATTGGTATTCAGCGTACCAAAATTGATAATCCCACCCTGCAAGAGAGGATGCGTAAAACTACAAGTTTCGATTTTGACCAAACCATACAGATGAATCTTAATGCTCAGGTGGGTGAAAGGCTTAAACTGGGTGTAAACTATAATACGCAGGCAACTTTTGATTTTGAGAATCAACTAAAACTCGATTTCTCAGGGACGGAGGATGATATAATTCAAAAAATAGAGGCCGGTAATGTTACGTTACCTCTTCCGGGAACGCTTATAACCGGTAGCCAGAGCTTGTTTGGTGTTAAAACCGAGATGCAGTTTGGAAAGCTGAATGTTACCACAATTTTCTCGCAACAAAAGGGCGAAACTTCGGTGATGAACCTTGAAGGAGGTGCTCAAACACAACTTTTTGAGGTTAGGGCTGATAAGTATGACCGTAACCGACACTTTTTTCTTTCGCATAAGTTCAAAGAGCTATACGACCAAAGTCTTAAATCACTGCCGTTCATCAATTCCCCCATCACAATTACTAAAGTTGAGGTGTGGGTTACCAATAGATCTGGAAATTTTAATGAGGCGCGTAACTTAGTGGCATTCCTGGATCTTGCTGAAACTGGTAATAATCTGTCTAATAATGCGTTGTGGAGCGGTTCGCCCCAGGCATTACCATCCAACGAAGCTAATAATATTTATGGTGAGATGACCACGACCTACTCTGCAATACGTGATATAAACCAGGTAGGAGGGACGTTTGCAGGCCTTGAGAGTCAGAATTTCAGGGGCGGGCGTGATTATGAGAAGGTTGAGAGTGCCAGGTTGCTTTCGGAAAATGAATATGTGGTTAACGAAAAACTGGGTTATATATCGCTCAACTCAGCCCTCAACTCAGATGAGGTGCTGGCTGTTGCCTACGAATATACCTACATGGGGCAGAATTATAAGGTGGGTGAGTTCTCCAATTCTGGTATTCAGGCCCCTGCAGCTCTGTTTCTGAAACTTATAAAAGGCACAAATCTTACTCCGCGATTTAAAAACTGGAGTTTGATGATGAAAAACATATACTCAATCAATGCATATCAGGTAAACCGTGAAGATTTTGAGATGAATGTGGTATATGTGAACGACTCTACAGGGTCTGATATCAACTATTTCCCCGAAGGTCCCAAACCCGATCAGGGAGGATTGAACGGAAAAACCTTCCTTGAGATTCTTAACCTCGACCAACTTAACAGTCAGCTCGATCCGTCGCCCGATGGCGTGTTCGACTTTGTGGAAGGATACACCATTTTGCCTGAAAACGGGCGCATTATATTTCCTGTGCTCGAACCCTTCGGTACTACTTTGAGGGAGAAGTTGGCAGGACAGCCCAATCTGATAAAAAAATATGTCTTTCAGGAACTTTATGACAGCACATATGTGGTTGCCGAGCAGATGGCTTCCAAAAATAAATTTAAACTGAAGGGGCGTTATAAGTCGGCCTCCAGTGCCGAAATAATGCTTAATGCTGCTAATGTGGCTCAAGGATCGGTGATAGTTACTGCCGGAGGATTGAAACTTACTGAGAATGTGGATTATACCGTCGATTATGCATTGGGACGGGTGCGAATCATCAACCAGGGATTGCTTAGCTCAGGAACGCCTATACAGGTGTCGCTCGAGAATCAGAGTATGTTCAATATTCAGACTAAAACATTGCTTGGTGCTCATTTCGATTATCGATTCAATGAGAATTTTAATGTGGGTGCAACCATTATGCACCTATCGGAAAAGCCACTCACACAGAAAGTTAACTATGGTGATGAGCCTATATCAAACACGATATGGGGGCTTAATACTTCATTTCAGAAGGAGTCGATGGGGCTTACCAAACTT
Organism: uncultured Marinilabiliaceae bacterium; assembly: GCA_964635545.1. Taxonomy (GTDB): domain Bacteria; phylum Bacteroidota; class Bacteroidia; order Bacteroidales; family Marinilabiliaceae; genus JAGPIS01. Next base: position 4,991 of record CAZWOA010000010.1, read on the forward strand.
ATCGATAAACTGCCATTCGTAAGTACCAAAGAGAAATCGTCAATTACTTTCGAGGGTGAATTTGCTCAGCTTATTCCGGGCAGTTCCAAAGCCATAAAAAATGCTGCCTATATCGATGATTTTGAGGGCACTCGCACATCATACGACATGAAAAACTGGACGGCCTGGAAACTTGCCAGCGTGCCGCAAGGCCAGAAGGATATGTTTCCTAATGCCGATAATATTGATGACTTGAGTGCCGGTTTTGAACGTGCAAAAATGGCATGGTATGTTATCGACCCGCTATTCCTGCGTAATGTCTCTGCCACTCCTTCACACATCAAAAACGACCCCGAACAGCAGTCGAACCACTATGTGCGCGAAGTGTTTGAGGCTGAGATATTTCCCAATAGGCAAAGCCCTTACGGACAGCCTACCAATATTTCGGTATTTAACATGGCATACTATCCTACTGAGCGCGGGCCATACAACTTCAGCACCAATCTTACTTCGGATGGGCGATTGAATGACCCTCTTAAAAACTGGGCGGGTATTCAGCGTAAAATAGAGACCAACGACTTTGAGTCAGCCAATATAGAGTATATCGAGTTTTGGGTGCTCGACCCATTTATCTATAATGATAATCACTACAAAGATGGTGGTGAACTCTATTTTAACCTTGGCGATGTGTCGGAAGATGTGCTGCGCGACTCGCGTAAATCGTTCGAGCAAGGATTGCCGGTTCCCGGTGAGCCGTTTGATGTAGATAGTACTAGCTGGGGGTATGTATCTAAGAAACAGAGTCTTATAAATGCTTTTAATACTGACCCGGCATCGTTGCGTGCTCAGGATGTGGGACTTAATGGTATGAGTTCGGAGCGTGAAAGGTATTTCTACCGTAAACAGCCATATCCTTATCTTGATATTATAGACCAGATGTATGCTTCGGGAGTGCTTAATGAAGAGGCTTACAGAAAAATATTGAATGACCCTGCCGGTGATGATTACCATTACTTCCGCGGATCGGATTTTGATGCAGCCCAAACCTCCATACTCGATAGATATAAGGATTTCAATAATACTGAGGGTAACTCGGTACCATCCGAATTCTCAAAAGAGTCATACTCAACAGCATCGGTAACATTACCTGATAATGAGGATCTTAACAATGATAACACACTGAGTGAGAATGAGAACTATTTTCAATATCGTGTGTCGATGCGGCCCGACAGTATGGTTGTGGGTAAAAACTATATTGCCGATGTGGTTGAAGCATCAGTGAAACTTAAAAATGGTAAAACTGAAAATGTAAAGTGGTACCAGTTCAAAATTCCGCTCAATCAGCCACAAAAAACTGTGGGTACAATCAGCGACCTCAGGTCGGTACGTTTTATGCGTATGTACATGACAGGGTTTCAGGACACTTGTGTGTTACGCTTTGCAACGCTCGACCTAGTGAGGGGCGAGTGGCGTAAATTCACCCGCGAGCTTTATGATGAGGGTAGTGCGCCATCAGCATCTACCGAGATGGAGACTTTTGCGGTTAATATTGAAGAAAACAATAAGAAAACTCCGGTTAACTATGTGCTGCCTCCCGGTATCGACCGTGTTATAGACCCTGCCAATCCCCAGTTGCGCCAGCTTAATGAGCAGGCATTGCTTATGAGGGTGAAAGACCTGGCAGGTGGCGATGCGAGGGCGGTGTATAAAACTTTGAATATGGATATGAGGCAGTATAAACGCATAAAAATGTTTATCCATGCCGAAGCCATTGAAGGTGAGCATCTTGAAGATGAACAGATGTCGGCATTTATAAGGCTTGGAACCGACTATACCGATAACTACTACGAATATGAGATACCGCTTAAATTAACCAAGCCGGGTAATTATCTTGATACGGAGAGCGACCGTTACCTTGTGTGGCCTGAGTCCAACGAACTGAATGTGCCTCTCGACCTGTTTCAGCAGGTTAAGTTGCGCCGTAATGATGAAAAGCGCAAAGATGGTTCGTCCATCACTTTTCAGGATGTATATTCATGGCCCGACCCCGACAACCTTAAAAACAGGGTGCGCATAAAAGGTAATCCTAACCTTAGCAATGTTGTTACGGTGATGATAGGTACGCGTGCACGAGGAGCAGGTCAGAAATCGGCCGAGGTGTGGTTCAACGAGTTGCGCCTTACCGACTTCAATGAGGAGGGCGGATGGGCTGCCAATGCACGCACTACGGTTAAACTTGCCGATTTAGGTACTGTGTCGGTGGCTGGTAAGATGAGCACCATTGGTTTTGGAAGCATCGAGAAGAGTGTAAATGAACGTAATCAGGATGATTTTCATCAATATGACCTATCTACCAACCTGGAGCTGGGCAAATTGATGGGGCCTGAGTCGAGAGTGAGCATACCGTTCTATTTTGGATACTCTAAATCGGTGTCGGAACCAAAATATTACCCTCTCGACCCGGATATACCTCTGGATGTGGCGCTTAATAATGCCGAGTCGAGTGCAGCACGCGACAGTATAAAAGATGTTTCTCAATCGGTGGTAAGCCGCAAGAGCATAAACTTTACCAATGTAAGGCTTAATCCTAAGGAGCCGGTAGTGCCATTCTATTCGCCGTCTAACCTTACTGCTTCATATGCTTATAGCGAAACGAATAAGCGTGATATCGATACTCAATATGAAACAAACAAGGATTTTCGAGGGGCGCTGGGATATAATTTTAATGGCCAGCCCAAGGCGGTGGAGCCATTCAAGGGTAGTAAGCTAAATCCTAAAGTGTTTAAACTTATTACCGATTTCAACTTCTATTACATGCCTGTTCAGGTATCATATCGTTGGGAGATTGGCCGCCAATATAATGAGCGTCAACTTCGCAACATAACCAATCCTGGCTATCAGATACCGCTTAATGTGAGTAAGGATTTTGATTGGAACAGGCAGTTCGAACTGAGGTATAACCTCACCAAATCGCTGAAACTTGGTTTCCGCACCACAACCAATGCTAGGATTGATGAGCCTGATGGCCCTGTGAATAGAAAACTCTATAGAGATGAGTATTATGAGTGGCGCGACTCGGTGATTAATAATCTGTTGTCGTTTGGCCGCACCACCAATTACCAGCACAACCTTGATGCCAACTATAATGTGCCTGTTAATAAGTTGCCGTATCTCGATTTTGTTACTTCCACACTTCAGTATCGTGGTATGTATCAATGGGATGCAGGACAGATTAAGCAGACTGAATTCACCTGGGGAAATACCATCCGCAACTCAAATACCATACAGGCCAACGGACAGCTTAATATGAATACTCTATATAACAAATCGGCTTATCTTAAAGATTTGAGTCGTAAGTATGGCGGTAATCAGAATCAGCAAAATGCATCGCGCACTGTTCGTTTCAATGAGAGTAATGTGGAGCTAAAAAGCGGACAGCCGAAAATCATCAACCATAAACTTAAAACCACCGAAGTTACAGTGCGTGTGTTTGATGATAAAGGACGGCCTGTGCAGGGAACTCTAAATGTGATTAGTGCTTCAAAGGCTGAGTTTACTCCTTCGGCTGATGCCGAGAAGGCTCGAATATTAGTTACTGGTACTATCACCGATGATAATGGTTTATGGCAAAAAATTAAGGATTATACTGCCATCACACTTACATCATTGAAGAATGTAACCGTAACATATTCAGAAAATAACGGAACTATAATGCCGGGTTATCTGCCCCAATCAGGATTCCTTGGAAGTACCCGTTATAACGGATTGGCTCCCGGATTGCCGTTTATGTTGGGCTGGCAGGATCGTGACTTTGCTATGGATGCCGTTCGCAACGGATGGATAACCACCGACACCACTTTCAATAATCCTTATGTAATGACGACGACCAAAGATTTCTCGGTAAAGGCATCTTTCGAGCCGGTGAAAGGACTCAGGGTGGAGCTTACTGCCGACCGTCGTTATAATAATAGCATGAGTGAGTACTATCTCTATGATAATTCAGGATTTAAAGGTGTGTTCAATACTATGGAGCGGGGAAATTTTTCGATGACTTACAATGCCTTCCGCACATCATTCAAGCATGTGGGCAAGAAGGGTGCCCTCAACTCCGGAGTGTTTGATAAATTTATGAGTAACCGTGAAGTTATTGCCGCCCGGTTGGGAAGCAAACGTATTGGTACTCATTATCCTACCGGTGGTAAATATGAAGGTACGGCCATTGCAGGCCTTCCCTATAATCCCGATGGATACCCAAATTTGGGACATGACGTTGCAAATGGAACCGATGGATACGGCTTAAATTCACAGGATGTGCTTATTCCTGCATTCCTTGCTGCTTATTCGGGCCGTAGTGCAGGCTCAATATTTCTTGATGCCATTCCCGGCCTTGCATATATTCAACCCAATTGGCGTATAACTTACGACGGTCTTGGAAAACTTAAGATATTCCAGAAGGTGATGCGCAGTTTCGATTTGTCGCATGCTTATCGCTCCACCTATAATGTGGGCTCATATTTAACCAATCTCGATTGGGATGAGCATGAGGGCGGCGTGTCGTATATTAGGGATATTCAGGGTAATTTTATACCACAGCTGCAAATATCGGCTGTGTCGATAAATGAGCAGTTCAGCCCGCTGTTCCAGTTTAATATCACCTGGGTAAACAGCCTTACCACTCGCGGTGAAGTGAAAACCGGACGTACCCTGAGTCTTAACCTTACCGGTAATCAGGTTATAGAGAGCTACAGCAAAGAGTATGTTATCGGACTTGGATACAGATTCGACAAGCTTAATATGATACTTGGTAAAGGTAGTGATGCAAAGAATGTTACCAGCGACCTTAACCTAAGGATGGACTTCTCCATTAGAGATAACTTTGCAATAATACGTAAGGTGCAGGAGGAAGTTAATCAGCTTACAAGCGGTATGAAAATCATTGCCTTTAAGTTTACTGCGGATTATGCCTTTACCCAGCGATTTAATATGCAGTTGTTTTATGATAGAAACGTAAATAAACCGTATATTTCGTCGTCCTATCCAATTACGAACGATAACTATGGGGTGAGTTTTAGATTCTCGCTAACCCAGTGATTAAGTTGATGTTGTGAAGGATTTAAGATTGTAGAATGACTTATGAAGACATATAATATTAGTAGCCCCGATGAGTTGGGAGCAGTAGCATCTGATTTTATCTCTAACTTTGGTGATGAAAAAGTGGTGGCTTTTTATGGCACTATGGGAGCCGGAAAAACAACTTTTATAAAAGCATTATGCGATGTGTTAAAGGTTGATGATGTGGTTAATAGTCCCAGTTTTGCCATTATAAACGAGTACTCCATACCCTCGGGAGGTGTGATTTTCCATTTTGATTTTTATAGGTTGAAGAGCGTGAGTGAAGCTTTCGACATGGGATATGAAGATTATTTCTACTCCGGAAATTATTGCTTTATAGAGTGGCCAGAGAAGGTGGCAGACATACTTCCGTCCAACTATCTTAAAGTAATGGTTGACATAACATCCGATAATGGTAGGGAAATAACTGTTGAACGGGTTTAGTATTGCTATTTTTGTTTGGAATCACTATATTCATCCTCACATAAATAACATTACCCAAGCCAATTAGTTATGACTCCTTTTTCATCGCGTACTACGGTTACGTTCACACAACGAGGTTTTTTTCCGAGAGAGGAGTTGCTTGCCACCGAAAGGCGCAAGCAACAGCTTATTATTGGTGTTCCCAAAGAGATTGATAGGTTTGAGAGCCGCATAGCATTGTCGCCTCAAGGGGTGGAGCTGCTGGTTGATAATGGCCATGTGGTGCTACTGGAGAGCGGTGCAGGCGATCAGGCCAACTATTCCGATAAAGATTTTGCCGAGAGTGGTGCCGTAATTCTGAAAAGTAAAGCTGAAGTATATACCCAATCGGATATTATACTGAAAATAATGCCGCCACAAGATGCAGAGATAGATATGATGCATGCCGATCAGCTGCTTTTTTCATATGTGTTGCCATTCAGTCAAAGTAAGGAGCGTATTGCCAAGATGCTCGACAAAAGAATTAATGCTGTTGGTTTTGAGTACTATCGCGATAACTATAATATACTTCCTGTAATACGAATTATGAGCGAGATTGAGGGTTATGCCGCAGTGATGATAGCGTCGGAGTATCTCAGTAAGTCTCATAACGGTAAAGGCGTTCTTCTTGGAGGCATAACAGGAATATCACCCACCGAACTTGTAATTATAGGCGCCGGCACTGCAGGTGAGTTTGCTGCCAGGGCTGCCATCGGACTGGGTGTGCAGGTGAAAATATTTGATAATTCAATTCAAAATCTCTATAATATTGAGCATAATCTTGGGCAGCGGGTCTTTACATCCGTTATGCACCCTCAGGTTATGGAGAAGGCTCTACGATCGGCCGATGCAGTTATTGCCAACCTTAGCTATAGTGCTACTACACGCCCTTACCTGGTTAGTGATGCCCAACTTTCAATAATGAAGCGGGGTGCCGTTATTGTAGATCTGTGCATCGATCAAGGAGGCTGTTTTGAATCATCAGCATCCACCAATTTTGAGTATCCGGTATTTACCAAATATGGAGTTATTCATTACTGCGTATCTAATGTGGCATCGCGGGTCCCTCGCACGGCATCTATTGCGGTCAGTAATATATTTGCACCTCTGCTTCTTAGCATTGCCGAAAGTGGTGGCATCCATCAGGCTGTGAAAGAGCAGGAAGGTATTGCCAGCGGCATGTATATTTACAAAGGTATCCTCACCAATAATCATATTGGCAGGCGTGTTGGTATTCAGGATACCGATATAGGGTTGTTGCTTGCTGCTTTTTAACGCTTTTTTTCTATTCTGATGATTTGCATTGTGTTTTTCACATGCGTTCTTCTTCTATTTTATATCCTCCAATTCAAAAGGAGTAGTTTGATATACATAGTAGTTAAGCCAATTGCTATATAGCAAATGAGCATGTGCCCGCCACGATACCATTGGTTCGTTTTGTGGGTTATCATCTGGGAAATAGTTCACCGGTAATGCTATGTCGAGCCCTTTGTTTACATCTCGCAGATACTCGTTTTTTAATGTGTCTGGGTCATATTCTGAGTGGCCGGTCACAAATATCTGCCTCCTATCTGCCGACATTGCGATATAAACACCTGCCTCTTCCGACCATGACAGCAAAGTTAAATCTTTATGATTCTCAATATCAATCTTTTGAACTGTGGTGTGTCTTGAGTGAGGAGCATAAAAGCGGTCGTCAAACCCGCGCAAAAGCGGTTCGCGCCTATTACTTATCTGATGCTCAAATATGCCGAACATTTTCTGGTCTATGGCGTGCTTTTGAATTCCAAAGTGATAATATAAGCCGGCTTGTGCACCCCAACAGATGTGGAAGGTATTGGTTACGTGTGTTTTGCCCCACTCCATCACTTTTACAAGCTCTTCCCAGTAGTCAACACTCTCAAAGTCAAGTTGCTCTACTGGGGCACCGGTAATTATCATGCCGTCATATTTTTGCCCTTTTACCTGGTCGAATGTCTTATAAAAATATTCAAGATGTTCTGATGAAGTGTTTTTCGATACATGACTGGCAGTTTTCAAAAACTCTACCTCTACCTGTAACGGAGTGTTAGATAGCACCCTTAATAGATGTATCTCTGTAGTCTCTTTTATGGGCATTAGGTTGAAAATGAGAATCTTAAGAGGGCGTATATCCTGCGCCACAGCTCTCATTTCAGTCATTACGAATACGTTCTCGCCCTCAAGTATCTCTCGGGCAGGTAGTAAGTCGGGTATTTTTACCGGCATTTTCTTTGTTAGCGTTTAATAATTCCGAAGAATAGAAGTTTTAAAATATTATCGAGGTTGGCCTGTAGTTCATCTTTATCGGCACTATTATTAAGTAGCGGGCCCTCTACACCCTTAAGTGCTATTGCTATACTTGTGGCTGCCATATTGATGTTGTGAACCGAGAAGGTGCCATCACCAATTCCCTCTTTCAATATTCTCAGAATAAAATCACTCTCTCTCGTCTCGCTGGTGCGTTTAAGTTGCTCTATAAACTCATATCCGCCATATAGCTCATCTTTCAGTGTGCGCACATAGTTTTCCAGTTCCATCACTGTGTGCATTCTGACATTTACATACTCAACAAATTTATCTTTTGATGATGCAGCCGAATTTACAACCTCTTCCAGACGCGAAAAAAGTATTGATTCCTCGGTCTCAAGCACTACCTGAAAAATATCTTCCTTATTTTTGAAATAGTAGTAGAGTGAACTTTTCCCTTTACGTAGAACCATGGCGATATCCTCCATTGTGGTTTTCTTGTATCCGTAGCGGGCAAATAGATCTCGTGCCGCCTCAATTATCATTGCTCTTACCGGGTCGTGCTGGTTCTCAATGTTTTCTGGCTTCATATAGTTGAGTATTTGTTTGTTTTTTCAATGATAGTGTAAAATTAATAAATAGTTTGTAAAAAGACTCAATATTTATTGTGTTAATGGATGTTTGCTACTGTAAAGACCATGTTTTTTTGATTTTTATTTTTTTAATCTTCATTTTCGGCTGCAAAATTGATGTTGCGCATTAATCCGGCATACTTAGCCCTTTTTACTGCCGACTTTCTGAAAATCTCGGCAAAACGATCTTCATTAAGTGATTTCCAATCCTTTTTGGTCATTGTAAGCAACTGTGGGTGTGGTTCAAATTCAGGCTCGCTATGTGCTATGGGCCTTCTGTTCCATGGACACACCTCCTGGCAAATGTCACATCCGAAGATGCGCTTGCCTGTCATCCCTGCAAATTCTCTGGGTATATCGCCCTTGTTCTCTATTGTGAGGTATGATATGCAACGCCCGGCATTCACAAGACCGTCGCCCAATAGAGCCCCCGTAGGGCAAGCATCCACACATTTGGTGCATTTCCCGCAGTAATTTGGTGCTTCGGTTACAGCACCTTCCACCTCAAGGTTGGTAATTAACTCTGCAATAAAGAAAAATGAGCCGTGCTTTCTGTTTATCAGCAGACTGTGTTTACCTACCCAGCCCAGTCCTGCCTTAACAGCCCACGCACGCTCCATCACTGGTGCCGAGTCGGTGAAAACGCGCCCTTCCAACTGGTCGAAGTGGTTCTCTTTAATGAATTCGAACAGTATGTTTAGCTTGTTTTTAAGTACATCGTGGTAATCTTTACCATAGGCGTACCTTGCTATTTTGTATGTGCCTTCGGGTTGAAGATTTGCAGGGTGATAGTTGTAAATGAGTGAGATAACGCTCTTTGCACCATCAACCATAAGTGCGGGATTAAGCCTTTTCTCAAAATTATTGGCCAGATAGGCCATATCGGCATTATACCCTTTATTGAGCCACGCCTGAAACGGTTCTCTTTTCTCTTCCAATGGTACTATTGATGAGAACCCCACATCGGTAAAGCCCAATGATATAGCCTTGTTTTTTATTGATAACCTGGTTGTCGCATCGGGCTTCATCGCTAATAATTATTTATAGCAGTCCCAGTTCAAGCATTGCTTCATCCGAGAGCATATCTTTGGTCCATGGCGGGTCGAAGGTAAGGTTAAGTTCCACATCTTTAATGCCTTCGATAGCCTGTACTTTTTCTACCACCTCCTCGGGCAGACTCTCGGCAACGGGGCAGTTGGGCGATGTGAGTGTCATCACTATGCGCACCTCGTTATCGTCGCTTACATAAACTTCGTATATCAACCCAAGATCATATATGTTGACAGGAATTTCTGGGTCGTAGATGGTTTTTATAACCTCCACGATTTTTGCTTCCATGCTTATAAACTCACTCATAACAACAAGTTTTAAATGTTACTTTGCCATTTTGGCTTTGTATGCAAGTGCATACATCCTCATCTGCTTAATCATTGCCACCAAACCGTTGGAACGGGTGGGAGACAGGTGCTCTTTAAGTCCTATTTTGTCGATAAAGGCAAGGTTGCTCTCCAGAATCTCATCCGGCGTATGTCCTGAAAGCACCCTTATGAGCAGTGCTACAATACCTTTAACTATAATGGCGTCGCTATCGCCTTCAAACATCACTTTGCCATCTTCAACCTCGGCATTAAACCACACCTTACTTTGGCATCCCTCAATCAGGTTTTGGTCGAGGCGGTGCTCTTCGTTAAACGGTTCGAGGGCGTTACCCAGCTCAATGAGGTAAGAGTATTTATCCATCCAATCGTCGAATGCCGAAAACTCTTCAACGATATCTTCTTGTATCTCTTCTATTGTCATTACAAAATATTTTGCTCAAAATTGCCAATATTATAGGGGTCAACCTAGTATAGTGGCAGTTTTCATCATTCCATCAATAAGTTTATCAATCTCTTCGGATGTGTTGTAGAGTGCCAGTGAAGCCCTCACGGTTCCCGGTATATTGAATCGTTGCATAAGCGGCTGTGCACAATGATGGCCCGTGCGCACTGCAATACCCATCTTGTCGAGCAGTGTGCCCACATCGAAGGGGTGATGATTACCTAACAGGAACGATATCGCTCCCGATCGCTCTTTAGCTTCGCCGATGAATCGTATATTGGGTATTTCTCCAAGTCTGTGGATGGCATACCGGTACAGATTCGACTCATACTCCTCGATGTTTTCAATTCCAATGGAGTTAATGAAATCTATGGCGGCACCAAGTGCTATTGCACCTGCATAGTCGGGCGTGCCTGCCTCAAACTTAAATGGCAGTTTATTGTAGGTTGTCTTTTCAAAAGTAACCTTTTCAATCATCTCGCCACCGCCGTGCCACGGACTCATCCTGTTGAGGTATTCCTCTTTGCCATAAAGTACTCCGGTACCTGTGGGCGCATACATTTTATGACCTGAGAATACAAGGAAGTCGCAATCGAGTTTTTGCACATCAATGGGATGGTGCTGTATGCTTTGAGCGGCATCTATCATCACCGGTACATTGTGGCTATGTGCTATATCTATAATTTGCTTTATTGGGTTGATGGTTCCCATCACGTTGGATATGTGTGTAATAGCAACCAATCCTGTGCGTGATGATACCATTTTTTCGTACTCATCCATCAGCAACTCACCATTATCGCTTATGGGTATAACCTTTAAGGTCATTCCTTTACGTTGGGCAATCATCTGCCAAGGCACAATATTGGCATGGTGTTCCATTGCCGATATCAAAATCTCGGCTCCTGGTTTAAGTATCGATTCTCCAAGCGAGTGTGCCAGCAGATTAATTGCTTCGGTGGTGCCTCGTGTAAAAATTATTTCGTGGGAGTGAGCAGCATTGATAAAACTCTGAACCTTAAGTCGTGCACTCTCAAAAGCATCGGTACATACATTGCTTAAATGGTGTACTCCCCTGTGTATATTGCTGTTATACTGAGTGTAAACTCCCATTTGGGCATCAATCACAGATTGAGGCTTCTGTGTTGTTGCCCCATTATCAAAATAGACAAGAGGTTTACCATACACTTGCTGTTTCAATATAGGAAACTGGCTGCGTATGGCTTTTATATCGTAGCTCATAGTTATTATCTGTTCACTTTCCATTTTTAATGAATGGTTAATCAATTTATACCCACTGCGATACCGATGGCGTTTGAGAGCACATTACACATGAGTCGCATTTGCTAAGTTCGCCTCTGAAACGTTTCTCGATAAGTGATTTTATCTCATTTTGAAGTGGTTCGATACTTATTTTTTCAACAACTTCATATGTAAATGCATACATCAGTAATATTTGTGCCTCCTGCTCGCCAATTCCCCGTGCTCGCATATAAAACAGTGCCTCATCATCAATCTGACCTACTGTGGCGCCGTGGCTACATTTAACATCATCGGCATAAATTTCAAGCTGCGGTTTTGTATTGAATTTGGCATCTTGAGTGAGCAGTATGTTTTTATTCGATTGATATGCAAGTGTCTTCTGTGCATCAGGGCGCACCATTATGCTACCTGTAAAGGCACCGGTGGCCGAATCATCGAGCACACCTTTAAACAGTTCGTTACTATGGCAGTTGGGATAGGCATGGTCAACAAATGTGTGATTATCAATATGTTGGTTTTTATCCATCAGGTAAAGTCCATACATATGTGCCTCGCAATCTTCATCATCAAGCCTTATATACACATTGTTGCGCGAGGTGCCACAGTGAAGTGTTATATGGCTTGTTTGCACGTTGCTATATCGTTTCTGATTTACATAGACACCATGAATTTGAGTGGTGAGATTATGTTGGCTTTGAACATTATAATATTCAAAAAGGGCATTCTCGGCTGCAAACACCTCAGTTACTCCGTTGGCGGCAAACTTTGATGTATTTAGGGTGTGATCGCAGAACAGTACTTTTGCACTGCTGCTCTCATCAAGCACTATGAGGTTGCGGAAAAATGACAGGCGGTCTTTTGCACCGGTCAGTATATTTATTACGTGAATGGGTTTTTCAATTATTGCTCCCTTTTTAACGTGCAGGAATAGGCCGTCTTGTGCAAACATGGTGTTGAGTGCCACCATACCATCTTCGGTAACGGGTGCTTGCTTACCATAGTATTTCTGAACAAGTTCGGGGTTTGTTTTGCTTATTTCTGATAGGCTTCCCACTATTGTATCCTCCGGCACCGCATTGGCAAACATATACCATCCGTTAACCAAAACTACAGTGCAAACATCCAGTTCGGGCACCGAACAGTGGAATAGGTCGTGGTTATTTACACTGTCGGATGGTTTCTGAAAATCAATATTCCAGGTGTCGTTGAAACTTACGGTGAGGTCGGAGTATTTATAGCTCTCAACCTTTCGAGACGGCACCCCCAATTTACTGAACGCACCTTTGGCAGCATCGCGGGCGCCATTTATTACATCCGAGCTGTTTTGCTCAAGTGTATTGCGGTTGGCGTTGAAGAGTGACAAAAAACGCTCATTTATATTTACGATCGACTGATCTATAATGATACTCATAATTGTTTTGATAATTAATTACTTCTCATAGCTGTTTTTAATCCAGTCGTAACCCTTCTCTTCAAGTTCGAGAGCAAGTTCTTTACCACCGGTTTTAACTATACGCCCTTTATAAAGTACGTGTACGTAATCGGGCACTATATATTCGAGAAGACGCTGATAGTGTGTAATCAATATTGTTGCGTTATCTTTTGTTTTCAGCTTGTTAACACCGTCGGCAACCACTCTTAGCGCATCAATGTCGAGACCTGAGTCTGTTTCGTCAAGTATTCTAAGTTTTGGTTCGAGAATTGCCATCTGGAATATTTCATTCTTCTTTTTCTCGCCACCCGAGAAGCCCTCGTTTACTGATCTATTGGTTAGGTTTGAGTCAATCTCTACAAGTTTTTTCTTCTCTCTCATCAGTTTCAGAAACTCGCTTGCCGGCATCGGGTCAAGCCCCTTATGTTTGCGTTGCTCATTAAGTGCGGTGCGCATAAAATTAACCATGCTCACGCCCGGTATCTCCACCGGATATTGAAATGATAGAAATACTCCTTCGCGTGCACGGTCTTCGGGCGACATATCCAAAAGATCTTTCTTGTCGAATGTTACGGATCCTTTTGTAACCTCAAATTTTTCGTTACCTGCCAACACGGCCGATAGTGTGCTTTTACCCGATCCATTGGGCCCCATTATGGCGTGCACTTCGCCTGGTTTAATCTCAAGGTTTATTCCGTGAAGAATCTCTTTATTATCTATTTGTGCATGTAAATCTTTGATGACTAACATATTGTATTATCAATTTTTTTGTTTGCTACTATAAAATAATTAACCCACACTTCCTTCAAGGCTTATCTGCAACAGCTTTTGAGCCTCTACAGCAAACTCCATGGGCAATTGGTTGATAACCTCTTTCACGTATCCGTTTACGATAAGCCCCACTGCATCTTCGGTGGATATGCCGCGCTGGTTACAGTAAAATATCTGATCCTCACCAATCTTAGATGTGGTCGCTTCGTGCTCCACAATGGCGGTGTTGTTATTCACCTCAAGATATGGAAATGTGTGTGCTCCACATTTATCGCCCAGCAATAGTGAGTCGCATTGCGAGAAATTACGTGCATTTTCTGCCCGTTTGCTCACTTTCACTAATCCGCGATAGCTGTTTTGGCTCTTGCCTGCCGATATTCCTTTTGAAATGATAAGGCTTTTGGTGTTTTTGCCTATGTGCACCATTTTTGTACCTGTGTCGGCTTGTTGTAGGTTATTGGTTACGGCTACCGAGTAGAACTCACCGGTTGAGTTGTCGCCCGCCAATATGCAACTTGGGTATTTCCATGTTATCGCCGATCCTGTCTCTACCTGTGTCCACGATATTTTGGAATAATCGCCCTTGCATAATCCTCTCTTGGTCACGAAGTTATATATACCTCCCTTGCCATCTTTATCGCCCGGATACCAGTTTTGCACTGTTGAGTATTTTACTTCGGCTCTGTCGTGCGCAATAATCTCCACAATGGCGGCGTGAAGCTGGTTCTCGTCGCGCATGGGTGCGGTACATCCTTCCAGGTAGCTCACATAGCTATCATCCTCCGCCACGATAAGTGTGCGTTCGAATTGACCACTATTCTCTGCGTTAATCCTGAAATATGTTGACAGCTCCATGGGGCTGCGCACTCCCTTGGGGATATATACAAAAGTACCATCGCTGAATACAGCCGTGTTGAGGGCTGCAAAGAAGTTATCGCGATATGATACCACCGATCCAAAATATTGTTTAACCAAGTCGGGGTGCTCTTTAATGGCATCGCTCATTGAGCAGAATATGATTCCCTTTTCGGCTAATGCCTCACGGAATGTGGTTTTAACAGATACCGAATCCATCACGGCATCAACAGCCACACCTTTAACACCGGCCAGCACTTTTTGTTCTTCCAGCGGAATTCCAAGTTTATCGAATGTTGCCTTAAGCTCCGGGTCCACATCGTCCAAACTATCCAATTGTGGTCTTATCTTGGGGGCTGCATAGTAGATAATATCTTGAAAATCGATGGGGGCAATCTTCAAATGTGCCCAATTGGGCATCTCCATCGTTTGCCAATGACGAAACGCCTGAAGACGTATGTCGAGCATAAACTCGGGCTCACCCTTCTTTGCCGATATAATACGAACTACCTCTTCGGAGAGCCCCTTAGGTATCGTTTCTGTCTCTATATCAGTGGTGAAGCCGTACTTGTATTCACTTTGTGTAACTTGATCTAATATACTGTTTTGATCTTCTGCCATGGTTTTAAAAACATAATTCAATAAATCAACAACGAAAACCGCTATTTGTTCAGATGATTAAAATATCTGAACACTAGGCTTTTAAATTATTTAAAGGGCAAAATTACTAAACTATTTAGATTAATTAAAATTTAGACTTGCTATTTATACACCCTTCTAAATAACTTAATTTTTGTTGGTGACTTGATTTTTATCAGAAGTGAATATTTTTCTAATTGTTATTTTTACAACATTCATAGTTCGTATTGTTATAAAACAGGATTTTGTCTTGGGTTTTTGTATAGAATAACGGTTGATACCGAACATAATAACTTAAAAACTATTAATATGTTAATGGAAAAGGCCAATATTAAACGTACGTTTCTCTTTTTTCTGGTGATTGGGCTTTTATGGCTTGTAATGAGTTTTATAATAAATCCGCAAGGCAGCATCGATAGCGTAAAAGCAGGCTTTAAGGATGGTTGGGAAGGCACTCATCAGATGTTAAATAACGGCGATTAGTCGTAATTTTATTTCCATATTGTTATTTATTGCCTCCTGATTGATGTCTTTGGGGGCAGTTGCCATTGCAAGATGTTTTTAAAGTGCATAAAAATCGGATAATTTGAGTAAAAACAACTTAAATTTATAACTTTGCTGTTATATTGATGTAATATTTGCATCATTCCCGATAGATTATCGCACTACTATGGAGCAAAACAAAAAGAAAAACCATCTAGTAAAGAAGCTTAAGCATAAATACAGGATAGCCATATTGAATGAACAGACCTATGAGGAGACATTCAGCATGCGTTTGTCGCGTCTAAATGTTTTTACCACTGTAGGTTTTACGGTTATATTTCTGATAATTTCCACTACCGTACTTATAGCATTCACCACCCTGCGCGAATATATACCCGGATATCCCACAGGTGAGCAGCGCCGTACGATGATTAAGAACTATCAGCGTGTGGACAGCCTGATTTTTGAAATTGAACGACGCGATAATTTTATTGCCAATATGCGTGCAGTGATATCGGGAGAATTGCCGGCTTCGGCATTTGTTAAAACTGATTCTTCGGGTATTAAACCTACTTCGGCGGTGGCACTTCAAACCAGCAAAACCGAGGAGGATAGCATTTTTATAGCTCAAGTGGAGGAGGAGGAGCGATTCAACCTCACCGGTAAGCAGTTTAGTAAAAAAGATGCCCGCCTGGAGATGATATTTTTCTTTCCACCGCTCAAAGGAATTATAACTACTAAGTTTGGTGATACCCACAGCCATTATGGTGTTGACGTGGTGGCTGCTCAAGGAGCCAGGGTATCGGCTATTTATGATGGAACAGTCATATTCACCGGGTGGACGGTTGAGACAGGCTATGTAATTCAGGTTCAGCATGAAAATCAGCTGGTTTCTATCTATAAACATAATGGTAAATTACTGAAAAAGATGGGCGAACGTGTGAAATCGGGCGAGGCAATTGCTATGGTGGGTAATTCGGGCGAGCTTACCACCGGGCCGCATCTGCATTTCGAGATGTGGCATGCCGGTGTGCCACTGAACCCTGAAAATTATATATCGTTTGAATAGTGTTACGACTAAATTGAGATTGTGAAGAGTATTGCAATATTAGGTTCCACCGGATCGATAGGAACGCAGGCACTTGAGGTGATTGAGAAGAATCCGGATCGTTTTACGGCCGAGGTGTTGGTGGCCAACAACAATACAACACTGCTTATTAGTCAGGCTCTGAAATTTAATCCCAATGTTGTAGTTATTGGTAATAGCGCCAAATATCATGAGGTGAAAGAGGCGTTGGCACATACCGATATCAAGGTTTATGCAGGTGCCGATGCCATCAATCAGGTGGTGCAGATGGGCTCTATCGATGTGGTGCTCACTGCAATGGTAGGTTTCAGCGGATTGATGCCAACCATAAAAGCCATTGAGAGTGGTAAAACCATAGCGCTAGCCAATAAAGAGACTCTAGTGGTGGCAGGCGATATTATTACCCGCTTGGCTCTCGAAAACCGTGTATCAATTCTACCCGTAGATTCCGAGCACTCAGCAATATTTCAATGCCTTGTGGGCGAATGGAACCAGCCGCTTGAGAAAATTATACTTACAGCATCAGGAGGACCATTTAGAGGTAAAGATACCGCTTTCCTAGAGAAAGTTATACCGGCACAGGCGCTTAACCATCCCAACTGGAGCATGGGAAATAAAGTTACTATCGACTCGGCATCGCTGATGAATAAAGGACTGGAAGCAATAGAGGCTAAATGGCTTTTTGCGCTCACACCCGAACAGATTGATATTATTGTGCATCCGCAATCAATAGTACACTCGCTGGTGCAGTTTACTGATGGTAGCATGAAGGCTCAAATGGGACTTCCTGATATGAGACTTCCCATACAATATGCAATGGCCTATCCCGATAGAATTGCTGGTGATTTTGGTCGTTTCAACTTTTTAGATTATCCGCAGCTCACGTTCGAGAAGGCCGATGACCGTACTTTTCGAAACCTTGCTCTTTCTTTTGACGCAATGCGCAAAGGAGGCAACGCCCCCTGCATATTAAATGCTGCCAATGAGATTGCTGTGGAGGCATTTTTAAATGAAAAGGTGAATTTTTTGCAGATGAGCGACATAATAGAAAATACTTTGAGTAAATCATCGTTTATAAATAAACCTACCCTTGACGATTATTGCAATAGTGATGCCGAAGCACGTGAAATTGCAAGGAACATGGTGTAGATTAGTAAATTAGCATAGTTATTGTGGTAGTTTTGTCGGTTTTGTTAATTATCAGAAATAAAAAAGTAGATTAAAAATATGGATAACGATAATAAAAATATAAACATATCTCCAAAAAAAATGTGGATTGGTGGTGGAATTATCGCCGTGCTGATTATAGTACTGGGAGCTCTTTACCTAAATAGCCGCAGCGAAATGAAGGAGTATGTGGAGGTGATGACCGAGGAGAAAATGGCGCTGACGCTCGATTATCAGAATTTGGCTGTTGACTATGACTCGCTGAAAACCAATAACTCACAACTTAACGAGAAGCTGGAGCTGGAGCGTGAACGAGTATCTAATCTTCTTGAAGAATTGAAAAGCGTTAAGGCTACCAATGCTTTGAAAATAAGGGAGATGAAAAAAGAACTTGCCACATTGCGCACTGTGATGAGGAGTTTTGTGGGGCAAATTGACTCTCTTAACCAGCGTAACGAAATGCTTACTCAAGAGAATAAAGATATGAGGTCGAAAGTGACTAAAATTGAGGATTCGTACAAAGTGCTTGAGAAACAGAAAGAGACACTGGCTGCAAAAGTTGAGATAGCATCGAAACTCGAAACTTCGAATGTTAAAGGTAATGGGTTGACTTCCAATGATAAAACTACTGATAGGGTGAACCGCTCAGCAAAATTGCAGGTCTGTTTCGATATTCTTAAAAACGTGTCGGCCCCGGTGGGAAATAAAACCATCTATCTGCGCATATCACGCCCCGACGGTGCATTGCTTATGCACTCAATTAATGATAAATTTAAGTTTGAAGATACCCAGCTTAACTTCTCTGCCTCTCGTGTTGTGGAATATGGCGGTGAGGATGTTAATGTGTGCATTTTTTATAATGTGGATGAAGGCGAACTGCTTGCAGGTGAGTATGTTGCCGAGATTTTTGCGGATGGTAATATGATTGGTGGCACTAAGTTTAGGCTGAAGTAGGAGGTAGAGAGTAGAAGGTGGAGGATAGTTGATGGTGGGTAATATGTTGGTTGGGTTACTATTATGTATAGTTATTTGTAAATGTAATAAAATCCTGCCTTTGACTTCGTCGATTTTTATTTCAGGCATCTTCCCAATTCGTGCCACACCATGGGTTGTTGACCTAAGGTTATGGAGATATGACCTTTCTGGTCGATTCACAGCATAAGGATAAATTTCGTTTATAAATCATGCAAATCGGCATGAAATGCCGCACCATGAATAACCGTGGGCGATAGCCCGCGGTACACGCCACACGCACTACTGCCCGGAAGGGCAGCACAATGTTTTTAGTCAACGAATAAACACGGATTTACACGAGTGATTGTTTCCCGCTGACTACGCTGACTACGCAGATTTTTACCATTAAGATGGGTAAGGTTTATTTTCTTGATTATTAAGATCTTAACTTCCTTTATGGTTAAGCAGTTTAATTCAGCTCCGTAGGAGCGAAATCTTTGTAGCCTCATAGTACAACACGGCAAAGAACTCCGTAGGAGTGGCATCTTAAACCAAATTGTTTTTTTTGCAAAATTAATAAGGAAAATAAATAATCTCACCCCTTATGGGGCTTTTCTCCCACTTAACTTAGAGCCATAAGCTGCGTTTCGCTTGCATATGGTTACTTATGATATATATCCCCTTCGGGGAATGACTGAAATTCCTTAATGGTTCAGATTTTTCACCATTAAGATAGTTAAGGATTATTTTTATTGACTATCAGGTTCTTAACTTCGCAAATATTTTAATTATCCAACAAATCCTGCCTAACATGCAGCTTCCCTACTCGTGCCACACCATGGGTCGTTGACTAAGGTTATGGAGATATGACCTTTCAGGAGTAATTGGATTCAGCATTTACCGCTCGTGCCGTTAGCCATTGGTACTGCCGCTTTCCTTAAAGAAAGAATGCCATAAACTTATAGAAAGCATTTATACATAATACATTGCATATTGTCATAAGTCCTCAAGTCGGACGGGTTTTTACTTTTTACTCGAGTAATAATTTGATCTTCGTTACTTTTTTAACTGCACTAAAGGACGGGTCTATTCATCCATTTTTTGACTTTCGCCACATAGAAAATCCCCACCTCTTATGCTTTTTACGCATCAGAAATGGGGTAGTAATAAATTGCAGTAAAGTTGATTACATCATTTTAACCATCTCTTTAACAACGTTTTCTATTCCGTTGGCAATCTGCACAATATTGGCATCCAGCATGTAGCATGGAGTGGTGATAATTTTATTTTTCTTGTCAATTACTATATCTTCGTGTGATGCCTCAATATGTTTTGCGCCCATTTTTTTCACGGTAGCAATTGTGTCAGTATCATTACCTACTGTAACTTCAACATTGCCAAGCACTTTGGCTATGAGGGCGGGTGCAATACAAAGTCCAACAATAGGCTTGCCCTCTTTGTGAGCTTTCACGATTGCCTGTTCTGCAAATTGGAATACCTTGGCATCGGCACCATCGAACGCTATCGAACTAAGGTTTTTGGCCACACCAAATCCTCCGGGGAAAAATAGGGCATCGTAAAATTCAGGGTTAAGAACCTTTAGTGGTGCCACCTTGCCTCGTCCTATTCGTGCTGCTTCCACAAGCACGTTACGGGTTTCGTCGGTTGGCTCGCCGGTAAGGTGGTTTATTACATGATGCTGGTTAATGTCGGGTGCAAAAAGCTTATAGTTCAATCCTGCTTTTGCAATTGCAAGAAGTGACAGGGTGGCTTCCTGAATTTCGGCACCGTCATAAACGCCGCATCCTGATAGAATAACTGCTACTGTTTTCATGGGTTACTGTTTGGTTAATAATGGATATTTATGATTTATTCTCTTTTTTATGTTTTTTTAATACCTGTAATTTAATAATTTTGTACGTTATTGCCAATTTTTAATGTAATATTGTTTGTTTCGATAAATTTAATGTGCAATAATAATTTTTGTTCTGTTGTTGTGCGTTCTTAGATATTCAGTGATAAATAGTTGTGTTAGATTAATAGAAGGTCTTTGTATTAAATATGAATGTAGTTTTTATAAAATATAGAGCCTTGCTATTATCTGTTCTGATATTTATTGTTCAGATATCTGTTTTTAATAATTCTGCTGTTGCCGAATTGCAGGTAAAACGTGTTGTGCTTAGCGGTCATGTTAAGGATGCTGCCTCGGGCGAGATACTTATTGGTGCCACAGTTTTTATTCCATCGCTAGGACAGGGCACAGTAACAAATAGTTATGGTTATTATTCCTTATCTGTTCCGCAGGGCAGTTACTCTGTGAAATTTGGATTTCTTGGTTTTTCTGATCAGGTTTTAGAGGTTAATCTCACCCAAAATAGGGTTGAGAATATGTTGCTTTTCCCATCATCAGAAATAATAGGAGAGGTGGTGGTAGAAGGAAAGGGCAAGGAAGAGGCGTTGCGTTCACCCGGTCTGGGGATGCAGCAGATTCAAGGTAAAACAATTAAAAAAGTTCCTGTTCTGATGGGTGAGACCGACCTTGTGAAAGTTATACAGCTTATGCCCGGTGTGATGCCTGCCAGTGAAGGGTCGAGCGGATTTAGTGTGCGTGGTGGTAATCCCGATCAAAACCTGATACTTCTTGATGAGGCTGCAGTGTATAATGCTGGTCATTTGATGGGTTTCTTCTCGGTATTTAATAATGATGCTGTAAAGGATGTGAAACTTTACAAGGGTGATGTGCCTGCCATGTATGGTGGCCGGCTGTCGTCATTGCTGGATGTGAAGATGAAGGATGGCAACCACAAAAAAATCACAGGAACAGGTGGTGTGGGCACAATAGCTACAAGGCTCACCCTCGAAGGTCCCATAGGTGGCGAACGCACCTCATTTATTGTTAGTGGCAGGCGCACTTATGCTGATCTGTTCTTAAAACTATCCAGTGATGAAGATTTGAGAAATAGTGCCCTCTATTTTTATGATTTGAATGCAAAATTATCGCATACCATAGATGATAATAACCGCATATTTGTGAGTGGTTATAAGGGGTCGGATGTGATGAAGCAGGAGCGAAATGTGATAAATTATGGAAATAATACTATTACATTGCGTTGGAACCATATTTTTTCGCCTCGTCTTTTTTCAAATATTATGCTGCTGGCTTCCAAGTACGATTACTATCTTGAGTCGAATCATGATGATGCCAACCGGGTGTCGTGGCGCTCCAGCCTCAATGATTATGGTGTTAAGAGCGATTTTACTTGGTATATCACCCCTGATAACACATTGGATTTTGGTGGTCAACTAATCTATCACAAAATTAATCCCGGACTTGTGAAGGGCATGGGAGCCGATGCTTTGATAGACCGGTTGGAGATGCCTCTTTCGCACTCTGCCGAGTATGGTGTGTATGTTTCTGATAATATGGCTGTTGGTAGCCGTTTTAATGTGCGGTATGGGTTGCGGATGTCGATATTTAGTAATCTTGGTGGTGCGGAACAGTACTATTATGATGATGAATTTGAATATTCGCACTCCAGAAAGTTTAAGAGGATGAGCAGTTACAATACTAAAATATACTTGGAACCAAGGATTAGTTGGTCTTATGTGTTTTCGCCATCATCCTCGCTCAAAGGAGGTTATGCGCGCACCGCACAATATATTCATCAGGCTACCAACTCAACTTCGGGCTCGCCCCTTGATGTGTGGTTTGTATCGTCGCCCAATGTGAAACCGCAGATTTCCGACCAGTTTTCAGTTGGTGTATTTCATAACATCAGAAATAATAAATTGGAGCTGTCTCTCGAACTTTTTTATAAGAAGATGTACAACTCCATAGATTTTAAAGATCATGCCAAACTGCTTCTGAATGAGTATCTTGAGGGTGAGTTGCGCTTTGGTAGTACCACTGCTTTTGGTGCCGAGGCGATGGTGAAACTTGACGTAGGGCCTATTAATGGTTGGGTGAGTTACACACTTTCGAAAGCCGAGCGACGATTTAAAGATATTAATGATGGTATCACTTATCGCTCGCCCTACGACCATCCGCACGATATAAATGTGGTGCTTAATGGCAAAGTGAATGAAAGGTCGTCGCTATCGGCCAACTGGGTGTTCTATTCTGGTAATCCTACCACTTTTCCGGTGGGGCGTTATGAAGTGGGTGGTAATATTGTGCCACTTTACTCTAACCGTAATACCGACAGAATGCCTGATTATCACCGTCTCGACTTGTCATATACGCTTGAGGGGCGTAATCGTAAGTCGAGGCGCTGGAGTGGCGAGTGGGTATTTTCAATCTATAATGCCTATGGACGAAAAAATGCGTGGAGCATTAATTTTGAAGTTGATGAGGATGACCCTTATCGCATTAAGGCCCAGAAGGTGTATCTTTTTTCGATAATTCCCTCGGTATCATATAATTTTAAATTTTGATGATGATGGCAAATACTATATTGAAGTTATTATTAATAGGTGTGACAGTCATTTTCTTATCAATTGGTTGTACTGAAGAAATTAATTTAAAACTGGCTTCGACACCTCCACGTCTAGTGGTTGATGGAGTGCTTACTACCAATGCAAATAGTAATTATGTGAGATTGTCACTATCATCAGAATATGGAAATGACTATCAGACTCCTCGAGTGTCGGGTGCTATGGTAATGGTTGATGATGGTTTGGAAAGTATATATCTTATAGAATCGGCTTCTATAGATGGACTTTATCTCTTTCCTCACGGATATAGAGGTGTTGCAGGGCGAACTTATAAACTTTCTGTAGAAGTGGTTGATGATGGTGAGGTTCAGTTTTTTGAGGCAGAGAGTGTTATGCCTGCCATTCATCATTTGGATTCCATTGGATATCTGTTTAAGGCGAAAGATAAAGAGTGGCGTATTCAATATTATGGTAAGGATAATCCCGATACTAAGGATTTTTATATGTTTCAGGTGGCAAAGAATGACTCGCTAATTTCCGACCAATACTCGGAGATGATTACCGTAAACGATGAACTGTTTAATGGTAATGATTTTAATGGCGTAGTGGTGTATGTTATCCGAGAAGAGGATAGAGATGGAAAGCAGGTTCTGTCAATTGCACCCAACGATACTATCGAGTTATTTGTATGCGGTATTACCGAGGAGTTCTTCACTTTTATAAATGGACTTACATCGGAAGTAGGTTTCAAAAATCCGGTTTTTGGTGGCACTCAAGCCAATCTGAAGGGAAATATATCGAATGGCGCATTAGGCTTTTTCAATACATATAGCGTGGTGTCGTCGCATAAGGTTGTTACTTCGAGGTAAATAGGTTGGTTTGATTTAGTGCAAAATGAATAGAAAAAACCGTCTATGAAATTTTGATTAACATCTTCAAAATCTTGTGATTCTTCTATTTCAATTGTATAGGAATATTTAAAGAAGAAAATTTGTGTCGTAAGTATAAAAAAGCGATACAATGAAAAAATATTCTTTAATACTGGTTCTTCTCTTTTTTCAGTTCTATCTGCTGAAAGCACAAGAAAATAAATTATGGTCATTGGGCGACTGTATTACCTATGCGGTTGAGAATAACGTAACAGTAAAAAAATCGGAGTTAGATAAATCGTCGGCCGAGATTGATTATAAACAACAGAAGTATAATCGTTTACCCAGCGTTTCGGCTTCTGTGAGCGGTAGCATGTCCAACGGTTCTGTTATCGACCCAGTAACCAGTGATTTTATCGACCAGCAGATTTATTCAAATAATATGGATGTAAGCGCACAAATGCCTATATACCAGGGTAATAAATTGAATCTGCAAATTCAGAAGAATGAAATTCTGGTAGAACAGAGCCAACTATATCTTGATGAAGCCAAAAACGACATTAAACTGAGTGTGTTAGAGTCGTATTTGCAGGCATTATACTACCACGAGGCAATTAAAATTGCACAAAATGCCCTTGAATCATCTGCAAACGAGGTGAAACAGGCACAGGTTAAATTTAATAATGGAGCCATTGCCCGGCTGGAACTTGCAGAAATGGAAACCCAGCATGCCAATAATAGATATACACTGGTAACTAATCAGAATATGTATGATCAGCAGGTGTTGTCGTTGAAGCAGTTGTTGGAGCTGGATCCATTCGTAGTGTTTGAAATTGAGAATGTTGCATTATTCGATGTTCAGTTTTTGGTTCCCAATAAAGAAGATGTATATGCAAAAGCAATTGAGTTTTTACCTGATTTGAAAATCTATGACTTGAATAGACAGAGTTTGGAGAAAGATGTGAAAATTGCAAAGGCAGGTTATTCTCCTACCCTTTCGCTCTCGGCAGGTATTAATTCAGGCTATACCAATACAATGGATTACCGTTATAGCAATCAGATTAAAAATAACTTTAATCAGCAGGTTGGGCTCTCTTTGAGTATTCCTATTTTCTCGAAGCAACAGAATCGTACAAATGTGAAATTGGCAAATATACAGTTGCAACAGAACGAACTTGATAAAACGGCATCTGCCAAAAGGTTGTATTCCAAAATAGAGACTGTTTACCAGAATACCATTGCAAATATGGCTCAACAAGAGTCGTTGAAAACAGCCAAGGAGAATGCCGAATTAGCCTATGAGCTGGCAAGTAAAAAATATGAGTTTGGCGGATTGACTCCTACCGAACTTGCAGTTAGCCGTAATTCATATCTCAATGCAGAACAGTCTTATTTGCAAAGTAAATATTTAAGTACGCTATATCAAAAACTCCTGAAGTTTTACCAAGGCGAATCAGTAATCGATTAATATATCAAAACATGAAAAAAGAAGTAAAATACATCATTGCTGCAATAGCACTAATTGTAGTTGGGGTTGGTGTGAAACTGTTGTTTTTTCCAAAGCAAGTAATACAAGTTATTGTTACCACCACCGATGTTACCACTGGAGAGATTATTACAGAGGTAACTGCAACAGGAACAGTTGAGCCGGTTGATCAGGTAGAAGTGGGTACGCAGGTATCAGGATTGGTAGATAAAATTTATGTGGATTATAACAGCGGAGTCAGAAAAGGAGACTTGTTGGCCGAATTGGATAAGACTATCCTTAACGAATCAGTAGCCAATGCACAAGCGGCTTATAATTCTGCTGTCAGTCAGCTTACTTATCAACAGCAGAATTACGACCGTCAGAAAAGAATGTACGAAGCCCAGGTGATAAGTAAGGCTGATTATGAATATGCTGAGTATCAACTGCAAGCAGCAATGGCTACTCTGTCGCAAAATCAAACAGCTTTGCGTCAGGCACAAACAAATTTGGGTTATGCTTATATTTATTCGCCTATCGATGGGGTTATTCTTACCAAGGAAGTGGAAGAAGGACA
Organism: uncultured Marinilabiliaceae bacterium; assembly: GCA_964635545.1. Classification (GTDB taxonomy): domain Bacteria; phylum Bacteroidota; class Bacteroidia; order Bacteroidales; family Marinilabiliaceae; genus JAGPIS01. Next base: position 31,258 of record CAZWOA010000010.1, read on the forward strand.
GACCGTTGCGGCAAGTATGAGTACCCCGACTTTATTCACTATTGCAAAAGACCTTACCAAAATGCAGGTTGAAGCCGATGTTGATGAGGCTGATATAGGAAACGTGGAAGTAGGACAGCGTGTCTCTTTTATTGTGGATGCTTATCCTGGAGTGGAATTTTCGGGACGCGTGAAACAGGTGCGCTTGGGTGCTACTGTTACTTCTAATGTTGTAACATATACCGTGATTGTAGATGCCGATAATCCAGATCAGAAATTGAAACCGGGTCTTACTGCTACCATTGCTATTTACACTAAAGAGTTGAAGAATATTATCACTGTACCGGCACAGGCGATGGCTTTTACCCCGGATGCAGAATTACTGGCCGAATATTGTGAGAGATATGGTTTTGATTCGGTATCAACTGATAATCATACAAGTGGTAGCACTGTTTGGCTGAAAATTAGCTCCGGAGCTATTGAGTCTAAGGCAGTTGAAATAGGCGAAAAGGATGGTGTGAACGTACAGATAGTTTCAGGATTAAATGTGGGTGATAAAGTTATAACCTCTATCACAAAACTAAAAGTTGCGGTGAGTAAAGAGAAGGATAGCGAAAGCCCCTTTATGCCGAAACCACCAAGCAGGAACAATAAAAAATCTACTGCTTCATTATCAAAAAAATAAAACTATGAGTCATCCAATTATAAAAATAACCGATTTAACCCGTGAGTTTGTTATGGGTGAAGAGATTGTGAGAGCTCTGAAAGGAATCAGTCTTGATATTTATTCGGGAGAGTTCGTAACGATTATGGGAACCAGTGGTTCGGGGAAATCCACTTTATTGAATATATTGGGTTGCTTGGACAAACCTACGTCGGGAGTTTACGAGCTTGATTCACTTAAGGTAGATGGATTGTCAAAAGATGAACTTGCAGAGATTAGAAACTTGAAAATAGGCTTTATATTTCAGTCATACAATCTTTTGGCAAGAACGTCAGCCATTGAAAACGTAGAGTTGCCATTGCTTTATAAACCTAATATTTCTTCGAAAGAACGCAGGGAGCGATCCATCGAAGCGTTGCAGAAAGTAGGTTTGGAAAGCCGTATGCACCACATGCCCAATCAACTTTCGGGTGGTCAGCAACAGCGTGTGGCAATTGCCCGTTCGCTGGTTAACGAGCCTGTGATACTATTGGCCGATGAGGCAACCGGAAACTTGGATACTCGCACATCGTATGAGGTGATGCAGCTTTTTCAGGAACTGAATGACAATGGCATAACAATAGGTTTCGTAACTCACGAAGATGATATTGCTAAATTCAGCAAACGAAAAGTTGTATTACGCGATGGTTTAATCAAAGAAGACAGGCTGATTGAAAGCAGGATGAGTGCTGCCGAAGAATTAAATAAATTACCAAAAGCTAATTAAAATATATAAGATGAATGTTTTAAATCTTTTTAAAATTGCTTGGAAATCTATTCTGCTCAATAAGACCAGGACGGCGCTCACTATGTTGGGCATCATCATTGGTGTAGCTTCGGTAATTGCGATGCTGGCTATTGGTGAGGGGTCTAAAGAGAGTATCAAAAAGAATATTTCGAGCATGGGAGCCAATATGCTCACTATTCGCCCCGGAGCCGGCATGATGGGTGGTGTGCGTCTGGATCAAAGCAGTATGCAGTCGCTCAAACTTTCTGATTATAAGATGCTTAAAGAGGAAGCTAAGCTGATAAAATATGTTTCACCTATGGTTAATGGAGGTGGACAAGTAATTGTGGGTGCATATAACTGGCCAACAACTATTTATGGTGCCTCTCCAGAGTATTTATCTATTAGGGAATGGAGCGTGGAGTCGGGCATAATGTTCGATGAGAGCGATGTGTTATCAATGGCTAAAGTAGCCGTTATAGGTAAAACCATTCAGGAAAACCTATTTCCCAATGGTGAAAATCCTATCGGAAAAACCATCCGTTTCAACAGTATTCCGTTTAAGGTAATAGGCGTGCTGACTGAAAAGGGGGAAAATACCTTTGGTCAGGATCAGGATGATATTATAATTGCACCATACACTACTATCCAAAAACGTATATTGGCTCAGGATTACCTGCAATCAATCGTTGCTTCGGCAATTAGTGAAGAGCAAGCAGAAGAGTCGGCCAATGAGGTGATGGCTATTTTGGAGAAGGCACATAACATACCTGCAACCGAGGATAACGACTTTAATGTGTTTTCGCAGCAGGAATTAATCAAGACTTTTAGTTCTACTAGTGAGATGTTGACGGTGCTATTGGTTGCTATCGCTGCAATTTCACTTTTAGTGGGAGGTATTGGTATTATGAATATTATGTACGTTTCGGTAAAAGAGCGCACCAAAGAGATTGGTTTGCGTATGGCAATAGGCGCCAAAGGGAAGTTTATTCTGTTGCAATTCCTTATTGAATCGGTAATGATAAGTGTTACAGGTGGTATATTAGGTATTGTATTCGGACTCGTTGCCAGTTTTGTGATATCTAACTTTTTGGGTTGGCCTATTAGTATTACATCTTTTTCCATAATTTTGTCGTTTATAGTGTGTACGGTAACAGGTGTATTCTTTGGGTGGTATCCGGCAAGAAAAGCATCTGCAGCAGACCCAATTACAGCTTTGAGATATGAGTAATATAATGAAAAATAGATGGATTGAAGTCACCATTCACATTTTAGTGTGGATGGTGCTACTGTTCCTTCCCTATACTTTTACTGTAGGGGTGGGTAAACCATGGATGGACCTTTTTCTTTTCTTTTGGTTGCAGATATTTATGTGGGCAGCAATGTTTTATTTGAACTATTCCTATGCTGTAAATCGATGGTTTTTTCACGATAAAAAAGGATATTTCATTGTAATTAATATGGTTGTTCTGGTTTTTTTCGTCTGGTTGAAGCAATTCATTATCACTGGGTATATCTCTATTGATATGCCACGCCACGCACTGCCGTTTATTTCACGTTTGTATGTCGATTTTTTTATTTATCTGATTCCAATAGTTATTGCTATAGCTATTCATTCGGGCAAACGGCTTATCAAGGTAGATGTATTGCGACAGGAAGCCGATAATATAAAGCTTCAATCGGAGTTGCAACATTTAAAGTATCAGTTACAACCGCATTTCTTTTTTAATTCGCTGAATAATATTTATGCTTTGGTAGATACCGATTCCGAAAAAGCAAAACAAACAATTCATAACCTTAGTAAGTTGATGCGGCATTTGTTGCAAAATTCGGAGGCTGAAAAAACATTGTTGTCTGATGAGATTGAGTTTTTAAATAAATACATTAGCCTTATGGCTTTGCGCCAAAATAGTGAGGTGAAAATAGAGACTCATTTCCCGAAGCAAATACCCAATATTAAGATTTCTCCATTACTTTTTGTTTCATTGGTTGAAAATGCTTTTAAACATGGAGTTTCAGCAACAAAACCCTCATGGTTATATTTTGAGCTGAAAATTGAAGGAAATACTGTTACTTTTATCTCTAAGAATTATTATTTCCCTAAAGATGAAAGTGATATGAGTGGTTCGGGTATCGGTATCGAAAATTTGAAAAAACAATTGGCGCTGCTGTATCCCAACAAACATTCGCTTTTGATAGAGAAACGTAATATATTATTTGAAGTTACCATGTCTATAACCGTTTAATAACACTATAATGGAGAGAAACATCAAATGTTTGATAGCCGATGATGAGCCTATGGCCCTTTCGCTATTAGAGAAATATGTTGGGCAAACGCCGTTTTTGACATTGCTGGCAAAGTGTAATAATGCCTTCGAAGTGTTAGGTTATCTGAATAATGAGGATGATAGGCCCGATCTTGTTTTTTTGGATATTCAAATGCCTGAACTTAACGGACTGGAACTGGCCAAATCATTACCTGAAGATATTAAGATTGTATTTACTACTGCGTTCGATCGTTTTGCTGTTGATAGTTATAAGGTTAATGCTATTGAGTATTTGCTGAAACCGTTTGATTATTCTGAATTTTTGATGGCTGCCAATAAAGCAAAGAAATATTTTGAGTTGGTAGGGGGCTCAAAGTCAAAGTCAAATTCAACGGTTTCAAATGAGTATTTCTTTATAAAATCGGAGTATAAGCAAATTAAAATAGCTCTTAATAATGTCGTATTTGTTGAAAGTTTAAAAGATTATGTAAGGATTTATCTTCACGATGGTAGCAAGCCCATAATGAGCCTTACAAGCCTTAAGAAAATGGAGGAATTATTGCCTGATGAACGGTTTATGCGTATTCATCGTTCATTTATTATTGCCCTCGATAAAATAGATAGTATCGAACGCAATCAGGTTATTATAGGCAATCAGCGAATTACCGTGGCCGAACAGTATAAGGAACGCTTCGAAGCTTTTTTGTTGGGGAAAAGTATGCGGTAACTATTGGTTTTACGGTTGTTGGGAGCTTTTGATTCTGTTTTGTTATTTCAATTTCTCATCCCCTTCTTCTTCTTCTTCGTTGGCAATGAGCCTGAAGGTAAGACGGTGCCGTGGTGTAACTCCGTGATTTATAATGCCTGCCCTATGTTTTTTGGTGGGATAGCCTTTGTTTTTATTCCAGTCGTAAAAAGGAAATTCATTGTGTAAATTATTCATAATCTCATCACGGTGGGTTTTGGCCAGTATGCTTGCTGCCGCAATAGGCATATATTTGGCATCGCCTTTCACCACACATGTGTGAGGTATCGATTTGTATTTGTTGAATCTGTTGCCGTCGATAAGCAGGTGTTGGGGTATTGTTTTCAGCTGGTCAATGGCTCTGTGCATTGCAAGAAATGAGGCGTTGAGGATGTTTATCTCATCAATCTCCTCATTTGAGACTATGCCCACTGCCCATGCAACGGCCTCTTTCTCAATTATATGTCGTAATGACTCGCGTTGCTTCTCGGTAAGTTTTTTAGAGTCGTTAAGCAGTTCATTGCTAAACCCATGTGGCAATATAACTGCCGCAGCCACCACCGGACCGGCAAGGCAACCCCGGCCGGCTTCATCGCAACCTGCTTCGGTGAGTTTGCTGTTTATGCCTGCTAAAAGTGCCATTACTGATGTTCGTTATAAATAACAGTGATCACAGTTTGTCCTACTGCTTTCAATGTTTTATGGTCGATGTTTTCCATGGTGTCGTTGTGGGTATGCCAGTAACTGCCAAAGCCGGTATTTGAACTCTGGTCGTGCTGAATAATATCCACGCATGGTATTCCGGTATGTTTATTCACATACACATGGTCGTCGGTGATTGTGCCTCCATCGGCCCACACAAAATGGTTGCCGTAGCCAAGGCTTGATGCTGTTTGCCATATCTGTTTCACCAGTTTTGGGGCAAAGTGCATAGAGTAGCCTTCCTTATAGAATGTGGCGTTGGGTGCTCCCACCATGTCGAGCAATATGCCGTAGCGTGCCTGATAACCTTTTACATGCAGGTTTTTGCCCCAATATTGAGTGCCGAGGCACCATGTGTCGGGTTGGTAGTTCACATCAATATGGTCGGGAATGCCGTAATCTTCAGCATCAAAAAATATGATGTCTATACCCATATCCGTAGGTGTGTTTTGCAGGTTACGTGCAATTTCAAGTAACACGCCCACGCCGCTGGCACCATCGTTGGCACCGCTAATGGGGGTGTTGCGCTTTGCTGCGTCGGCATCATGGTCGGCAAAGGGACGGCTGTCCCAATGGGCAAATAGCAGCAGTCGGTTACGTTTTTCAGGCTGATACTGGCCAATGATATTCTTAATGGCAAGCACCGTGCCGTCGAAAGCGGTCACTTCGCCCTGTTGCACTATCACATCGGCACCAAACTGCCTGAGCTGTCCTTCAAGGTAGGTAGCGCATTGTGAGTGTGCTTCGCTGTTGGGCACGCGTGGCCCAAATGCAACCTGATCGGCCACATATTTATAGGCAGAGTCACTGTTGAAGTTGGGTACTTCCACCATTTTTGCCGGCTTTGTGCTGGTTTTACCTTTGTTTACGCTACTGTTTCCACATGATGGCAACAGAATTAAACTAAAAGTTATTATTGATAGTATTGTGTGCTTGATATTCATCATTATAATATTTTCATAATCAGGTTAGTAGCATTGAGGTTAAATCTCCCACTCAAATCCATCTTTGGTATCTTTCACCATTACGCCCATTGCCTGAAGCTCGTTGCGTATTTTATCGCTGGTGCTCCAGTCTTTTCTGGCTTTTGCTTCCATGCGCAGGTTAAGAAGAAGGTCAATCACATTTTTCAGCAGCTCACCTCCACCTTTTGTTTCAAGTGATGTTTGCAGTCCAAGTATCTCTTCCACAAATACATGCATTGATGAAGATAGTTCCTCAAGGTCGTCTTTGGTTATTGTAGCCTGACCGGCCACTATGCTGTTAATCCATTTCACGGCCTCAAAGAGGTGCGATATCAGTATGGGGCTGTTGAGGTCGTCGTTGAGTGCCTCATAGCATTTCTGTTTCCATTCGGCTATGTTATAGCTGCTCTTGTCGGCGGTGGTGAGTTTTCCCAGTCTGCCATAAGCCTCCATAAGTCTTTGCATACCTTTTTCGGCTGCCTGCATCGCTTCGTTAGAGAAGTCGAGTGTGCTGCGATAGTGTGCCTGAAGTATGAAAAACCTTATGGTCATTGGGCTGTATGCCTGTTCAAGTAGCTTGTGTTCGCCGGTAAATAGCTCTTCCAGAGTGATGAAGTTACCCAGCGATTTGCCCATCTTCTGTCCGTTGATGGTAATCATATTGTTGTGCATCCAGTAATGGGCTGGCTCTGCGCCGTGCGCTATTACGCTCTGTGCAATTTCGCAATCGTGGTGTGGGAACATAAGGTCCATTCCGCCGCCATGAATATCGAATGTGTCGCCTAAGTATTTGGCACTCATTGCACTACATTCTAGGTGCCACCCCGGGAAACCGTCGCTATAGTTGGATGGCCATCTCATGATATGCTCGGGCGACGCTTTTTTCCATAGTGCAAAGTCGTAGCTGTTGTGCTTCTCGCTTTGCCCGTCTAATGTGCGGGTAGTGCTGTATAAATCTTCGAGCACCCTTCCCGAAAGTTTGCCGTAGTTATGCTCTTTATTGTATTTCTCAACATCAAAATATACAGATCCGTTACTTTCGTAGGCGAATCCTTTTTTCATTATTGAGTCGATAATCTGCAACTGCTCAATTATATGTCCCGAAGCCCTTGGCTCTATGCTGGGGCGCAGCACGTTAAGCGAATCCATGTGGGCATGGTAGCGGTCGGTGAAATACTGCACCACTTCCATCGGTTCCAGTTTCTCCAGTCGTGCTTTTTTGCCTATTTTATCTTCACCCTCATCACCATCATTCTCAAGGTGTCCCACGTCGGTAATATTACGCACATATCGCACTTTATAGCCGATGTGTCGTGCATATCTGAATAGAAGGTCGAATGTTATTGCGGGGCGTGTATGACCCAGGTGGGCATCGCCATATACTGTGGGACCGCACACATAAAGGCCTATGTGCCCTTGGTGAATAGGTGTGAAAACCTCTTTTTTTCGGGTGATTGTATTGTATATAATCAGTTTGTTATCTGTCATAGCAGTTTGAATATTTGAGCTGCTAAAATACAAATAATTGACTCCAAATGAAAATAGGAGCGTAATAATATTGATTCTTATACGCTTAACCTATTACTCCTCTTTCAGAATAATGCCGTTGGAGTACTTGATGGTTTTTATCAGTTGGTTATCTTCACTATAGATATACTCGGTGCCGTTAATCAATTTTCCTTTTTCAAAATATCCTTTACGACTTATTTTCCCTTTGTTGTTGAAGAGTGTAAATTGTCCTGTATCATCAAACACACCGTAACTCTTTTGGTCTTTCTCTGCCGATGCGGTTTTTACATTTTGGCTAAATTCACCGTCGGCATATATTCTTTCTGATACTTTTGCGCCCTCTTCATTAAATATCTCTATTGCGCCGTCGGGCTTGCCATCTATCCATGTGCCAGAGTATTTTAGATTGCCGTTCTCATGAAAATATAGCTGCTTTCCTATACGTTTTCCTGCATCATTGAAGTTGAATTTATAGGCTATTTGTCCGTTTTTATGGTAGAATGTGTATTCACCTTTCCAGTGGTTTATGTTCCATTCGCCACTCTCCATTATACCGCCGTCTTCGTAGTAGAATATTGCTTTACCCTGCGGAAGTCCGTTCTTAAATGTTAGTTCGTGTTTTTTAGCTCCTGATGCTAAGGTGGTTACCCATACACCGTCTTTCTTGCCGTTAATGTAGTTACCAGCCTCCAAGGTGTTGTTTTTTCCCTTAACAAGCCATAGCCCCTGTCGTTTACCGGCTGCATCAGTTGTGTTGGTATATTGTGGCTGAGGCTGCTCGTCATCCTGAGCTTTTGTGTGCAAAGGGGTTAGTGTCAGTATTATTGCTAAGTAGAAATAATGCTGTTTTGTTACTTGTGCAACACAACGTGAGTATATTGAGTAAATTTGATTCACCTTCTATTGACTTATTTTATATAGTCTATATAGTTTTATACAACAAATGTCATGCTAATTTTATTCTTTTTATAAAAATAACTGATGTTGGTCTAATTAATTGTTAATTTGCAACTTTATTGTTGAGATAGTAAAAATATTTTGACAGTTGATAGTTTTGATTTGATATAACGATAATTATATGTCGAAAGATAAATCACAAGGTAATAGACGTGCCCCTTTAATGGAGGCAATTAAAGATTTGTTTATTTTCCACTCCGGAAGGTCATTTAACTATAAGCAGGTGGCAGGGCTTCTGGGGATGACTACCAAAACTGACCGCCTATATGTGCAGGAGGTGCTTAATGATATGGCACTTCAGGGAATATTGAGCGAAAGTATTGCCGGAAAGTACCGCTTGGTTGTAGCACCACTCCATATTGTGGGGCGTGTGGATATGACCGGGTCGGGTGCTGCATATATTGTGCCCGAAGATGGAAGCACTGATGTGTTTGTTGGCCAGGTTAACCTTAACAAAGCGCTTCATGGTGACAGGGTGGAGGTTACTGTATATGCCCGCAAGCATGGGCGTACTCCCGAGGGAGAAGTTGTGAAAGTACTTGAGCGTAAGCATGATACTTTTGTGGGTGTTGTGGAGATATCCAGAGATATTGCTTTTCTTGTTACCGACTCAAGGGCTACCGGCGGAAGGGATATCTATATTCCTATGAATTCTCTTAATGGTGCTGAAAATGGCCAGAAAGCTGTTGCCCGCATTGTTGACTGGCCCGAGCGTGCGAAAAATCCTATAGGCGAAATTATTGATGTGCTTGGCAAACCGGGTGATAATCAGACTGAGATGCATGCAATCCTTGCTGAGTTTGGCCTTCCTTATGGTTATCCTGAAGAGATATCAGCCAAAGCAGCTGCTATTGAGCCGGGCATAACTCCCGATGAGGTTGCTAAACGCCGTGACATGCGCGATGTAACCACTTTCACTATCGACCCTACTGATGCCAAGGATTTTGATGACGCCCTTTCGCTATGTAAACTCGAGAATGGAAATTGGCAGGTGGGAATTCACATTGCCGATGTTACCCATTATGTTACTCCGGGCACCATCATTGAGGAGGAGGCTTACAAAAGAGCTACTTCTGTATATCTGGTAGATAGGGTTGTGCCCATGCTTCCCGAGCATTTGAGTAATTATATATGCTCATTGCGCCCCGATGAAGATAAACTGTCATTCTCGGTTGTAGTGGAGATAAGTGATGATGGCGCTATAAAAGATACATGGTTTGGCAGAACTGTAATCAGGTCTAACCGCAGGTTTACCTATGATGAGGCACAGCAGGTAATTGAGACCGGCGAGGGCGATTATGCGCTAGAGATTACTACTCTCGACCGGCTGGCTAAGCATTTGCGCAGTGTGAGGTTCAAGAATGGAGCGGTTGGTTTTGATCGTACTGAGGTTCGTTTCGAGATAGATGCCGATGGTAAACCATTAAATGTGCTATTTGCCGAGTCGAAAGATTCAAATAAACTTATAGAGGAGTTTATGTTGCTTGCCAATAGGCTTGTGGCCGAATTGGTAGGTAAGAATCTGATTGAAGGCAAGAAATCTAAGAAGGCTAAAACTTTTGTATATCGTATCCATGATGAACCAAACCCCGAGAAGTTTGCCACTTTCGCCACTTTTGTGCGTAAGTTTGGCTATGAGGCTATGCCTCAGGGGGGTGAGTCGATAAGTAAATCGCTAAACAGGCTTCTGGCAGAGGTGCAGGGCAAGGGCGAGCAGAATGTTATCGAGACTCTTGCTGTGCGTACCATGGCCAAAGCGGTATATTCAACCCATAACGTGGGGCATTATGGTCTTGCGTTTCAATATTACACTCACTTCACATCGCCCATCCGCCGTTATCCCGATATGATGGTGCATCGTCTTCTGCAACGGTATCTTGATGGTGGAAAATCGGCCGATGAGGATGAGTATGAGGAGATGTGTGAGCATAGCAGCAAGCGTGAGCAGTTGGCCGCCGATGCCGAGCGTTCATCAATAAAATATAAGCAGGTAGAATTCCTTAAAGATAAGGTTGGTCAGGAGTTTGAAGCGGTAATATCGGGTGTTACCGAATGGGGTATCTATGCTGAAATCATTGAAAATAAGTGTGAAGGAATGATTCCTTTGCGCGATTTGGAGGATGATTATTACCGTTTCGACGAAGAGAACTACTGCATCGTGGGCGAGAGGTCGAAAAAGGTGTTCCAACTTGGTGATGAGATATCAATTCGCATTGCCAGTGCCAACCTTGAGAAGAAACAGCTCGACTTTACACTTGCATCGGCCCCGTTGCGCACCGTAGAGGAGCAGCGACGAAGAGAGAGCCGTGGTGGTAGTAGTAAGGGTAAGCGTCGTGGGTCGGCCATACCACCCAAGAAGGTGCTTAATAAAGCTAAAGGCTCTAAAGCGAAGGGTAAAGGTAAAGGTGGAAAGAAGAAGAAAAAACAATAAAAAAAGGGTGTCGATCGGCACCCTTTATTGTTACTCTATTCTATGTTTTTATTTTTTCTCAGGCTTTTTCAGAGCAATGTTAAGCTCATCCAGTTGTTGCTGATGGATTGGCGATGGTGAGTCGATCATCACGTCGCGTCCCGAGTTGTTTTTAGGGAATGCTATCACGTCGCGAATGGTATCGAGACCTGCAAATAGTGATACCCATCTGTCGAAACCAAATGCCACTCCGCCATGCGGTGGTGCGCCATATTTAAAGGCATTCATCAGGAATCCGAATTGGTTTTCTGCCTCTTGGGGTGTGAAACCGAGTATGCTGAACATTTTGTGCTGCAACTCATCGTTATGTATCCTTATTGAACCGCCGCCTATCTCCACGCCGTTTATAACAAGGTCGTAGGCATTGGCCCTCACTTTACCCGGGTCGGTGTCGAGTAGTGCAATATCTTCAGGCTTAGGCGATGTGAATGGGTGGTGCATGGCATAGAAACGCTGGGTTTCTTCATCCCACTCGAGCAACGGGAAATCTACAACCCATAGAGGTGCAAACCTGTTTTTATTGCGAAGTCCCATTCTGTTACCCATCTCAAGGCGCAGTTCGCCAAGTGCGTTTTGAGTTTTTTTGGTGTTGCCCGATAGCACGAGTATTAAATCGCCCGGTTGGGCATCAAATCGTTGAGCTATGGTTGTAAGGCTTTCTGTATCAAAGAATTTGTCTACCGATGATTTGATGGTGCCATCGTTATTATAGCGAATATACACCATTCCGGTGGCGCCAATTTGCGGACGTTTAACGAAATCGGTGAGTGCATCAATCTCTTTGCGGGTGAAACCTGCGCAGTTGGTTGCGCAAATACCTGCTATATATTCTGCATCGTCAAATACTTTGAATTCGTGCCCTTTTGCAATATCTGTAATTTCAACGAACTGCATTCCGAAACGTATATCGGGCTTGTCTGAGCCGTAAAGTCGCATTGCTTCGGAGTAGGGCAGGCGTGGGAAATCGTAATCTATATCTACGTTTCTTATGGTTTTGAACAGATGCTTTGTCATTCCTTCGAAGGTTGCAAGCACATCCTCCTGGGTAACGAACGACATCTCGCAGTCTATCTGTGTAAACTCAGGCTGACGGTCGGCACGCAGGTCTTCATCGCGGAAACATTTCACAATCTGGAAGTAACGGTCGAAGCCGGCCACCATAAGCAACTGCTTGAATACCTGCGGACTCTGTGGTAGTGCGTAAAACTGGCCTTCGTTCATGCGCGAAGGAACAATGAAGTCGCGTGCCCCTTCGGGTGTCGATTTTATAAGAACCGGGGTTTCAGTTTCAATAAAATTAAGTGAGTTGAGGTAGTTGCGTATCTCGAAGCCCATTCTGTGGCGCAACTCCAGGTTTTTACGCACAGTGTTACGGCGCAGGTCGAGGTATCGGTATTTCATTCTTAGCTCGTCACCTCCGTCGGTTTCATCCTCAATGGTGAATGGAGGCAGATCCGATTGGTTGAGAATCGTAAGGGAATCAACAAATATCTCAATGTCGCCGGTTGGTATTTTGCTGTTTTTGCTGCTGCGCTCCGATACAGCTCCCTTAACCTGAATTACATATTCGCGACCAAGGTCATTGGCCTTTTTGCTCAATTCAGCATTGGTCTGCGAGTTGAATACCAGCTGGGTTATTCCGTAACGATCGCGTAAATCGATAAAAGTCATTCCACCCAAGTCGCGTACCCTCTGAACCCATCCGCTCAGTGTCACATTGTTACCTACATGTTCAATTCTTAATTCACCACAAGTATGCGTTCTGTACATAATATTTTATTTTCTATATATCCGAAGTTAAATACCTTAATTTCAATAAATGTCGGGTTGAAACAGATGTTTTGAAATATATTTGCGAAATTAATAAGAAATTAGATAATTTACTCATCATATTTACTGATATAACGATATGGATCAAATTATTTTTACTGATGATTATTTTATGAAACAGGCTTATGCCGAAGCTCTAAAGGCTGCCGAGTCTGATGAGATACCGGTGGGAGCTGTGGTGGTGAGTAATAACAGGATTATTGCGCGTGGGCATAACCATACCGAAAGGCTTAACGACGTAACTGCCCATGCCGAGATGATGGCAATAACTGCTGCTTCCGAATATCTTGGAGGAAAATACTTGAATGATTGTGTGTTGTATGTAACTTTGGAGCCTTGCGTTATGTGTGCGGGTGCTCTCTCGTGGGCACAACTTGCGCGTGTGGTATATGGTGCTTCGGATGAGAAAAGGGGGTTTGAGAGATTCGGTACTAAATTGCTCCATCCTCGCACCGAAATTTCAAAAGGAGTGATGGAAAATGAATGTCGTCAAATAATTTTAGAATTTTTTTCGAAAAAACGATAATTATTTTGCTTACAGTTTGTAAGTTCATGTTATGTAAAGGTGTTGAAAAGCATAGTTTTTTGCCCCTTTTGTAGTGGTTAGTTACAGTTTTAACTTTTTATGCTTTTAGTTTAAAACCATGGGGCGGGTGCCAATTCTTTTTTATTGCGAAAAGGTTTATATTTACAGTGATACAACCTTAAAAGAATTGTTACATGCAATTGGATTTAAAACCTACCATTAAGGTAAAGTATGGAGCCGATTTGTCGAAGATGTTTGTTGGTCTGGAGATTGTGAGCAACTACAACATTACGGTAGATGAGTCGGTACTGAGTTTGTGGAGTGGTTTTATGCCCACATCTTCCTATCCCGAAAATAGTCGTGAATTTGCAGGCCGTATTGGTTTTCCGCAGATTTTTTTGCCTTATGGCTTTCTGATGAATCTCGCACTTACACTTTGTGCCGAAAGTTATTCAAGCAGCAGTATAAGCACTATCGAAATTAGAAATGTGCTCTACCTTGCACCGGCATTTCCTGGCGATACGTTTTCGTGCAGCGTTACCATAAAGGAGATTGAGCAGGATGAATTTCATAATTTCGTTACTGCCACCCATCTTCTCTCCAATCAAAAGGGAGAAGCTGTGTTTACTTTAGATAGTCTAATGCAGTTTCCTGCATTTAAGCCTAAGGTGAACATGGTACCTATCCGAACTCCAAAGCTTATCAGTAATCAATTTGCAGATAAGATTCTATCTCGTGCCAGAGGAATACATATTGAGAATAAAATTGATGATTTCTCAGAGCAAGATGTTATTCTACACCCTTATGTGAGGCCGGTGGGTAAAAGTGAGAACCTTTTTTGGGCCACGTACTTGAAAGATACTGTGCCCGATCATTATAATTATCAGCGATTTAATGCACGCGAAATAATTATTTCAGATGGCATTGTGTTTAGCATGGTGTTGGGCATAGCAGGTCGTGAATTCAGGCAGGTGTTGCTTTCCGAAATCATAAGGTCGTTCAGCGTTGCAGCTGTGATAGCCGAGGACAGGCTCGGTGCATTCAGTTATGTGAGCGATGTGAAGAGGGTGGTGCCCGGTTTTGAGGAGATTTATATCACTACTTTCGGCTTGCGTAATGTTGATACCGAAACTGAGTTGCATGACTATACTTTTCCGTCGTATATTTTCAGTAGCATTCGCTCGGCTGTAGATGCCGAAACGGTAATTAAAAACTGTTGTCCTGCTCTATTGGGTAAGATTTGCAGTGTGTCGTTCTGGAAGGTGCTGCGTAAATGCGATAGATAAACACTTGTTTCTTTGTAGATGTAAAATAAATAAAGAGGCTATCCTTATAGGGTAGCCTCTTTTGGTATTATTGATTTTTTTTTTAAATCCATCTAATCAATCCAAAGTCCTGCCTGTGCGGTAACATTGGGTTGGATGGGTACATTCTTATACCAAACTTAAACACGCCTGGGTAGTTAAGTTTATGTTTTAGGTAGTAGGTAACTACAGATCCTTGCTTCTCTTTAACCACAAACTGCTCGGTATGAACAATTTTGATGATATTGTCATCGGCACCATCAGCAAATACCATCTCAAAACTTATTTCTGAGCTATCCAGGTTTTTAAGGTCGGCTGTTACAGTTATGTCGTAATCTTCACCAATACCCAGTTCGTATGCCGAAATATCGGGCATGTCGATGCTGGTTACCTCAATATTATTCCACGCAGCCGACACTTTCTTTTTCCATGCAGCCAACTCTCTTGCCTTCTCGTAGTTGTTGTTTTTCAGTACGTTCGAGCGCTGATACTGAGGTTGGTAGAATTTATGGAGATAGTCGTTCATCATCCGTTTGGTGGTGTACTCGGGTGCAATATTAGCTATCGAGTTTTTAACGAACTCAATCCATTTATTCGGCACTTCGTTTTCGCGATCGTAATATAGAGGAATAATTTCGTTCTCAAACAGATTGTAGATTGTTGCAGCATCCAACTCATCTTGGTGTTGTGTGTTGGTAAATGTCTGCTTGTCGGTAAGATTCCAACCTGCGTGAGGTTTGTAACCCTCATACCACCACCCGTCAAGTACGCTGAAGTTAAGCACGCCGTTAAGCTCTGCTTTTTGTCCTGATGTGCCCGATGCTTCCAATGGTCGTGTAGGAGTGTTAAGCCATACGTCCACACCACTGGTGAGTCGTTTACCCAGTTCCATATCGTAGTTTTCAACAAAAATAATTTTGCCAATAAACTCCGGACGTCTTGATACTTCAATAATTCTCTTGATAAGGCCTTGACCTCCGCCATCGGCGGGGTGAGCCTTGCCGGCAAATATAAACTGCACAGGTTTTTCTGGGTTGTTAACCAGTCGCGATAACCTGTCTAGGTCGGTGAACAGAAGATGGGCGCGCTTATAGGTTGCAAAACGACGTGCAAAACCTATGGTTAGTGCGTTCTCATTCATTTTGTTCATTATCTCAACCACCCTTGAAGGATCTTCGTAGGTGTTGGCCATGTTTTGCTCGGTTGTCGATTTAATATAATCGAAAAGTTTTTTCTTCAACTCTCTTCTAACCTGCCATATTTCGCCACTGTCAACTTTGTATATTTGCGACCAGAAATCTTTGTTCGATACGTCGTTAAGGAAGTTTTGGTCAAAATGCTTGTTGTATAGTTTTTGGCACTCTTTCGATGTCCATGAGCCATAGTGAACGCCGTTGGTAACATAGTTAATGTGAAGCTCTTCTGGTGCATATCCCTCCCATAGGTGGTGGAACATCTCTTTAGATACTTCACCGTGAAGCCAGCTCACACCGTTCATCTCTTGCGATGTTTTGGCAGCCAGTACGCTCATCGAAAATTTCTCGCCGGCTTGTCCTGGATATTCTCTACCCAAATCCATGAACTCATCCCATGAAATGGTAAGTAACTCGGGTATGTGGCGCAGATAAACTCTGAACATATCCTCATCAAACTTATCGTGACCTGCCGGTACAGGTGTGTGGGTAGTAAATAGTGAAGTTGATTTTACCACCTCCATAGCTTCACTATAAGTAAGTTTTTTCTCGATAAGGTTGATTAGTCGCTGCACGTTGATAAGTGCTGCATGACCTTCATTACAGTGGTAAATGTTACTCTCTATTTTCAGTTCGTTAAGCAGCCTTATGCCGCCCATGCCAAGGATAATCTCCTGTTTAAGTCTGTTTTCCCAGTCACCACCGTAAAGGCTGTGGGTTATGGTTCTATCGGCAGGTTCGTTAAGTGCATGATCCGAGTCGAGAAGGTAAAGAGGAATACGACCTACCATGGCTTTCCACACTTTCAGCTTTACAAGTCTGCCAGGGAAACTTATGTCAATCATCAGCAATTGGCCATCATCGGTTCTTACCTCTTCAAGTGGGAGATTTGAGAACTCTTGAGGTTCGTATATTGCTTGTTGCTCACCATTAAGAGATAGGGCTTGTTTGAAATAGCCATATCTGTACATCAAGCCCACACCAACCATGTTAACACGGCTGTCGCTGGCCTCTTTCATGTAGTCGCCTGCCAAAACTCCCAATCCTCCCGAGTATATCTTAAGGATGGTGGTTAATCCATATTCCATGCTGAAATAAGCTACCGCAGGTGAGTGGCTGAATGGCTGCTCAAGGTAGTTGGTTAGTTTATCGTAGATTTGATTTAGACGACTTACGAACTGGCTGTCTTGTGCCAGTTTGCTAAGCTCATTATAGGGCACTTGTTCGAGTAACAGGATCGGGTTCTTACCCACTTCCCTCCAGATTTTAGGATTAATACTCTCAAAAAGTTCGATTGCTTCGTAATTCCATGTCCACCATAAGTTGCGTGACAAGTCATGAAGTTTCTGTATGTCCTGTGGTAATTTTGATTTTACCACGATTTTTTTCCACATTGGTCGCGGCGAAGTCTCAGGCTTCGTCTGAATGCGTAAATCTTTTTGCATATGTATGAATAAATCTGTTCTTGTGTTGACAGCTTTAATAGCTATGTCAAAAGCTTTGTAATAATTCTTAATTAACTGTTCCCAATCAATGGATTGAGTCAAATTCTGTGCCGTTGTTACAGCTTTGGTTTTTTCTTGATTGCTCATTTGGGAGAAGGAGAGAACTATTTGTGCTATTTTCTTGGTAGCCTCCACGCTGTTCTCGTCGTTTCGCTCTATCACTTCAATACCGTCAATGATACCTTTGGTCTTTGCCTTAACCCAGTTGCCAAATCCTGTAAGGCTTGTTGTTACAGTTGGTATTCCAAAGGCCATAGATTCAAGAGGGGTGTAGCTCCATGGCTCATAATATGATGGAAATATCGTTAAATCCATTCCGATTAGTAAATCGTAATAGGGCATTTGAAATATTCCGTCGTAGCCATTTAAAAAGCTGGGTGTAAAGATAACCTTTATTTTATTATCCTGACCATTTTTGAGGTGTAAATTCTTTATTTTGTTGATAATGGGGTCGTAATCTACCTCGTCTAGTCCATGTGTAAGGAATGGATTGTCCAGTTTTACATCGGTTCCTTTGTCGAGTTTCTCTTTTAAATCTACCCTTGGCCCGTAAATATTGGCAGGTATCATTACAAATACCACAATCTCTCTCTTTAGGTTGTTTTCTTCCGACAATAACTTTAATGCGTCTAGCAACAAATCGGTTCCTTTATTACGGAACTCATAGCGTCCACTGGTTGCCATAAACATAGCGTCGTCGGCAAGTTTGTAGCCTAAAAGAGCTTCCGACACTTGTCGAAGTTTTATTTGAGCTACTTTACGCTTTTCAACATAAGCTTCACCTTTGGGCACAAAGTTCTCTTCAAAACCATTAGGTGTTAGAACGTCTATCTCCCTTTCCAGAAAATGACTACATTCGCGGGCAGTTATTTCCGATACGGTAGTGAAGCAGTCGGCAGCCTGAGCAGCCTTCTTTTCTAGCGAGTATTTTGATATAACTCCTAGTTCTTGAGCTTTCGATATGGAGTTGATATTATCAAAGTTGTCGTATATATACTCTCCTTTGGCTGCCATGGCTCTACCTACCACTGTGTCGTGAATAGTAAGTATGGTGCCTGCCTGTTGTACATTTTTCTTCAGATAGAGTAATCCTGCTCCAGTGAGCCAATCGTTGAAATGTGTAACTATTCGCTCTTCGGGAGTTATATATAATGATACAAAATACTCAATTATTTTTCCTGCAGCATACCCAAATAGCACCGGCTCTATATAGTCCCACTGGCCACTGAGGCTGTCAACTTTATAATCATCCCAAAATGTTTTCAGTATCTCATTTTTCTCGGGTATCAGGTTCGAGAAATCAACAAGTACTGTTGTGGGTAACCCTATAACATCCCAATGGCCTATTCTGATGGGGATGCCGTTATTCTTGCAGTAGGCCTGCCACTCGGGAAACATTGATGCATCAAGGATAAACTTGTTTTTATC
This sequence comes from uncultured Marinilabiliaceae bacterium, assembly GCA_964635545.1. Lineage (GTDB taxonomy): Bacteria > Bacteroidota > Bacteroidia > Bacteroidales > Marinilabiliaceae > JAGPIS01. Next base: position 50,068 of record CAZWOA010000010.1, read on the forward strand.
GGCACCCGGCTGGTAAAGTTCAGGACCAATATATATTAGTTTATTCTGAAATTGTTGAACTAATGTGACAGCCTTTGTGGCTAATACGGTGTAAACTCCGGTTCTCTTATTACACACTTCCCAACTAGCCTCAAATAGGTAGTCAGGTTTTAAATAGCTGTTAATCATGGTGTTTAAATTATGGTGCAACAAAGATGATGCAGTGCCACTATGGGCACTGCAATATATCTCAATATACTCAGCTTATGATAAGCTGATGGTGGGTTATTCCTCTTTTTTAGAGGTGGCTTTTCTCTTGGCAGGCTCCTTTTTTGTTGTAGCCTTTGTGGTTTTTGTTGTCTTTGTAGTAGCTTTAGCGACCGTTTTTGTGGTTTTGGCAGCAGCTGTTTTCTTTGGCTTTGCCACGGTTGGTTTTATTTGATCGTTGCTAAGGTTCGCAATGATTCTATCTTTCTCGGCAAGTAAAACTTTAAGCCTGTTTATTGTATCATCTGCATTTGTATGGTTGATTGATTTTTTTAGCTGAATAGCAAAATCGCTCAATATATTCATGTAGTTGATAAATGCATCGTATGGTGTATCGTATGGGTTTTGATACACTTTACTCACCCCCGACGAGAAAAATTTGGTGCTCATATAGTAGAAGTGGTCACTTGCCTGCAAGTATTGCCAATCTTTCAGCAGGGCAGAATCGTTGCACTCATTCACTAAGGGCACTAGGTTGTATAGCTTGTCGATGGCCTCATTCTGCATCTCATTTCCAAGCCATGCCGATAGGTCGCGCTCCTCATCAGCCCAGCTTGTGGGTTGAGGCACGTTAACTGCCGATATAGGTTGTAGAAGAAGTGAAGCACGCGAAGGTGTGGTAAAACTTAGGTTATCGTTGGCTATTGTTTGATTAACAAAAGCTTCGAAGAACTCAAATATACCGGTCTCCTTTTTCTGATTCTCACCCAATGTTTCATAGTTGAGGAACAGGTTTACCAACTCTTCATTGTCGGCAATGGTTTCTATCCAATTGATATATTTTTCGGCTGTAAGCGGCCACTCATTCCAAGCCTGATTGCCAAATTTAAAGGCAATATCATCGCTTAATACAAAATTTTTAAGAAGCACTTTGAGCCTTGGTTCTATGGAGTTGCAATATAGGTAGTTAGGGCTTTTCCACCCTAGTACCTGCTTGGCACCCTCTGCAAGCATAGCTTTAAAGCCAAGCTCGGAAATATCGGCACCCAACATATCAGAATATATAAGCTCTGTGTTTCTGAATACCCTAGGTTTTTGGCCGAATAGCTCTTCAATGTCGGCCGAATGTTTTAGTACCTGCTTTTTAAACTCCTCTGTATGTCGTAACGACGATAGCGAGTGAGCGCTTGTTTCGGCAAGAAACTCAACCTGGCCTGTGGCAGCAAGTTCCTTGAAGCTATCGATAACCTCAGGAGCATATAACTTAAACTGGTCGAGCGTAGTACCTGAAATGGAGAACGACACAGAGAACTTGTCTTTATGTTTCTTGATAAGTTTAAGTAATAGTCGATTGGCAGGCAAGTAAGATGCTTGAGCCAGTTTCGATATTGTCGATTCGTTGGAGTAATCATCGTAGTAGTAATGATCTTTGCCTATTTCAAAAAATCTATAGCGACGAAGACGAACAGGCTGGTGAACTTGGAAGTATAAGCATATATTTTTCATAGCAGTGGTTTAAATGTTTTGTATGTGTGCTGTTTGGTTTATCACTTGACTATATATTTGGTGGACGTGCTGTGCCGAATTTTCCCATTTCAAATCGTCAACCTCCGCCTTACCGTGTTTTTTGAACATTGACGATAGTGCAGGATAGTTGAGAACCCCATAAATGGCATCGGCCATGGCATCTATATCCCAGAAGTTGACTTTAATGGCGTAGGTAAGTATCTCTGATACACCCGATTGGTGTGAAATAAGAACCGGTACATTACTCTGCATGGCCTCTAGGGGCGAAATGCCGAATGGCTCCGATACCGATGGCATTATGTACAAATCGCTCATGCCAAGCATATCAAACACATCATCACCTTTCAGGAATCCGGTAAAGTGAAACTTATCCATTATTTTAAGTTGAGCGGCACGTCTTATTATCTTCTCCATCATATCGCCACTACCCGCCATCACAAATCTTACCGAATCCATGCGTTGAAGCACCTTATGTGCTGCCTCGATAAAATATTCGGGTCCCTTCTGCATTGTGATACGACCAAGGAATGTAACTATTTTATCATCAATAGTTTTATCCTTAAATTTTTTGGTCTCTTTAAGTGGATCTACAGCATTGTAAACGGTTTCAACCTTTGCTGGGTCAATATTATATTTTTCAATAACAATATTGCGGGTTAAGTTGCTCACTGTTATTATTTTATCGGCCGCATCCATGCCCCGTTTCTCAATGTCGTACACCACCGGGTTAACACTTCCGCCGCTACGGTCGAAGTCGGTGGCATGAACGTGAATTACCAACGGCTTGCCCGATGCCTGCTTGGCTGCTATGCCGGCAGGGTAGGCAAGCCAGTCGTGGGCATGTATTATGTCGAAATGATTCTCTTGTGCAATAACATTGGCCACCAATGCATAATTGGCAATCTCTTTAAGCAGGTCGGCACCATATTTCCCGGTGAAATATAATTTACCTTCGGCATCGGTTTGCAGATATTTATATTGCGAACTTACCTCACTGCTCTTTAGTTTCCAGAAGTCTTCTGGGTCAACATATGGAACCAGCATCGAGTCAACTTCAATGTAGTCGATGCTTTTCTTGAAGTGGCTATAGTTAAGCTTTTTATATTTTAATGATATATTATTGGCACCTATCAGTTTTATTTTGCTTTGATCCTCATCGCCAAAGGCTTTTGGAACCACAAAAGTTACATCAAGGTTGGGTATGCTGGCCATGCCTCTGGTAAGCCCATAGCAGGCAGTGCCAAGTCCTCCCGAAATGTGGGGTGGAAATTCCCACCCAAACATTAGTACTTTCATAATTATATTGTTTAGGCGTTAATTTCAATTATATTTATTGTTTGAAGCAGAGCGGCCACGTTCCATGCCATGGATATTGCTCCTCGCCCTTGGTGGGGAGGATTACCATCATAAAATTCGCTGATGGTGCCAAGGCAGTGTTGCGTCATTTCATTTTCAAACTCCTCTACAATTCTTTTAAGTACCGACATTGCGCTCTTGTTGTTTATCGACAGTTGTGCCTCGGCTACAAACGCCAATAGCCATGGGTATGCTGATCCCTGGTTAAGCGCATAAGCCCTTTCATCTTGGTTGCCCTCTACAATTCCCTTGTAATGAGGGTCTTGTGGTGATAGGCTTCTTACGCCGCGTGGTGTCACCAATTCGCGCATCACTGTGTCGAGTACCGATTTCTTTTGATCTTTAGAAAGCGGACTGTATTGAAGTGCTGCGGCAATTATCTGGTTGGGGCGAATAGATTTATCTTTGCAATCCTTATAGATATTATCGTATAGGTATCCTTTCTCTTCATACCAGTAAAGATCTGCAAAGGTTTCTCCCAACTTATTCAGCATTGGTTCCCACTCAGCCAGAAATTTCTTGTCTTTTTGTGCTCGTGCATCTTCCACCATCACAGCAATGGCATTATACCATAGGGCATTTACCTCTACCGGTGATCCGTAGCGTGGTGTGGCAGGCTTGTTTTCGGCCATTGCATTCATCCATGTAAGCGGATAGTT
>CAZWOA010000011.1:0-20510 GCA_964635545.1 uncultured Marinilabiliaceae bacterium
ATTATTCAGGCAGGCATAAAGCGGGTTGTATTCTCCGATAGATACCATACTGCCGATGGAATTAACCTGTTGGTGAGGGCTGGCATAGATGTTGCGCAGATTGAGGATTGAGATTGAATGAAAGGAAATAAATAATGAAAAGGATTAGTTTTAAAACATTGCTGTTGATATTGTTGGGAGTTGTGTTTCTGGGCGTTACTTCATGCCACAGTCATAAAGGAGTTTCACGCAAGCACCCCAAAACTTACTATAAACGAAAGGCACCCGCCAAGCCATGCGACTGCCCTTGATGATTCATAAAGAGTTGCAACAACGAAAAATTCTTAAATAGACCTCCTACTTAAGAACTTTATGTTACCTTAGTAAGTTGAATAATTATAGGTTTTTTATACAGAAAACGATATACCGATGAATAAAAAATATCAGATTATACTGCCATTAGTTTTTGGTGTACTCATTGCCATTGGCATTTTTATTGGAAAAACTATCACTACGCGTGCAAATATGATGGATGCCAATCCGTCGATGTTAATATATCCGCAGAATAATAAACTCAACACGCTTATTAATCTTATCTCATCGGAATATGTTGATACTGTTAATACCTCAACAATGATTGAGGATATTATACCGCAGTTGCTCGATAAACTCGACCCGCACAGTGTATATATTCCTGCCAAAGATTTGAAACAGGTTAACGAGGAGCTCGAGGGTAACTTTGGTGGCATAGGAGTTCAGTTCAGCATGCAAAATGATACCGTGCTGGTAATCAGCGTTATATCAGGAGGCCCATCGGCACGTTTGGGAATATTGCCAGGCGACCGCATCATTGAGGTTAACGACTCTACCATTGCCGGCGTCAAAATGTCAACCGATAAGGTGATGAAACAGCTGCGCGGCGAGATGGGCACATCAGTTAAAGTTAAGATTCTAAGAGGATTACAAGCACTTGACTTTGAAATTGTAAGAGGCGTTATTCCTGTTTACAGTATCGACGTTTCCTATATGGTTGATGATATTACCGGATATATCAAAATAGATAGATTTGCGCAAACTACTTATGATGAGATGATTCTGGCGCTTGCCAAACTTAAGTCGCAGGGCTGCAAACGGGTGATAATGGACTTCAGGGGCAACTCGGGCGGACTTCTCGATGCGGTAATCAGGATGTGTAACGAATTTCTTGGCAAAAACGACCTCATAGTTTATACCGAAGGACGTTCTCAACCTCGCCAGGATGTGAGGGCCAACGGTGCCGGAAGCTGCCAGGATGTGAAACTGGTGGTGATGATTGATGAGTTCTCTGCATCGGCAAGCGAGATTTTTGCAGGTGCTATTCAGGATAACGACCGTGGTGTAGTCGTTGGTCGCCGCTCGTTTGGTAAAGGCCTTGTGCAACAGCAGATTCCCCTACCCGACGGCTCGGCAGTGCGACTTACCGTAGCCCGCTACCACACTCCAAGCGGAAGATGTATTCAGAAACCATATAACAACGGAACTAAGGATTATTATGAGGATATCATCCACCGATATGATCAGGGTGAGTTCTTCCAGCAGGATAGTGTGAAATTTGATGAACAGGAGAAATATACCACTACCGGCGGCCGAACCGTATATGGTGGCGGCGGCATCATGCCCGATGTGTTTGTGGCACGCGACACCACAGGATATTCCAACTACTACTTCAAACTTAGAAGCAAAGGAACCATCTACAGTTTTGCACTTAGCTATGCCGATAAACACCGCGATATGCTGCAAAAATACAAGAGTGCTGCCGACCTCAAAATGTATCTCGATAGCATGCCAATACTTACCGAACTGGTGAAAAAAGCAACTAAAGATGGCATTCCATACAAAGAAGCCGAGTTCAAAGAGTCGGAAAAACTGATAGATGTAGAAGTTAAAGCTTATATAGCACGTAACATACTCGATAATGAAGGATTTTATCCTATCATTCAAGAAATTGATAATGTGTTCATCCGTGCCGTTGAGGAGGCATCAAAATAAAATATCTTGCTTATGAGTGCCTTTGATGAGTACCGTAACTTTATAAAGCAAATCGACGAGCGTGTCAACTCGCTTGGCAAGGAGCACTCCACCCACATGAAGTGCGCCAAAGGATGCGATATGTGCTGCATCCAGTTTAGTGTGTTCCCCGTTGAATATCACTACATTAAATCTAAAATTGAAGCTGATCTGCCACATATTAAGGAGAATTGTGTAGATATTGACAACCCGTTGCGGTGCGCACTTCTACACAATCATGCCTGCACCATTTATCAGCATAGGCCGTATATATGCCGCACCCACGGCTTCCCGCTCATCAATATGAATGAGGATGGCGATGAGTGGGAGCTTTCATTCTGCGAGCTTAATTTTACTGATGTTGATGATGACTATTTCAACATGGATAATGTGCTTGAGCAGGATAGTGTAAACAGTATGCTATACATGATCAACAAACGGTTTATTGCTGAAAATCAACAATATGGCTATGACGAAAAAACATTGATTCCGATAAAAAATCTTATCCTTTAAAATTATCACTCCACTAAATCAAACCATTATTATGAAAAACTTCAGTGCACTTCTACTCATCCCAATAGTTATTATTGCATCCATTAATTGGGTGGGATGCAAGAGCGACCAAAAACCGGAAACTCTTTACAGCCAGTATGTAAACGCATTTACATCGGGCATAATATCCAATAGCTCGCCTATCCAGATAGTGCTTTCACAACCTGTGGGCGGCATTGAACCTGGAAGTCCCATAGATGGTAAGTTGCTTCGTATTTCGCCTTCGGTGGATGGTCAACTATATTGGAAAGATGCTTCAACCATTATCTTTAAGCCCGATAGATTGTTTAAATCGGATACCGAGTATGGAGTAAATATAAAGCTGGGACAGATTTTCAATGGTAGCGACGATTTTAACTTCTCGTTCCGCACTTTTAAGCAGGGCGTTAGGGTTACCGACAGCTATCTGGAGAGTGTATCGGCCGATTTGAAGGATAATGTATATAACATATCGCTTATAACTGCCGATTTTATTAATGCTACCGATATTGAGTCATCTGTGGTGGCCGAGAAGGATGGCAAAAAACTCACCATCGAGTGGGACCATGCAGAGATGGATAAATCGCACCGATTGGTGGTGAAAGGTGTAACCCGCAATGACAAAAGTGGAGAACTGAAACTTCAGTTTAAAGACCAACTTGCTGCCTCGGTAGAGTTTTCACGTTATACGTTTGATGTACCGGCAGTTAACCGCTTCTGCATCATGGAGGTGAAGCCGGTGCTATATCCCGACCAATATCTTCAGGTTACCTTTAGCGACCCGCTGCGTAAGGGTCAAAACCTTGCAGGCCTTATAACCATTGCTGATGCGGGCGATTTACGTTACGAGGTTGATAAAAGCCGCGTGCGCATATATCCGTCGATGCGCATTACAGGTACGCGACGTGCATCGGTAAATCAGGGAATATTGAATAGCAACGACATTCCGTTAAAGGAGGATAACAACTTCGATATAACCTTCGAAAATCTAAAACCTAAAGTAACCCTTCTCACCAATGGTAACATTATTCCCGGAAGTTCGGATATAGTACTGCCCTTTAAAGCCGTAAGCCTTAAAGCTGTGGAAGTTAGGATTATTAAACTGTTTGAAAACAATATACCTTCATTTCTTCAAACCAACACGTTATCATCCGACGGGTTATATGAATTACGCCGCGCAGGCCGCCTTATCGTGAAAAAAACCATTCGGCTTGATGAAGATGTGGCTGTCGATTTATCGAAATGGAATACTTTTTCACTCAATCTTACCGACCTCATCAAGACTGAGCCCGGAGCAATATATAGGGTTACATTCAATTTTGCCAAAAAACACGCCTTCTACCCATGCATGAATAGTGATGGTGAGCCGGATACTCCCCTTGTTTATGATGATGAAGCCGAACTAAAGGAAGAGCAAGGTGTTTGGGATAGTCCTAATCGCTATTTAAGCTATTGGGACTATTACTATGATGAGGATTACGACTGGTATCAGCGCGATAATCCTTGTAACTCAAGCTACTATTCCGATGTTCAGGTAGGCGTTAATATTCTATCTTCCGATTTAGGACTTATTGCCAAGCAAGGCAGTGATAATAAGATTGTTGCTTCGGTGGCAAGCATAGCCACCACACGCCCAATTCCCGGTGTTACTATTGAAGTGCTGTCATATCAAAATCAGCTTTTGGGAAGTGGCAAAACCGGCAGTGACGGTATGGTTACCATTCCTGTAGATGGAGTGCCATACCTGCTATTGGCCAAGAAGGATAAAGAGCGCGGCTACATGCGTCTTGACCCGGGTAACTCACTGTCATTAAGCCGGTTTGATGTACAGGGACAAACAATGCAAAAGGGCATGAAAGGATTTATTTATGGTGAGCGTGGCGTATGGCGTCCGGGCGATTCACTCTTTGTATCCTTTATTCTCGAGAATTATGGCGAGAAACTCCCTGCCGCACACCCAGTTACCTTCGAACTTGTAAATCCGCAGGGACGCACCGATATTAAACTTGTGCAGCCCATTGGCAATGCCAATATAATTGCATTTAGAACCGCCACAGCCGATGATGCCGTTACAGGAACTTACACTGCACGTGTTATTGTGGGCGGTGCAAAATTTGAAAAACCACTTAAAATTGAAACCATAAAACCCAATAGACTGAAAATTGATTTAAACTTCAGTCAGAAGGTGTTATCCTACGGTAAACAATCACCAGGAGTGCTTAAAGCAAAATGGCTGCATGGCGCCACTGCCCGTAACCTTAAAGCGGTGGTAACAGCTACCCTAAGCAAGGGAAGTACTTCATTTAAAGGATATGACGGTTATGTGTTCGATGACCCCACACGCACATTTTATGGCGATGAGTTGGTGGTGTTCGATGGCAAACTTAATGAGAGCGGCGAGGTAACTATCAATCCCGAGATAAGCGTGAAAAATGCTGCTCCGGGAATGCTTAATGCCTCTTTCTACACTCGTATTTTTGAGGAAGGTGGCGATTTCAGCCTCGATAGATTTACGATGCCTTATGCGCCCTACCGCAGCTTTGTGGGCATCAGAACCCCGCAGGGCGACCGCCGCGGCATGTTGCTCACCGACACTAATCATACTGTGGATGTGGTAACAGTGAATCCGCAAGGCGAGCCCATAAGCGTAAGTGCACTTACCTATGAGGTGTATAAGGTAAGCTGGCGCTGGTGGTGGGAATCTGATGATAATGAATTAGGTTATTATAGGGGCAGTCAGAGTAAAAACCTGGTAGCTTCGGGCAAACTGAATACCGTAAATGGTAAGGGCTCATTCCAATTCATGGTGAAATATCCGGAGTGGGGCCGTTACCTTGTCAGGGTTGTTGATGAGGCAGGTGAACACTCATCAGCCAAGGCGGTATATGTTGACTGGCCGGGTTGGGCATTAAAACCTATGGGTGATGATTTGCAGGCATCTCAAATGCTATCTTTCTCGCTCGATAAGGATAATTACAAAGTGGGCGAAAAGGTAAAACTAACATTCCCATCAGCAGAAGGAGGCCGTGCACTGGTATCCATCGAGAATGGCCATAACGTCATAAGCAGCTATTGGGTTGATACCAAGAAAGAGATGACCAGCTTCTCATTTGAAACCACTAAAGAGATGACACCCAACGTGTATGTTAACATCACCATGTTGCAGCCTCATGCTCAATCACTTAACAATATGCCTATACGCATGTATGGCGTTATGCCGGTGCTTGTTGAAGATCCGTCAACACACTTGGTGCCGGTTATCTCTATGGATGATGAACTAAGACCCGAGCAGACCGCCAAAGTTAAGGTTTCAGAAAAGAACGGAACTCCAATGAGCTACACACTTGCTGTGGTTGATGAGGGATTGCTGGATATTACACGATTCAAAACTCCCAATCCGTGGACACACTTCTTTGCCCGTGAGGCATTGGGCGTAAAGACCTGGGACTTATACAATTATGTAATGGGCGCCTATGGAGGACGCATTGAAAGGGCTTTTGCCATTGGTGGCGATGCCGAACTTGATGGCAAAAAAAGCGATGGCAAACAGAATAGATTTAAACCTGTGGTTAGATTCTATGGCCCATTTACCCTTTCAAAAGGTAAAACTGCAACCCATAATGTTGATATTCCGCGTTACATCGGTTCGGTGAAGGTTATGGTTGTGGCATCATCAGAAAAAGCGTATGGAAAAGCCGAAAAGGCGGTGCCTGTGCGTAGCCCTCTGATGGTGCAAAGTACTCTCCCCCGCGTTTGTGGCCCCAACGAAACTATTAATGTACCTGTAACGGTGTTCTCACTCAGCAAAAAGAGCCAAAATGTGGAGGTTTCGATTACCAATCATAGCGGCTTCACGGTTGAGGGCGACAAGAAGATTACTGTTGAAGTTCAAGCCGAATCGGAAAAGGTGGTCTATTTCAAACTTAAGGCTGATGCAAAACCGGGTAATGGCGTGGTTGCCATATCTGCAAAATCGGGTTCCGATAAGGCTGATGACGAGACTTTCCTTGCCATACGACCATCCAACCCTGCTACGGTGAGGATTGCAGAATCGATGGTTAAGCCCGGCGAAACCATAAAACTCAATCCGCATCACTTTGGAATTGAAGGAACTGAAAAAATCACTTTTGAAGCATCAATAATACCGCCAATTAACCTTGGTAAGAGGCTGCACTATCTGCTCAATTATCCTCACGGATGTGCCGAGCAGACTACCTCGGCTGCTTTCCCGCAGCTCTATCTGGCTGATTTGGTTGAAAGCCCTGATGTGTTCTCCAAAACTGTGAGTCAGAATGTTACTGCTGCCATTGACCGCATTAAAATGCTGCAACTGTCGGATGGTGGCATTGCCTACTGGCCTGGACAAACGGTGGCCAATGAGTGGACCACCTCTTATGTGGGCTATTTCCTTAGTGAGGCTGCCCGCAAAGGCTATGTAATACCCGATGGAATGATTAAACGCTGGGCTGATTTTCAAAATAAATGCGTTCGCGAATGGAACCATATCAAAACCCAGAGCGATAGTGATGTGCAACAGGCATTTAGGCTATTTGTGCTTGCCCAGGCAGGCTACACCAACCTGAGTGCTATGAACAGGATGCGCAAAATGGATAATCTATCGGTGATGAGCCGCTGGTACCTTGCGGCTGCATACGCACGTGCAGGATATGCAACTGAGGGTAAGGAGATTATCAATTCATTGCCGGCAGAGTGGAGCGGTAAAGATACATGGGCAACCACTTATGGCTCGGAAACAAGGGATTTGGCAATAATGATAGAGACTTACAACTTGCTCAAAATGAGCGATAAAGCCTTCGATTTAGTAAGGAAAATTTCTGACCAACTATCCACCGACAAATGGATGAGCACCCAGACAACTGCCTACGCACTTCTTGCTGTAAGTCACTATCTTGATAACAATAAAAGTTCGTCAACCTTCGCGCTCGATGTTACTACCGATGGCAGTAAGAAGACCCTTAGCAGCCAATCACCATTTATGGTTAAAGAGCTTGATGCGTCTGCATCCGAAGTAACAATTACAAACAAAGGTGATGGTAATGTGTTTGCACGCATCACAACAGCTGGTGTACCCGTTGAGGGACAAGAGGTTAGTGCATCATCCAACCTTGTGATGAGCATTGTATATACCGATATGAATGGCAATCAGGTTGATGTAGAGTCGCTTAAGCAGGGTTATGATATAATGGCTACAGTTACCGTTTCCAATCCTGGAACTGTTGGCCGTGCCGATAACCTTGCCCTTGTGCAGATATTCCCATCAGGTTGGGAGATACGCAACACAAGGCTTGAGGACAATTCGACACATCACAACAACGGCATTGATTATCAGGACTATCGTGATGATAGGGTAATGTCATACTTTAACCTTGCAGCGGGTGAGACCAAGAGAATCGTAACGCTGCTTCACCCCACATACTCGGGTCGTTATTACCTGCCAGGCGTAAATTGCCAGGCTATGTACAACAACAATATCTCGGCAGCCATTGCCGGGCGTTGGGTAGAAGTGGTGAAAGAGTAGATGTAAGTTTGAACCGAAAGGTTATAAATAAAATAACAGAGATAAGAATACCGAATATAACAAGTGAAACGTAAATAAATTGAGCCAAAACAGCTTTCAATATTATGACCTATATCAAAAAAAGCCCGAAGGCAATTATGTGCTTTAGGGCTTTTCTTGAATAGGTAATAATACTGCTTAATATTCCGATAGAGACTTATCAATCAGCAATTTTTTTTAATACATCGTAATATTCCTGTAGTTGCCTACGTATATAAATAGAATCTTTATTTTCGCTTAGTCGATAATAAAAAACGTGCTTATATGGATATGTAGTTGATGGAAATGAAGTTATTATTGCAGTATCAGTAAGATGATATTCTCCGAAACTATCTAATCCTCCATATTTTAGATTGTCCATTCCTCCTACAAATGTCCAAAATTCATAGTAAGCTGTATCATTTCTAAATTTATATAATGTTGAGTCTTTGGGGCCATTACGCCCAAACCATGTTCCTTCAATTAGTTTGTTGTCAAGATATTGAGGAGTGTTACTATTATCTTTCTTACAAGAATATAGAGATAAAAATATTGTAAGTATAGTAACGTGAAGTATATATTTGTTTTTCATGTTGTAAAAATTAGTTGTTGTAATATCGACCATAGCTATGAAATGCATGTGTAATTGGCATTATCGACACTTCAACAATGCCTTTCCCATTTTTATATGGTATAACAGATGCGCCATCATCAGTAATATTCTGAATTGGGTAATCATTAAAAAAGTTGAGCATAAACTCATCTAATTTTTCATTTTTATAATTTATAGTGTACTTGGTAGTAACTTCTTTAGTCGTTGTAGTACTATTATTTATTTTACCGTTTACGCCAATATTTACTATATCCTTTATTTTCCCAGTAATATTAGCTCCTACCTCGTTATTAGTGATTGTTGAAACGCTATACCGTTCTGTAATCTCTTTAGTATTACCATTGTTGGGATCAATTAAAAATACTGAAATTCTTTTCTCTATTGGGGAAATAGAAATATCCCAATCATTAAAGCGAGAATCATGATCGTTATCCATAGGATAATACCACTTTTCTTCTATCATACTTGTATTAATAGTATAGGTATATTTTGAATGTCTAAAAGCTGTTGAATGTCTGCGAGATTCATTTATATATAAATTAAATAGACTAGCTGGGCTTGCATATATTTTCATTTCTTCAGAAATAACAGAGCCATCGCTTGATACACTTTCAATTCTGAAAAGAAAACAAAAGTTTCTTCCTGTTAACAATCTGTTTAGGACTTCTTCTCTTGTTAAACTCTTCTTTTTATTACTTGTACTGCTATTATAAAATGGATAACTACCATTATCAGTTGCAATTCCTTGCATTCTTTCATAAGCATGTTGAGAAACTTTAAATCTAAATATACAATCTCTTATATCATATCGCTTATTAGACGGTGTTTCGTTGGGATTAGACATTTTATAATATACCATTGCTCGTGTTGCAGCTAAATTTCCTTTCGAGTTTTTAAATGCTGTGATTAATTCAGGATCAATGTCTTTTGATGGAATACTTCCATTTTTGTAGTATTTATTTGTAAGAGGTTCGGTGCCAGAGGTTTTTAATCTGTTGTGTCGATGATTTAAAGGAGAAAAAGCTAAGTCAATATATTCGTATTCGTTATTTATACTTAACTCTGAATTTGAGCTAGTTTTTAACAAGCTCTTTTGTCTAATACTACCACTTTCACATAACACAAAAAGCGAAAATGCTGGCATTTGATTTATCCCTATACTATCTACAATTTCTCCATTCAAATATAAGTAATTTTGATATAACACAGGAATTTCTTCATCTTCTAAATCTAAATCTACTGCATTTAGACCTATAACATCTGGTATATGTATATTTAATAAGGGCAATGATTTTTCAATAGCACTTAATTCGTGTTCGTCTATTGAATATGATACCAAAACATCTCTAAAAGTTTCTGAGTTGTTTATTTTAAGATCTTTGATTAGTGGAACAAAAATATTGTACCCATTATCAATTTTTTCAAGTGCTTGTGATTTTAAAAACTCTCGTACTTGTTTATTGTTATAAGTAGCTTTTGATAATATCTCTGAAAACCGTCTAAAACTTGTTTCTTTATCATAAGATATTTGCTCTGGCATGATTTTCATATTATCCTTCTCATCATCTTTGCAAGAAGAAAAAAATAAAGTCAATAAAATTGACGTAAAAATTAAATAGTTAATGCTTTTCATGTTATTAAAACTATGTTTGTTTATAAAAAGTTTGTCAAGTATTTAACTTGTGTGCAAAAGTATTCTTTTTATTTGAACAATAAAGTTTAATTGTTGAAAATTTAATTGTTCTACCAAACAGCTACATATTTCACCATATTTAGTAACACTCTATCTTTGTTTTCAAAAGATTGATTTGCGGTGAAAAAATTGTATTTTTAACGCAGATTATGCGTTGTTAATATGTATATACACGAAATAGCCGGGCAGTTATCGATGGTTTTAAGTGTTAAAATAATAGTAGTAATCAATTCTAAGTTTGAAACGTAAGGTTATAAATAAAATTAATATAGCAGCAGTGTTCACGTCGGTGGCACTGCTGCTTATTCTGTTTATGGTAATTGGCTATCCACGTTTCAGTAATCAGTACAGCACCACAATATACTCAGGTGATGGGCTACTTATGGGTGCCCGCATCGCCACCGATGGTCAGTGGAGATTCCCCCCAGGTGACTCTATTCCCTATCGGTACAAAAAATCTCTTTTGATGTATGAGGATGAGTATTTCTACTTCCATCCGGGCATAAATCCAATTTCGGTAGCGAGGGCTTTATGGCAAAATATAAGGTCGCACAAGGTTGTGAGTGGCGGAAGCACCATATCCATGCAGGTGCAACGGATGAGCGGTGGCCGGAGTCGCCGGTTATCTAACAAACTGATAGAGATGGCCGGAGCATTAGGCATGGAGCTAACACACAGCAAATCATCAATCCTTAATCTTTATGCTGCCCATGCTCCCTATGGCGGTAATGTGGTGGGTATTGAGGCTGCCGCATGGCGATATTTTGGGCGTCCACCCCATCAACTGTCGTGGAGCGAATGTGCCATGCTTGCAGTGCTGCCCAATTCGCCATCGCTTATACATCCGGGGCGCAACAGGGATAAATTGCTTCTGAAACGCAATAACCTACTTCTGAAACTTAAAAACAACTCTATTATTGATGATGTTGAATACCGTCTTTCTATTGATGAGCCACTACCCGACAGAATGATGCCACTGCCCGATATCGCTCCACACCTCACCGATAGGCTTACCGGCAACCAACGGGGCAACAGAGTCATCACCACTATTGATTACCATCTGCAACAGCGGTGCAATAACATTGTAGCACGCTATCACAGCATATACAGCCTGAGTGAAATACACAATATGGCGGCAATAATTATTGACAACAGCACCGGTAATGTACTTGCCTATGTGGGTAATACACCCGGAACATTGGCTGCACGCGGCCATAGCGTTGATATTGTTACTGCACCGCGCAGCACAGGCAGTTTGCTGAAGCCGTTTTTATATCTGGGTGCACTTCAGGAGGGTGTGATTCTTCCACATATGCTTCTGGCAGATATACCCACTTATTATAGTGACTACAAGCCCGAAAATTACAGCCATGGTTTCGATGGAGTTGTACCTGCCGGTCAGGCTCTGTCCCGCTCACTCAATGTGCCTCTGGTAAGGCTTCAACATGAGTATGGCTCAGAGAAACTGATTACCATACTTCACAATTTCGGACTAAAAGAGATTAACAAACCCGCCTCCCACTACGGATTATCGCTTATCCTTGGCGGTGCCGAATCGTCGTTATGGTCAATGGCCGGTGCGTATGCATCTATGTCGCGGTTGCTTACAAGTTCATCAGAAACAGGTGTTTTTGCCCATGAGGCTCATGCACATGCGCCCGTGGTGGTGCAAGGTGAAGTTATGCCGCCTTCGGATATTGATGCCGACATTGATGTGGCTGCATTATGGTATGTTATGGAGGCTCTAAGTGGGGTGAAACGACCCGATGACGAAATGGGGTGGGAACAGTTTGGCGGCACTCGCAAGGTGGCATGGAAAACAGGTACCAGCTTTGGCTTTCGCGATGCGTGGGCCATTGGCACCACACCAAAATACACTGTTGGAGTGTGGGTAGGCAATGCGTGGGGCGAAGGAAGGCCGGGAATAATTGGTGGACAGGCTGCTGCCCCTGTTATGTTTGAGCTTTTCAGGCAGTTGCCACCCACGGGATGGTATGAACCGCCCTACGACCATATGGTTGAAGTAGGAGTTTGCCGCGAATCAGGGTTTCTGGCAGGCATAGATTGCCCAAATATTGACACACTCTACGTACCGAAGCGATGCGCTTCTGCACCGGTGTGCAAGTGGCACAAACTGGTACATCTATCATCCGATGAGAAATATAGGGTTAACAGCAACTGCTATCCTCCCGAAAAAATTATTTCCAAACCATGGTTTATTTTGCCACCCATATATGAATATTACTATAAAAATCGAAACTTCGGATATCAGCAATTACCGCCATTTATGCAGGGTTGTAGTGGTGTAACCGACTCACCCATAGATATAATTTATCCTGAAGAGAGCACAAAAATATTTCTTGGCGTGGGATTTGATGGAGCACTACAGCCGTTGGTAGTTACTGCGACTCACCGGGATAGTGGTGCAAGGCTATATTGGTACTTAAATAATAACTATTTGGGTAGCACTAAAGCAATTCATCAAAAAGAGGTATATGCCACACGTGGGCATCATACCATTACTATTACTGATGATAACGGGATACGCATCGAAAGACGTTTCCACTGTGTAGGCAGGGGAGATGAGTAGTATTTATGTTAATTTTGTAGATTACTGTAACTCAATTTAATATATATCGTATTAGAACCATACCCGCCCTCGAAAGAATCACCACATACAATTAACCATTGTTTAAACCACAATTAACTTTTATTAAAATGAACAACTTTAATCGTCTGTTTATCTTTGTATTGGCTGTATTCACTTCAATCTCCGCTTTCAGTCAGGAAGATAATAAAATCAACATCAGCACCGGACTTGATGTTACCAGTCGCTATGTGTGGCGTGGCGGGCTTTGTAGCGATGCTTTCAACATTCAGCCCGAAGTAAATTTTGAATACGGCTGTTTTACCCTCACCGGTTTTGGCTCATATGCTGCTTCTCGAGATTTTGCTGAGTTTGACCTTATTGCCTCAATAGAGCTTGGCAATTTTACTCTTGAATTATCCGATTTCTTTGTAGAGGAGGGCGATAATATGTGGGAGACAAGTTATTTTAACTGGAAAAGGAGCTCAACACTGCATTTATTGGAAACAACCTTATCATATGAGTTGCCTTTTGAAAAATTTCCTCTTAAATTATCATCAGGTGTAATGCTGTTTGGAGATGACCTGAATGAAAATGACAATCAGAACTACTCCACATATTTTGAACTATTGTATCCATTTACCTATAAAGAGTATTCACTTTCTGCCTTTGTGGGTGGAACAGGCAACAGCGGTTCGTATGCCGATAGGGCAGCTGTAGTAAATACAGGCATAAGCCTAGAGCGGCCCATTGCCATCAACAGCAACTATTCATTGGCACTGAACACCTCTCTTATTGTCAACCCCGATGCCGGAAATATTTTTCTGGTTGTTGGTATTACATTTTAAATATATGATACTATGAAATTAAAATTACACACATTACGTCAGAAGCTTGGTTTTGCAATAGGGGTAGGAATTTTACTAATCGTTGCTATTTTGGTATTTTATTCATCATCGCAATCTCGCAACGAGTCGATTGAAGCAGCCAGAAATAACCTAAGAGCAGAGGTGGCAAACATCACCTCAGAGGTTAGGCTTATTCTTGAAGACGCCATGGATGCATCGGCTGCAATGAGTGCCACCCTATCGGTAATGGATGATTATAAGCATAAGGGCAATGTATCGCGCGAAGTAGCTCAAGCAATGGGCGAGGCATTGCTGCTATCAAAACCCGATTTTATTGGTCTTACCCTTGCCTTTGAGCCCAACACATTCGACGGAAAGGATAATCAATATAAAAACACCTTTGCCCACGATGCCACCGGGAGGTTTTTGAGTTATATAACCCGCAATGCCTCGGGAGGTGCCGACATAGGCGTGCTCACCGATTACGAGAGTGAAGATGTGGCGCCCTGGTATTTTATACCTCAGAAAAGAAAAGTAGATTTTGTTACAGAGCCGGTTATTTATCCTATTCAAGGCAAGGATGTGCTGATGATTTCGATGATGACTCCCATTATGCACTACGGAAACTTCATAGGAGTTACCGGTATCGACTACTCCATCGACTTTATGCAGCATCTGGTTACCGGGCGAGAAATATATAACGGCAATTACGAACTCAACATTTTATCTAACGAAGGTGTATATGCGGCAAGCAATACCAATCCGGAGTGGATATATAAAAACGTAGAAGATATTCATAAGGATGTTGCACAATCAATAGTGGCCACCATCCATGCAGGCAAGCCTATTTTATTAACGGTGGGCGATAGAATTATCGCATCATATCCTCTATATGTTGGCAATTCCGACTTACCATGGCAAGTACAAATAGCCGTACCCATATCGGAGATTACGGCCCGCGCCAACCAGCTTATGTGGGCACAAATATTTATGGGCTTAATATTTCTGATTATCGGTGTTGTTGGTGTGCTATGGTATGTAACAAGACTAGTGCGTCCACTTGAAGCCATGGTTGGTATTGCCGAAAAAATGGCCGATGGTGATTTGAAGTATAAAGTAAATATAAAAACTGCCAATGATGAAATTGGTATTCTATACAATGCATTCAGTCGAATGCGCATTAAACTCACCGAAATTATAAACCAAATAGTGGATGGTGCCGAGCAGATTGCAGCAGCCAGCGAGCAGCTTAGCACTACAAGCATGCAGATATCGCAAGGTGCAGCCGAGCAGGCTTCATCAGCCGAAGAGGTATCGTCAACCATTCAGCAGATTACTGCAAATATTCATCAGAATAGGTCAAATGCATCCGACTCCGAGAAGATTACTGCTGATGTGGCATTAGGGGTGGCAAGGGGTGCAGAGGCATCGCAGCAATCGGTAAAAGCCTTTAACGATATTGCAGAGCGAATTCTTTTTATTAAAGATATAGCAATGCAAACCAATATTTTGGCGCTCAATGCATCGGTAGAGGCGGCACGCTCGGGTGAGCATGGTCGCGGCTTTGCGGTGGTGGCAACAGAAGTGCGCAAACTTGCCGAACATACATCTGAAGCCTCAGGGCTAATTGATGATTTGGTGCAGAACAGCAAAGAGGTGGTAACCGAAACGGGAGAAATCATGCAGACTATTGTACCTCAGATGGATAGTGCAAAACGACTGGTGCAGGAGATTTCACTATCGTCAGAAGAGCAAGCCTCGGGTGCAGGACAGGTAAATAACGCCATTCAGCAACTGAGCCATGTAATACAGCAGAATGCAGCAGCCAGTGAGGAGATGGCCTCCAGCTCGGAAGAGTTATCATCACAAGCAGCAAATCTTAAAAGCACAATCTCATTTTTTAAAATTGATAGAGAGGATTAAGTCTCAATACATGAAAAATAAAAACAATCCCAAGCAAAGATTTTACTCTATGCTTGGGATATTCTTTTTTTTAAAAAATCAGAAATTGTAAAGCAATCCTACCCTTATACCAAGGAAGTCGCCATCGCCAATCACATATTTTATTTCAGGATTAAGCCACAATTTATCGGTAAGCCCTACCCTACCGCCTACGCCTAAGTTAAGCCCCGTTTCTGAACCTGTGAAACTTTTGGAACTTAAGGTAGCCTGGCTGGCAGTGGCTGATTTATTTTGCGAAACTCCCCCAAAATCCCAATAGTCATCATCATAAAAGTCAAAATCAGCGTATTTAACTTTCCAGAAAAGGAAGTTAAGACCTGCAAGACCATAAACAGCTGCATTATCGGTTCTAAAGAATACATAATGGGCATTAAGGTCGAGAGTTGACCAGTTTACATTATCTTTTTTGAAAAATAAGGTGTAAGAAGCAGCTCCTTCCCATTGTGGAGTAATCTGATATACACCACCTAAAAATATTCCCACTCCATCAAGTTCGGTAGCATAAGCAACACCGGCACCTCCAAGTATTGGATTTTCCTGAGCATTAACACCAAATGTAAAAATGGCCGTCATCACAACCACACTTACCATACAGAATAACTTTCTCATAGCACATTTTTTTGGTTAGAAATACAAACTTTTTTATGTCTTAAACAGAAGCAATATAAAACAGAAAAATATAAATGTCCATAGAAGAAGACGAAAAGGTATTAATTTTTTGTGATATGTTTAAAATATTCTATTAAAGCGACTTATAGCATTAACATGTTCCAAAATCTAAGACCTACAACTAATATCAGGAAAGAAAATCAGTATAAAACTAAAATACAAAAAACACAGAAAACGTATAAAAATAAAAATGCAACCAATTGTAAAACAACTGATTGCATTTTTTTCTTGTAGTCCCACCCAGACTCGAACTGGAATCTAGAGTTTAGGAAACTCTCGTTCTATCCCTTGAACTATGGAACCATAATTACTATCGAGGTGCAAAGATAGCCTATTTTTATAAACATACAATAAAGCTGGCTGTATGGATTACAAAAAACGGTCTCTTTGTTACATTATCAGGTAAAATTACCGCTCAAAAAGTGAGCCCAGCAACCCGCCACTCTCCTTTCGTGCATTAGTGCCGCCTTGCGATAAATTCTGAATCAATTTGCGTACCGGCAATGACTGAAGCCACACTTTGCCTGTACCGCGCAGGGTAGCAAGGAAAATGCCTTCGCCGCCAAATATCATGGATTTAAGGCTTCCTGCACGCTCCACATCGAAAGTTATGCCCGGTTGAAAACCAACCACACAACCGGTATCAACTCTTATGACTTCATTATTAAGGGTGCGCTCCACCACTGTACCTCCGGCATGAATAAACGCCATACCCGAACCTGATAATTTTTGAAGTATAAAACCTTCGCCTCCAAACAGCCCGGCACCCAGCTTGCGGTTGAAGAAAACGCTGATTTTTGTTCCATGTTCGGCACACAGGAAACCGTTACGCTGCACAATCACCTCACCACCATTATGTTGCAAATTAATGGGGATGATAGTTCCTGGATATGGTCCTGCAAAAGAGACATGCCTTTGCGATATTGCACGATTGGTGAAATGGGTTAAAAAGAGCGACTCACCAGTTATAAGTCGTGAAGCGCCTGATAGCAACTTACCAAGTAAATCCTGCCCCACTGCACTTCCATCGCCCATTTTTGTATCGTAATTTATGCCATCTTCCATATACATCATTGTTCCGGCTTCGGCAATAACAGTTTCGTAGGGCTTTAGGCCAATCTCAACAAATTGGAGATCGTGTCCTACGATATTATAACTAATCGGCATATTAGTAAATTTTACATTAATCGATTTTTATTATCTCCTCTCTGGTTCTTACCTGGTCGATAGGGATATCAACATCGAAATGAGCTAAGAAAAAGTTACGCAACAAGTTACTTTTCACCGGTTTACGAAGATAAGAATCTACACCCAATCGTCTTACCATATTTGAATTTTGAGAAGGAGTATCAGAACTTTGCACCAATATGGGGTATATGCGGTCAATCTTCTCCACATGCATAAGCTGAAGAAATGCAAGTCCGTCAAAATCAGCACGATGATCAATAATAACGGTGTTTACAAATTTATCGGATCGCAGCTTCATTAACGACTTGCCTGATGAGTCCATAATTTCCCAGCCTATATTAAATGATTGCAGAACACGTGTAAGTTGGCGCACCTCACGCTCATCATCAGTAATAACTGCAACATGAATATCTGAAGGTCTCTTTACCGATGAGCGCATATATTTTTTGTTGTTGGAGCAGGCTATCAGCGGAATCGTAAATACAAACGATGTACCCGGGTAAGCACTGTCCTTGCTTATTGCCGACGGACTGTTTACCGATATTTCTCCACCCATAAGTGCTACCATCTGGCGCGATATGGTTGTGCCCAGTCCGGTGCCACCATAAACTCGGGTAGTAGTAGTATCCTCCTGCCAAAATGGCTCAAACACCCTATCTATCACACTCTTATTGATACCAACACCGGTATCGTGAATTTCAAACCTTACACCTTCATTACCATTTATTAGTCGTCCTTTTGTAATGTGCAACACCACCTCGCCCCGCGATGTAAATTTGAGGGCATTACCAATAAGATTGTTAAGCACCTGACGTAAACGTAATGGGTCGCCTTCAAAATCACCGGTAATGGGTATAGAGCTATACCACCACAATTTGATTTTTTTATCTTTAGCCACAAAAGCAAACGACTCAATGGCATCATCTATTTCTGCTACTAGGTTAAACGGCACCGACTCGATAAACATACGACCAGAATTAGCTCTTGAGAAATCGAGTATGTCATTAATTAGTACTAATAAAGAATCTGCCGAGTTGCTGATAATCTTAAGCATATCTCGCTCCTCTTCTCCTAGATTCATCTTTGCCATAATGTCGGCCATGCCAATAATTCCATTTAAAGGTGTGCGCAACTCATGACTTATATTTGCCATAAAGTTATTTTGCGCATCATTACCTTCATCACTCTTTGAAATATTGCCTTCATCATCGGCAACAACTACAAAAGCATTGATATTCAGACTGTCGTTATCAATAAAGAAAGGTATTCGTTCGCTAAACACCATCATGCTATTACCCGATGCTTTCTCAACTTTATACCTAACGGTATTTATACTTACCCTGATTTTGTTGGTAAGTTTAACATGCTCACACAGCAGTTGATCGTTATAAACACAGCCCATCAATTCATCTTCCGAAGAGTAATTGAAAAGCTGAAGAGCTGCCTTATTAACTTGCTGCACAACTCCTTTACTATCAGTAAGCACTACACCCACAGGCAAGTAATACAATACCCGACGCAATGTCTCTTGCGTTTTTTCCATACGCTGCTCTCTTCGGGTGCGCTGAATAGATTGAATGATGATAAATACAATATACAATATAAGCACAGCAATAGTAACTGCCCCTACAATAAACGAATTACGCACAATAGTAGCAGTAATCTCTTTTTTAGAAATTGAGAAAACCAAGAAGTAGTTAGATCTGTTAATATCGATTTTCTTAATTACCGATAACACCTTAACATCTTGATTGTCAACTTTAACATTGTGTATAAAAGAGTACTCGCCATCGATATTATTAAGCATCTCGGGCGAGATAGAGGTAACCAAGCTATTTTGAGCACCCTGCTGATATGCAATGTCACCGTTAGGCATAATCATATATTGATAGCTATTCTTATCGTGCACAAAATGTTGCAACACTGTTTTGAAATACCCTTCTAGGTTTATTCCCATGGATACAAAACCATAGATTCGTCCATTTTGCACCAAGGGCTGCATATATTCAATCAGATTATCATCAGGAGAGATAAAAATTGCAGGTCTGAAATAATTTTGTGGCTCGGCCTCACCATATTCAGTTACAAAAGAGTTATTGCGTGATCTTGATATTTTATAGAACTGACCATTGGGCTCACTAACGGTTAATGATTTTAGATTGGGACCATAAAGAACCCCAAGACTCTTAACCCTACAGTTGGATTCTGCCATATTACACTTGGTTTTGAAAAGACAATCCATCTCGTTAGGGGTAATGGCCATCATAAGGTTGATGCTGCTTTTATCAAAAAAATCACCAATATGTCCCGAGCAGAGATCCATCTGCTTAGACATAAAGTCGCTTTGATATTTAATTTGCCATTTGAAAGTATCAATATAGTAATACAGATTCATCCCCATAAGGATAACGACACCTATAATACTCCAGAGTACCTCTTTTCTCATATCAGAAATTTTTTCACATCACAACACTCAAAGTCAATAATTTACTATCGATAAAAATATGATTCGATAGAAATTACACAAAAAATAGGGTTGCTTTCAGGTTGCTGACAAAATAGAAATATTATCTGTATTTTCCGTCGTTATTCATCAAAACATTAATATAACTTTGATATCTTGTCAAGGCTATTGTTCCCTCCTCAACAGCTTCTTTAACTGCACATCCTGGTTCGCGCTCATGAATACAGTTATTAAATTGGCATTTTTTCGACATCTCAAATATCTCTCTGAAAAAATGCGAGATCTCTTCCTTCTCAATATCAATAAGCCCAAAGCCCCTAACACCAGGAGTATCAATTATATACCCACCAAAACTCAATTCATGCATCTCGGC
>CAZWOA010000011.1:20610-22328 GCA_964635545.1 uncultured Marinilabiliaceae bacterium
TTACGCTCAAGCACCTCATCAATAACGCCCCCCTCATCATCGAGTTCCACCATAACATAGTCTCCCACAGCCACCGGGTTTGTGCTGCGTATGTCATCCTGGCGCATACGTCCTTTGATACGGCAATTAACAATATCGCCACTATCCTGTTTAACCAGATAGTTGCTCCCCGTAGATTTTATAACGATTCCTCTTTCCAATTGAACACATCATTACATTTCATCCAAAGTTAAAGGATTCCTTATATATTTTAAATAGTTACTGATGAATAATTGACAAATTAAATCCCATTTCAGAAAAAACACAATAAAACAGTCAAAATATTTTTCAACTCACTATTATCTTAGGTACATTTGTTGTTCATATATTGGTCTATAACACGCCTATATAATTTAGAATGAAATAAAAATAGTATCCACAATGAATAAATTCAGCATGAAAAAAAGTTTCAAATGGATTGCGGTTGGCGCAGTAGCAATTGTTTTATCGCTGGGCATTGTCAGCTTTAATAGTGATGACAGGAATTTTGAGATAGTAAAAAACCTCGATATATTCTACTCAGTTTTCAGGGAGCTCAACTCATTTTATGTTGATGAGACCGACCCCGCAAAGCTTATAAAAACCGGTATCGATGAGATGTTAAACTCACTCGACCCCTACACTACTTTCATACCTGAGTCGGATATGGAGGATTTTAAGTTTATGACCACCGGCGAATATGGCGGCATTGGGTCGCTTATCACCAAACTTGATGATTTTGTGGTTATTGCCGAGCCATACGAGGGCTTTCCTGCCCATCTATCGGGATTAAAACCTGGTGATAAGATTCTGGAAATCAACGGTAAGCCCATGGAGGGAAAAACTACTTCGGATGTGAGTACAATGCTTAAAGGTGCAGTAAACTCAACCGTTAAACTTAAGCTCGAACGACCAGGCACACCAAAACCGCTGACCATCGAAATAGTGCGCAAAAACATTCAGATAAGTGCGGTGCCATACTACGGAATGGTGGATAATAACACCGGGGTAATAATACTCAACAACTTTACCCAGGATTGTGCAAAAGAGGTAGAGAGCGCATTCATGGCTCTGAAAAATGAACATGGTGCCAAGCAAGTAGTGCTCGACCTAAGAGGAAACCCAGGCGGACTACTTGATGAAGCTATTAAGATTGTAAATATGTTTGTTCCCCGTGGCTCCGATATCGTGAGCACACGCGGTAAAGTAAAACAGTGGGACAAAAGCTATACTGCAACTCGCGAGCCCATCGACACAATTATGCCTATGGCAGTGCTTATTAACCGTGGTTCGGCATCAGCATCGGAGATTGTGGCCGGTGCGCTTCAGGACTTGGATAGAGCTGTGATATTGGGTCAACGCTCATTTGGTAAAGGACTTGTACAAGCCACAAGAAACTTAGATTTCAACACCAAACTGAAAGTTACCACTGCAAAATATTATATCCCGTCGGGTCGCTGCATACAGGCGTTGGATTACACCCATCGCAATGATGACGGCTCGGTAGGTTATGTGCCCGATTCGCTTATCACCGAGTATAAAACTAAACTTGGCCGCAAGGTATATGATGGCGGTGGTATTTCGCCCGACATAAAAGTTACCGAAGAGCAGTATAGCAACATCACATATGCCATTGTTGCACAGCAGGTTATTTTCAGATATGCAACCAAATTCTGCTTGGATAACCCAACCATTGCATC
>CAZWOA010000011.1:22428-26317 GCA_964635545.1 uncultured Marinilabiliaceae bacterium
AAAGGTATGCTGGATGGAACAGTTCTTAGCCATGCAGGCGACAAACGATTCAGCAAAGCCGATAAGGAGTAAGTTTTCTCATAGAAATATACAATATAAAGGCTGCCTTACAGATGTTTGGCAGCTTTTTTTATTGTTATATACAACAGAATCTGAGAGACAAAATCATATTAAACCCACTGTAGATAAATAGATCTATAAAAGTTTCTCTCTCTATGTTGTGAGTAAAATACCCTGAAAGGGCGTAATACAAAATACCTAACCCATTAAGTAAGTTAAGATTCAATATCGTAATAACCGGAATAATACTTAACTCCCTTAATGGTGTGAAAATTCAACAAACCACAAAATAGACTTGCACTCTCGCTACTGCTGACGAAGATAGAAGATGGAGGATGGGACGTTTAAAAGTGTAATTGGCTACACCGAACGTTGTTTCACGATTTTTATGTCTATTTTTCATATATTTGTGCAATCAAAATTGGTCACATAGTTGAATAGAGGTAGAAAACATAGCATTGTAATAGTCTTTTTGCTGGCAGCGGTATTATTTATCCCGATGGCTGCAAAGATTATTCATGCCTATGAAGTAAGCCATTTTTGCGATTCGTGCACACATCATGAGTCTGAAGACCACGATGAGCATGATTGCAACACCTGCTCTATTTGCCAGTTTGTACTATCTTCTTTTATAGTAGCAAGTCCCATAATAGTAGAACAAGCAGTAACGCTTTGTCGTAGCATATTCATTGCGTACTGCGGTATCGAATATTCCCGACACACCCAGTTCTACAACTTACGAGCCCCTCCGTTTAATGCATAATCATTCCGGGATTTATACAATCCCCATTAATTCAGATTAGTTTTTCATCGACAAGCAATTATTATGCAGACCAAAATAATTCTGGTTATGCTGATGCTTGTATTTGGGTTATTCCTGTTTTCTCAAAATCCAGACTCTATCAAAGTTGTTAAGATAGAGACGGTTACGGTTACTGCTACGTCATTAAAAACGATTAGCAAGCTACGGTCGTCCCTGTCGGTAGAGGTTTTAGATAAGGATTTTTTGAAAAATCATTTCACAGGAAATCTGATGCAAGCATTGGAGCATACGCCGGGAGTGCGGTCATTGGATATAGGTTCGGGCTTCTCCAAACCCATGATTAGAGGCATGGGGGCTAACCGCATATCCGTAACCGAAAATGGAATTAAACAAGAAGGCCAGCAGTGGGGTAGCGACCATGGGCTCGAAATCGACGCATTCAATGTGGAGCGTGCCATTATACGCAAAGGCCCGTCGGCTCTTCAATATGGAAGTGATGCAATGGGTGGAGTAATTGAAATATTGCAGTCTCCTGCACCTGTTGACGATAAATTCTTTGGTGAAGTTACTATGCTTGGCAAAAGCGTAAACAGTACCTTGGGATACTCTCTTATGACCGGACTAAAGAAGAAAAAATGGTATGCCAAGCTTCGTTATTCCGAGCAGTATTTTGGCGACTATCGAATACCGGCCGACACTATTGTTTATCTCACCCAAAAAATCCCTATTTATGGGCGTAAACTGAAAAATACGGCAGGATTTGAACGAAATATCAATCTATATTCCGAATATAGGAGTGGTAATTACTTCGCAAATTATGCCGTCAGCAATGCCTATCAAAAGGTAGGTTTTTTCCCGGGGGCACATGGTATTCCCGATATTTCGCGCATAATGGATGATGGCGATAGCCGTAACATCGAATTTCCGTATAGTAATGTGAATCATCTTAAAATTACTTCGCGGCAGCAGTATGTATGGAGTACAATAGTCGGCTCGTTGGATGTGGGCTATCAGAATAACCACCGCGAAGAGTGGAGCCGGTTCCATACCCATTATGGTTCACAGCTTCCGCCGATGGATAACCCCGATAAGGAGTTGGAATTTTCTCTTGATACTTACAGCTCATCGTTGAAGATAAGAACCATCTCCTTATCATTGTGGGAGATTAGTGCCGGATGGGATGTGCAGTATAAGCAAAACCGCATAGATGGATATTCTTTCCTTCTGCCTCGTTACAATCAGTTTACAACCGGTTTATACGGACTTATGAGGAGAAGCTTGACCGAAAATATATCCGTCAGTGGCGGAATACGTTATGATTATGGTAAGCTTGATATTGCTGAATATGCCGATTCTTACCTCGAAGAGCATCTTCAAAATATGGGATATGACGGCAATGTTATATCCCAATATCAATGGAGAAGCTATCCCGTGGAAAGAAATTTTGATGATTTTTCGGGTTCGGTTGGGGTTATTTGGAAAATCAATAACAACCATCTGGCAAAGGCAAATATAGGTCATAGTTTTCGTCTTCCGGGAGCTAATGAGCTGGCATCCAACGGTGTTCATCATGGCACGTTTAGGCATGAGCAGGGCGACCCAACGCTTGGCTCCGAACGAGGATGGCAATTTGATGCTTCATATAAGTATGAAAACAATGGAATCTATCTCTCCGTGAGTCCTTTTGCTAACTGGTTTTACAATTACATCTATCTGAAGCCAACGGGTGAATGGTCGGTGCTTCCACATGCAGGGCAAATATACCGATACACTGGTGATGAGGCATTTTTTGCAGGTGCCGAGTTGGTGCTTGGTGTCGATGTTTTGCCTTCGTTAAATTACTCTTTTACTGGCGATTATGTTTATACCTATAATTTGGACGAACGCACTCCTCTTAGTCTGTCGCCTCCTGCATCAATGCGTAATACTGTTGCGTGGAATAAAAACAGATATACGTTCTATGCCGAACTTCACAGTATTGCATCGCAGAAAAGAGTGGCAAAGAATGAAGATTCGACAGATGGTACTAACCTGATAAATATGGGTGGAAGCATCAATATTCCTTTCGGAAAAACGGTGATTGACTTGGATGTGTCGCTAAAAAATCTACTTAACACCAAATATTATAATCATTTGAGTTTTTACAGAAAAGTTGAGATTCCCGAACCGGGTCGAAACTTGCAATTATTAATTAAAATAGCTTTTTAAAACAGTTCACTATGAAAACGATAAAAACGAGCATTGTTTGCTTTATGGCAATTTCTTCATTGTTATTATATTCATGCAGCAGCGATGATGATGGAGATAATGTAAAGCCTGTAATTAACCTGATTGAGCCGGCAGATGGTGATGTACTGAAAATAGGAGATGAGCACGGAATCCATTTTGACATGGAACTGTCGGACGATGTGATGCTTAAATCGTATAAAGTTGACATCCACAGTAATTTTGATGGACATAACCATACTAAATCAGCACAGACTACCGTCGATTTCAAGTTCACTAAATCGTGGAATGTGACAGGCAAAAATACAACTGTCCACCATCATGAAATAGTAATTCCGTCGGATGCAACGCCGGGCGAATACCACTTAATGGTCTTTTGTGCCGATGAAGCAGGCAATGAATCATCCGTAGCTCGAACCATCATATTGAGCCACGACGGCGAAGAGCATGAGCATTGATAGTTGATTGGTTTCTTTTACCGAGCGTTTCATTCCTTCGTTATGTAGGCGTAATTCGTTAGGATTGCCCTAAAGTTTTGCTAATGGCCAGCCGTAGGTTTGCCACGCTCGGTAAAAGTTCCACACATCTTGTCCAATATGTTGCAAGCCATAGGTTTTGTTACTCTCGGTTAAAAACACCACGCACAACAGCCTCGCATATTGCAAGCCGTTAGGTTTGCATCGCTCGGTAATAGTTCCACGCATCTTGTCCAATATGTTGCAAGCCATAGGTTTTGCTACTCTCGGTTAAAAACACCACGCACAACAGTCACGCATATTGCAAGCCGTTAGGTTTGCATCGCTCGGTAGAAACGATGCTATTCTCTCCAGTTCGCATCCC
>CAZWOA010000011.1:26417-46742 GCA_964635545.1 uncultured Marinilabiliaceae bacterium
CGTTAGGT
Source organism: uncultured Marinilabiliaceae bacterium (assembly GCA_964635545.1). GTDB lineage: Bacteria > Bacteroidota > Bacteroidia > Bacteroidales > Marinilabiliaceae > JAGPIS01. Next base: position 26,426 of record CAZWOA010000011.1, read on the forward strand.
TTGCATCGCTCGGTAGAAACGATGCTATTCTCTCCAGTTCGCATCCCATTGGGGATGCGTCCTTGTTTGATTTACGAAAAGCATGATATCCATCGTTTGTTTTATTATTTAGGATGCATTAGCTACGCTGAACTTCGTTTCCTATCGGAATGCAAACGGATTATTGTCGTTTTCCTTCTACCGAGCGATGCCTACCTAACGACAGGCAAACTTTTCACTATATGTTTTCTCGAGCGTAACAATCCTTTCGAAATGTTTTTATCTAATCTGCTTATCTTTCCGACATGTCGCAAGCCGTTAGGTTTGCATCGCTCGGTAAAAAAGATGCTACTCTCTCCGGTTCGCATCCCGTTGGGGATGCGTCCTTTGATTTCGCACAAACATGATTCTTTTCGTTTGTCTTCTACCGAGCGATGCTTACCTAACAGCAAGCAAGCTTTTTTACCGTATGTTTTCACCTATCGTAGCATACCTATCGGAATGTTTTTATCTATGCTACTTATCTTTTCGAGATGTCGCAAGCCGTTAGGTTTGCATCGCTCGGTAAAAAAGATGCTACTCTCTCCGGTTCGCATCCCGTTGGGGATGCGTCCAGCGTCATTATTCAATTTCTGAGAAGATATATTGTTCACTATAATCAAATTCAAACTTTTGTAATATATCAATATATTCTTCTCTGAAAGTCTTCTTTTTATGATGCAGCTCTTGTGTTTCAATATACTTGCAAACTGAAGAAACTTGTGATTTTGCATACGAAAACGCTCCATATCCTTCTTGCCACGAAAATTTACCCATTACCAATTTCTCGTTGTTTATCCATTCCGAACTGTCTCGCTTCACTTCTTGCATCAATTCCGATAATGCTTGTGTGGGACGAAAACCAAACAAAATATGGATATGGTCGGGCATACCACCAATGGATAAAACCTTGTGTCCGTGCTTTTGAATGATAGCAATAATATACTGATACAAACGCTCTTGCCACGATTTTTGAATGCAAGAAATCCGATTTTGAACCGCAAAAACAGCGTGGATGTGTATTTGAGTGTAGGTGTTTGCCATAATTTGCTTTGTTTTTAGGATAGAAATACAAGGTAATTATTTTCTTTTTCTCGAGCGTAACAATTCTTCCTAAATGTCTTTATTTAATCTGCTTATGTTTCCGACATGTCGCAAGCCGTAGGTTTGCATCGCTCGGTAAAAGTTCCACACATCTTGTCCAATATGTCGCAAGCCATAGGTTTTGCTACTCTAGGTTAAAAACACCACGCACAACAGTCACGCATATTGCAAGCCGTTAGGTTTGCATCGCTCGGTAAAAACGATTGTTCACTATCATCAATTTTATCCCTAAAGATTAATACAAATATTTTTTGTGTCATTATTTGGTTTATAAAATAAACTACTTTATATTTGTATTGTATTTATATTTAAAACGCATTATTGGTTTATCTTTTTAAATAAAAATCTTATGGAAGACAGAATGTTAAACGAGAAGGAAAGTTTAGAACTGATTTCTCAAATGATTAGAAACACCCGACAAAAAATGGAAAAAAACAATGGTATGCCGTTTTTGGTTTGGGGTTATGTTACTATTTTTGTGTCGATATTGGTTTGGGCACTGCTGAAAAACGGATTTAGTCACCAATGGCAGGTTTTGTGGTTCTTAATTCCGATTATTGGCTTTCCGCTGATGATGATGTTCATAAAGAAGCGGGAGAAGGGCGTAAAAACGTATATCGATAAAGTTGTTGGTTATATTTGGATTGGCTTTGGTGTGGCAGCTCTATTGACCTCCATTTCTGCCATGTTTTATTGGAAAATACCCATCCTGTTTATTATGCTGCTGATGATGGCAACGGGTACGGCTATCACTGGTTTGGTCATTCAGTTCAAACCGATAGCTATTGCCGGTTTTGCGGGAATTATGCTCTCGTTTGTCTGCCTATTTACCGGCGGAATAAACCAAATATTGGTGTTTGCCGCCATTTTTCTGGTCATGATGGTTATTCCCGGCCATATTCTAAACATTAAAAGTAGAAAGAATCATGTTTAAGGAACTTGACCCCTTACTTCATTCCGAGCTACGGTTGGGCGTAATGTCCATTCTACTGTCGGTAAAAGAGGCCGATTTTGTCTATCTCAAAGAGCAGACCAAATCTACGGCAGGCAATCTGAGCGTACAGTTAGACAAATTGAGCGAGGCGGGTTATATTGAAGTGGAAAGGGGATTTCAAGGAAAACGAACCCGCACAGTGTGTAAAATTACGCCCAAAGGCGTGGAGGCGTTTGAAAACTACGTGGAAGCACTGAAAAGCTATTTACAATTGTAGATTTGAGTCCCGTCCTAAAAACTAATTAAAACAGCCACTAACAACAGTGGTTTTAAAGTGTTAATTTCCGAGAAGGGAGATAGTTAAAGCCATTCCTTCAGATACATACCAAACGGGATGTGTCTGAAGGAATGGCTGCATTATTCATCTACTTTCACCATGTATCAGTTCTGAAAGGCGAGGCAGGCAGTCCTTCACTGTTTATGAGGTTTGCGCCTTCGGGATTGTCGGCCCAGCCGTATCTCACAGCCACAGGATTGGCAACGGATTCGTGCCAAACCACAAGTTTCGACCCTTTAATCTTAGATTTTGCCCACACAAATTTATGGTCACTGCCTGCTATGGCTATGCTTTTTACATCTTCCGAATCGTTGGTTTTCAGCGATTTAGCAGTTGATGTAAATGTGAGTTCAATTTTATCTTTCTTCACTTTAAACGATTTCAACACCGGCCCCGAACTGACTACCGACTTTTCGTTATAGGCTACACGCCGTGCCGCAAGTGCCAGACGATTACCAACAGACTTCTTATTTAGCGGGTGAACATCGTTCCATTCGCCCACGTCGATGGTGACAGCCATGCCGGTGTTGGGAAGTGATAGTGCTTTTGCCTGTGCTTCGCGTGTGCGTGCCCAGTGGCTGTCGGTGGGGTGAGGATATGACTTCATAAAATTGCTTAACTGAACAAACAAAAACGGCATATCGGCATGGTTGAATTGAGTGCGCCAGTCGCGTATCAACGCCGGAAATAAATCGGCATATTCGGCAGGATTGCCGGTATTCGACTCACCCTGATACCAGATAACCCCTTTCATTTTATATGATGTCAGTGGAGCAATCATGGAGTTGAAAAGGCCATTGGGTTTCCAGCGGATGAATGTCTCGCCTTGCAACGGTTCCATCACTGCGCCAACTTTGTAATTCCATATCCCATCGAGCGTCACTGTCTGATTATTTGTGTGAAGCGCGTACTCTTTTTCGGGCACAAAACCGCCGCGGCCAATATTGCTTATCACCCGCACGACAATACTGTTTTCGCCATTTCTAATCACTCCCGATGGCACATTGTAACGGCGTGGCGGATATTGATATGATGTGGTTCCAACAAAAGAGCCGTTTACAAACACCGAGTCGGCATCAACAATAGCACCTAAAATAAGCTGTGAGGGCTGCGATACGTCGATATTATCAATATTAAAACTCTTACGCAACCACACCACGCCGTTAAGTGGTTTTTCATTATGAAGTGGCCAATAGCCAGGCATGGAGATGGTATCCCAATCGGAAGTATTTATGCCGGGCTGTTTCCATGATGGCTCTCCGATAGCATTTCCGGCATCTTTTTCTGTTGATTGGCGATACCATAAATTGCTTCTATCGCGGTCATTCGTCTGAATATCAGCTATAAGCAAGTCATCACGATAGCGAATTGCTTCATTCTGATAATGCGGGAATGCGCCAAGTGCTTCATAGCTCATCCACGCCTCGGCAGGCGAGCCACCAAGGCTTGCGTTTATTAGTCCGATGGGCACTTTGTAGGTATCGTAGAGCGAACGGGCAAAAAACCACGCCACAGCCGAAAATTCTTTTACTGTCGTAGGATTACATTCAATCCATTGACCACCAGAAAGATCAGCTTCCGGATGCTTGAAGTTATATTGTTGAGGCACAGCAAAATGACGTATCATCTTGTTTTCGGCATTTTTCACCTCATCCTCATAAATTGGCATAACCCGCCTAACCCGCAGTTCCATATTCGACTGGCCTGAGCATAGCCACACATCACCAATAAGGATATTGTTAATCTCAATCTTGTTATTTCCTTCGATAGTCATAATGTGCGGTCCGCCTGCAATCTGCCTGGGAATCAGCACGCTCCACACACCGTTATCATCAGCAATGGCAGAATAGTCGGTATTCTGAAAATTGACCTTCACCATTTCTCCGGCATCAGCCCAACCCCATATTTTCAGCTCCACATCGCGCTGAAGCACCATACCGCTTGAGATGAGTCGAGGCAATGTTACGTTGGCCGATGCAAGATGAAATACAACTAAAGTGATTAAAACAAGAAGTGATTTTTTCATGATATAGAAATTTGTTTTTCAGATAGTTACTGAGTTTTTTTATCGTGATTGACTGATGCAAGAATCCCCGAAACCTGCGCTAATGCAAAGGCGCGACCGAGAAATGAGTATCCAGGATTATATTTTTTGTTGATATCATCGAGCATAAGTTTGCCATGATCAACCCGCATTGGCAATGATGGATTCTCTGTTTCAAAGATTTTTATTACATCGATCATTCGGCCACTTGGCTCCAGGTGCGATGCCTCGGTGAAGTTGCCCTCGGGCGTTACTTCTGTGATGCGCAGATGCACAAAATGGCTTCGCGATGCATATTTGCGGGCCAGCTGCACCACATCATTATGGCAACCTGCACTAAGTGAACCTACGCAGAATGTTAGTCCGTTATGACTGTCATTCACCGCATGAAGTATCCAGTTAATATCATCATCACCGGTAACAATACGCGGTAATCCAAGAACTGCAAACGGCGGATCGTCGGGATGCACGCATAGGTTGACCCCATACTCGCGGGCTGTGGGAATCACTGCATCAAGAAAATATTTGTAATTAGCTCTAAGAGCCTCTTTATCAATGTTTTTATATCTGTCAAGAAGTTCTCTGAACAGCTCCACCACATTTTTGTCACCCTCCTTAAAATTACCGTTTACAAATCCTTGAGTTTTAACGATGATATTGTCAATCAAGAGTTTATCATCATCAGGAGTAGCAATTTTTTTAAACTGATTCACTTTTTCAATCTCTTCGGATGTGTAATCCTTCTCGGCATTGGCTCGTTTGAGGATGTGAATATCGAAATAGGCAAATTTCACCTTATCAAAATAGAGCGAGTAGGTGCCATCGGAAAACTTATAGAACAGGTCGGTGCGTATCCAGTCGATGACAGGCATAAAGTTGTAACACACCGTTTTAACTCCTGCAAGTCCTAAGTTTTTGAGGCTCTCTTTGTAGTTGGCAATCAACATATCTCGCTCGGGGCCACCATATTTAATGGCTTCACTCACCGGCAGGCTCTCCACCACCGACCAGCGTAAACCCTTTGCTTCAATAAAACTTTTCAGATCATTTATATCATCAATGTGCCACACCTCACCATTAGGAATATGATGCAGTGCAGTTACGATACCTTCAACACCAATCTGCTTAAGCATGTCGAGGGTAATATTATCGTTTTTCCCAAACCAACGCCAGGTCTTTTCCATAATTAATTTGTTATTTGTCTGTTACAAATATATCAGTTGTGATGTTTCAAAAGGAGTTTTATCTTCTTTAATTCATCAAGATTATGCACCGGCCTTTCGAGTTGGTAGGGAATAGGCTTATTGCTGAATGTTTGAAAATAGAGCAGGCAAGCATCGCGCCACCACACGGCATCGCGGCTCTGAATTCTGAGTCGCCTCTGCACCAACTGAAATTGCTCTTTATCGACAAACTGCTCCATACGATCCCATACATTTTGAAAATGGCGCACCTCATCAACTCCCTGCTGATAACGATAGCACATCTCATCCCACAGTGTGCGCCCGTTGCTCATAGTGTGATTCCAGGGCACAAAATGAAACCAAAGCAGCATATTTTCAGGACATTGGCTGATATCGTCAAACTTGCTTTTGAGCGGCTCATTATATTGATTTACAGCATTGCTACCGGTTGAGGTGCGGTTATATCCCACTCCTTCACTCGATGCATTGTGATAGTATGATGGAAGCCAGTCGGGGCGTGCACCTTCAATCTCGCACCACGGCTCGGGTCCGTAATGGTGATCCCAAGCAAATATGTGATGAAGGCCAAGCGGCATCATGTAGTTAACGGCTGCCTCGCGTGAGCGCATCATCACGTCGGCTATAGGAGCGACGAATTGCTCATCATCAGAAAAAGTCATTTTTATCCATTCGGTAGCAATATCTGCCGGGTTGTAGCTGTGGCGCCATGCAAGCCGCCCGAAAGCATACCAGTTGGACTGTGCAAACGTGTGTCCGCACCAGTTTTTATCAAGTCCGATATTGGCAACTCCGGCTATAGCCGATTGTTTTGATTTATAGAGAGTTCCATCGGTAACACGAGCCACGGTTGACCCCTCTCCTACCGAGTAAGTATCGCTCTGCAACGCCTCGGTGAACAGTGGCGCCAGGTAAACAAGGTGATTGGAAAAGCCCAGATACTCCTGAGTAATTTGAAATTCAACCATCATGGGAGTCTTCTTCATCCTGCCAAAGAGAGGACTGAAAGGCTCACGTGGTTGGAAATCGAGCGGACCATTTTTTACCTGGATTATCACGTTATCGGCAAATTTACCATCGAGAGGCATAAACTCGTCAAGTGCCTGCTTAACGCGGTCGCTACCGGTGGGCTCATAAACGAATGAACGCCATATAACCAAGCCACCGTGCGGCTTCAGTGCGCGTGCCAGCATATTGGCACCATCGGCATGTGTGCGGCCATAATCGTGCGGACCGGGTAGCCCTTCGGAGTTGGCCTTCACCAGAAAACCACCAAAATCGGGGATCGACCTGTAAATCTCCTTTGCCTTATCGCTCCACCACTTCTGCACCTGCGGATTGAGCGGATCGGAATTTTCTAAACCCCCTATAAACGATGGAGAAGAGAAATTGACCGACACAAAGATTTTGATACCATAAGGCCTGAATATATCGGCGAGGGCTTTTAGTTTGGTAATATACTCAGCTGTAAGTATTTGTGGCGATGCATTCACATTATTGGGTACTATGGCATTGATGCCGATAGAGGCATTGGCACGCGCATATTCGGCATAACGGGGCGAAATGACAGATGGCAGTTCATCCCACTGCCACAGCGACCTGCCGGCATATCCACGCTCAACGGTTCCATCAAGATTATCCCAATGATTAAGCATACGCAACTTATAATCAGGCGATTCCGATATATTTAGTGACGAAGAGTATTCACCCGTTTGAATCAATCGCAAAAGATGAAACACGCCATACAGTACCCCAACATCGGTTGGTGAAGATATAACTATCTGATTTCCGATACTTTGTATAGTAAATCCATCATCAGAAATGCCCTTTTTGAGTTGGGTTTTTATTACCAATGATGATGAATTACTGCTTTTAACAATTGGGACAGACAGGTTGGCAAATTGCATTAAAGCCTGCTGAAACTCCAATGCAGCAATGCGTATGGTAGCTTTTGATGTGTCGGCAACAATTACCTTAAAGTCATTGGCCAACAATGCTTTAACATCATTATTCACCTTGCGGTAATTAAGCCACAGCCCGCTACCATCATCAGCGTTAGCAGTGATACAATAAAATGAAATAAAAAATATCAGAATCCTATTCGTCATAATTGAAATATCGTTTTTTACTATTAAAATTTACCCCAAACCTCTAAAGGGGCTTATTGATGGTTGACATGTTGGCTTTCAGCTACCATTCTGCCGCCGCCCTGCGGTGAACTTCAACCCTTGAACTCTTTAACTCTTTAACTTTCACTGCCCATCAATAGTTACTATCGACCCATCATCATTATATTTCAGTTCGGTAACTTTAAGGCTGCGCAGCCATGTTTTGCCGCCCGACGGCACACAATCGTGATGGAAAAGGTACCATTTATCTTTAAAGCAAACAATGGAGTGGTGGGTAGTCCAGCCCACAACGGGAGTCATAATTACACCCTGATAAGTAAACGGTCCGTAGGGATTATCGCCCGTAGCATAACATAGCAAGTGAGTATCGCCGGTTGAATATGAGAAGTAGTATTTTCCATTGTAGATATGCATCCACGAAGCCTCGAAGAAACGGCGCGCATTATCACCACTCAGCATTGGGTTGCCGTTTTCATCAAGTATCAAAATGTCGCGAGGCTCTTCGTCAAACTGAAGCATATCATCGCTCATTCTTGCAATTTTGGGGCAAAGAGCAGGCTCATCATCGGCAGGAAGTGCACCACACTCAAGAGCTTTATTATTGCGATAGCGTTGCAGCTGACCGCCCCATATTCCGCCGAAATACATATAGTGAGTTCCGTCGGTATCTTCAAAAAGTGCCGGATCGATGCTGTAGGAGCCATGCATTGGATCGTGCTGAGGGATGAACGGCCCTTCGGGAGTATTGCTAATTGCCACGCCAAGCCGGAAAATATCATTTTTATCCTTCAATGGAAAATAGAGATAGTATTTCCCATTTTTGAAAGCCACATCACAATCCCATAGCTGACGACCAGCCCAGGGTATATCACTCACTTTAAGCGATATGCCGTGGTCAGTTACAGGTCCATCAATATCATCCATCGAGAAAACATGATAGTCGTTCATGTCGAAATGATCGCCATTATCATTCTCTTCAATGCCCGACTCCCTATCATGCGACGGATAGATATACAATCGGTTATTAAACACATGCACAGACGGATCTGCCATATAATCGTTGGGTACTAAATATCTTGAATTGCACATATTTTTTTAATTGTTAATGCCCCTCGACAAGCTCAGGGTCACGATGGTTAATTACTAATTGTTAATTGTTAATTGCTAATTGTATAGCCAATATCTCATTTACAATGCTTTTGGGCTCATAGTTTCTATCGAATAGAAGCGGATAGTCGGTGCGGCCCTTCACCGGGAAATCGTTTTTCCAACTGTCGCGATCCGATAATCCCCATAGTGTAACCCTTGAAACTACGTCGCTATGCTTCACAAACAATTTGAAGAAATCGAGATAACGCTGTTGTTGTGCTATCGACACCGAGTCGGGCAAGCCGTCGGCATAGGGATTTATGGATTGCTGATACTCATAGCTTGTTGATATATCGGCAGTTACATTATCGGAAGGAAATGGAAGTACCGATATTTCAAACTCGGTAACCATTACATTTACACCAAGTTTCGAAAAAGCAACCAAGCTTTTTTCAAATGCATCAATAGTGGGGAAATCCATTGTAAGGTGGCCTTGCATACCTATGGCATCGATACGTATCCCGCTGTTTTTGAGGTCGGCAACCATATCTATCACACCCTGGCACTTAGCCTCATGAGCCATCGAGTAGTCATTATAATATAGTTCGGCATCGGGGTCAACGGCATGAGCCATTTCAAAAGCGAGTTTTATATAGTCTTTGCCGATGATTTGCAGGAACTTACTCTCGCGCCACGAACCGTCATCGTTAAATGCCTCATTCACAACATCCCAACCATCAACCCTACCTTTGTAGCGCCCTACCACAGTATTTATATGACTCCTCATGCGTTCGATAAGCACCTCGCGGCTCACATCATTACCTTCGTTATCAGTAAAAAACCATGCGGGTGCCTGTGAATGCCAAATTAGAGTATGCCCGATTATAAACATTCCGTTGGCTTCACCAAAAGCCACAAACTTATCGGCATCCTGAAAATCGAATTGATTTTCAACTGGTTGCACCACTTCTCCTTTCATGCAATTCTCGGCAACAATGGAGTTAAACTGCTCCACAATCACTTTTGTCGCTTTACTATTGACATCGTCTACCTGGTTGGTATTAACTGCAACGCCCATCAGAAAACGATTTTCAAAAGCATCTTTTAGCGTTTTGTGAGTATTCACCTTTTTACTGCATGATACCATCAACAGAGCTACAAGGGGCAAAAGCCGGATCAATGTGATTCTATTTCTCATGTTTTGTTCGTTTAATATATTATTTCTATTCTGTTACTGTTCCCGTCGTGCCGAAAGTTCATCCTGAATACGGTAAATCATAGCTTTTGATATGGGATAGAAGAAAAGTGCTGCCACACCGATAAAGAAAGTTATGGCAGGTATCACGCTGGATGTTAGCCTAATACCTACGATTGCCGATTCGCTTTGAACCATATTGGCCTGAAACCCGAAGGCATCGATAATACCACCACAGATAGCACCACCAATACCAAGTCCAGCCTTGAGGGCAAACACCACACCGGCAAACACGAATCCGGTTGCACGCCGGTGATTAACCCACTCCGAGTGGTCGGCCACATCACCCATCATAGCCCAAAGGAGCGGTATGGTAGGTGCATAAGCCAAACTCTTTAATATGTTGATAATGAATATTGTTGATACAGCTGTTGATGGAACTGCAAAAAACATGGCGGTGAAAACTCCTGTTAATGAGAGACATACCAAAAACACATTTCTCTTGCCAAATATTCCCGATAACCATTGCGATAGAAGTATAACTCCAATTAGGGTTACCACCTGTCCCATCATATTGAAAAGGCTGAAACCTACGGCAAATACATTGGAGTGGTCGCTCAGCGCAATGAGTCCGAATGCATCAAGAAAATTATGCCAGATGCCCGATTGTGCACAATCCTGCTGCACAAGTCCGAAACTGCTTAAGAAATTAAATAGCGCAGATTTATCGATGAAGTAGTTGAAATAGTAGGACATGCTACTTCCCCACATAGCAAGCGTAGTGAAAAGAAACAGTGTTAGCACAAACATTGAGCGCCACGGACGGCTCGAAAAAATATCTTTAATATCCTGTTTTATTGATGTTTTCTGATTTACGGGCGGTGCAATACGCTCTTTTGTGGTGAAGAAGGTAATTATAAGCAATATGGCAACTATAACCGCAAAAAGAGTTATTGTAACAAACCATCCTTTAGCATTATCGCCATTGCCAAACTTAGCAACCAGTGGTAAAGTAAGTCCCTGAACGATAAAAGTAGCTATGGTGGCAGTTATAAACCTCACCGAAGCAATGCTGGTGCGCTCGTCGCTATCGCCAGTCATCACGCCTCCCAACGATGAGTATGGTGTGTTATTGAAGGAATATACCGCCATAAGCAGAGTGTATGTTACCCCGGCATAGAGTATTTTGCCTCTTTCTGACAGATCGGGAGTTGAGAACGCCATCACGAAGAAGACTGCAAACGGAATAGCTGTCCATAAAATCCAAGGGCGGTATTTGCCCCAGCGGGTATTGGTTCTGTCGGAGAGAATGCCCACCAACGGATCGATAAATGCATCGGCAACTCTGGCCACCAGCAGTATCATACCGGCGGCTGTGGCTTTAATGCCAAACACATCGGTATAAAACATAAGCTGAAACATCATCATCATCTGGAATACGAGGTTGGCCGATCCGTCGCCCAAGCTATATCCAATCTTCTCTCTTAGAGATACTTTTTGAGTTTTTTCAATCATGATTCGTATGTGTAATGTCCTATTAATCGGTTATTTGCAACTATTTTTATTATTTATCGTCTATCCATCGGTACTCACTTTCGGGCGGGCCAAGGAATGACGGTTTTACGCCTCCCATATCAATCACTATTTTTTGAAGCACAACACCTGTATCCAATGCCCTAAAGCGTAGCGTATATCTTCCCGGCTGGTTGAAATTATGAGTTGTTTGCGACTCTATAATCCTATTTATAAGCCACTTATCGTGCAACTGACCATCATATTTACCATTGAAGTTCACAACTTGTTCGATGCCTCCATTTATGGAGATTGCATACCTAAGCCCTTTGCCTCCATTGAAGTTTAGTGAAGGCGACAATAGCAGTGATATCTTTGCTTCGCCGGTTGATTTCAACTCAAAGTCATACTCTAAATAAGAGCTTACATCATCCTTAAAATCAGCAGGATAATTAGTTAGCAATGTCATTGCCGATTCAGTTTTGCCCATATTGGGAATTTCAACCCAATTCATCTTTTCAGCCCTTTTACTCCGAGAATAGTGATTGCTCTCTATGGATAAAAACCTGCCGTTTTCGATGAATAGCATTGTTTTTCCTTCGTTGCTTGGTTCCGGCACGTTGTAAAGCGTAGGCATAACCTGCTTATCGGGCTGTTGCCAATAGGTGTAACCAATATGCACCTGATCCATCATATGTCGCCATTTACCACCCGCAATGGAGTAGTTGTAATGATTCATCAGCAATGAGTCGCACTCATAATGTTTGCGGGCTTTTGCAGCCCATTCATTAGCCTCCGTTGAGTTGGATTGAGCATATTGATGGTTGCGAGCCACCGCATAGTACATTGCGTAAAGATTGGCAGATGCATGAATAGGGAAAAGTACAAGCTGATCGAACGCATCCTTGTATTGAGCCGGCATAAGTTGATAAACTCTCATTGCCTCGAGCAGAAGTTGGTTATAATCAGCTACAACAGTCTCAAACTCATTATAATTACTGATGCTATACGTGTTTTGATCGAGCAACTCGGGAGTTATGCGTGCATTGAATTTTGAATACTGATCGATAAAACGTGCTGCGTCCAGTGCGAAATGGCCGCCAAACTGCTGCTCACAAAACTTCACAGTATGCTCGAAAAGATTGGCAGCATTAAACCTCCCGGGATTCCAAGCCATATCGAGGAAGAAAGTAATGGGATACTCCATCGGCTTCAGGTCGCCCACATTTACGATCCATATTTTATCCACTCCATGCGTGTAGGTGAGATTCATCTGCTCCCACACCCGCTGTATCTGGGTTACGTTAATCCACTTATAGTTACGCGGGCCGCCCACATAATCGAAATGGTAGTACATTCCGTAGCCACCTTTGCGTGGTTTGCTACCTACATTGGGCAATAAACGCACGTTACCCCAATTATCATCGCAAAAAAGCAGTGTTACATCATCGGGAACCTTCATGCCACGCTCGTAATAATCCTGAACCTCCTTGTAGAGAGCCCAAACTTGCGGAGTGAATGATGCATCTTTACCGGTTGCCGCAGCAATTATTTTCCTCTGATTGCTTACAATATTCTGAAGCAGTTTTATATTATTTTCTTCACTCATTGGTTCGTCGCCATCGCCACGCATGCCAATGGTAACCACCTTTTCCCAATCCATCATGCGGCGAAAGCCACCCTCCCAAAACTTATCGAGCACAGCACTGTTTTTGCTGTAATCCCACTTGCCCGATCCATATTTCGACCACTCGGCATGTGCCCTTCCCATAGGTTCATGATGCGATGTGCCCACAATAATTCCCATTTTATGGGCTGTAATGCCATTTTGTGAATCTTCGTCATAGAAAGCACGTCCCCACATTGCCGGCCAGATGTAATTTCCTTTTAGTCTGAGAATTAACTCGAAAACTTTTTCGTAAAACTGATGGTTGAAACCACCAAAAGTATGAAATGCCCATCCTGAAAGTGCCGGAGCCTCATCATTGAGGAATATGCCGCGATATTTAACCTTAGGCTCACCATTGGTGTGAATTCCTGGAAGCAGATAAAGGTACGTATGTTGCTCCACAGGCACATCAGCCCAATAGTACCATGGCGATACGCCTATTTGTTCTGACAGGGCATAAATACCGTAAATGGTACCACGCTGATCACTTCCGGCAATAACTACTGCTTTACTATTACTTTCAAACGGGTTTTCTATAGTTTGAATAATAAATTTCTCATTACAGCTGATAAGTTGCCGACCATCAACCTGTTTATTATCAATAAGTTGCTTTATGAATTCACTCCTATCGGCCGAACCGATAATTATTAGTGGCAAACCACCTTGATAGCTACCTTCACTATTTATTTGGGGCATCTTACCGGTAACTTTCAGCAAGTCGGTTTTAAGGTTTTCCAACGCAATCTTAACACCCTCATAATCTGCATTATCAGCAATTATTTGGCAGATTTTTGATTTATCAGCAATGCAGAGTGAGTTATCTCCCCTATCGTCAAAAGATATAAATCTATCTTGAGCCAACATAGGCATCATCACCTGAATCAGAAATAGAATAAAAAGACTAATCGCTATCTTCATTTCGTCTTAATATTTATAGAGTTTCACATGCTGAATGCCCCATTGCCCAACCGGGATACGCAGGTGGCGTCCCTGATGGTTTTGATCGCCATTGAGGCGTGCAAGGCGAATAAACTTCCCATATTTAATATCAATATCATCAATTGAGATGATACCAGCTTTCAGACAGTTGTTGGCTGCCACCGCAAATGTTGCCACCACGCCGCTTCCGGCCACCAGGTATTCACCATCGGCCAGTTCGATAATTATTGCACCCGCCTCAGGCCATTGTGAGCCATCTTTGGCTTTAGCATCCCAACCCAATGTGTAATCATGCTTAAATTGAATGGAGTATGAGCCCAGATTGATGGTTGTATCGCGGGTTTCATTATCAAAATGCACTCCCCTAACCTTATCAACCAACTGTTTGCGGGCAATAACGGGTTGCAACTTTGCCAAAATTGAGTAACTCTTTGCAAGCGGATTATCCTCTAAACGTGAATCTTCGATGGAGAACGGACTGAAGCCCAACGCACCATGCTCGCCAATGGCATATAAAACCTGGATTGCATTGGCATCATCGAGCCGGATTTCGGGGATGAAAAGCGGATTAAAATCGCGGTTATATTTGCTGCACCAGGTTTTAAATCCCGGGTCGTATATATCGGGTGAAATAAAGTCGATTTTGGGGGCTGCAACTCTCCATATATCAATGAGATGATCGAGCGGACCGGCCGACGGATATGCGCCTGGTAGGCGTCCTCGCGAGTTTAGAGCCGCATTAAGGTACATGGGAATATTGTGTACCTGCTTACCTGATAGAGCAAGTTTATTGACATAATGCCCAAAGTGCCAAGCCATAAAAAGCTCTTCGGTGTAAATATCATCACCAAAAACGGTAGTCCAACTTCCTTTTTCGGTGTAATTGGTTGTTTGCCATTTATTTAGCAATACGGGGTGTAGGTCTTTTTTGTTTTTCTTCAGATAATCAATCAGTTCCGATGGAACATTTGATTGGTAGAGACGGTTGGCATCATCGGAATGATCGCGAGCTTCGGGGATCATACCTATCTCATTTTCAATCTGAACCATCAATACTGTGCCATATTCTTTATCAACATTGTTGATGTGCTTCATAAAAGTTACGAATGCATTGAGGTCGGCATTGAGGTTCGACTGGGCAAAAGGGCTCATAATCTCATGATTGCGGCCATCTTTAGTTTTGATGTAAGGATATTTTGAGCGGTTACTCTTTATCCATTGTGGTGCATAGCACGACATGCTATTTTTCCAGCTTCCAAACCATAGAAATACCACCTTCAAGTCATGCTTACGCGCTATGTTAATCGCATTATCCACCTCGGTAAAGCTGAACTTACCTTGCTCAGGCTCAATCAACTCCCAATAGGCAGGAACCAGCACTGTGTTAAGGTTAAGCTGTTTCAACCTACTGAATACCGAGTCAATTTGATGTGGCAACCACGAAGCGGTAGAGTTGCCCAACTCGCCCCCAAGCATGTGAAACGGCTTGCCATCAACCATTAGTTGGCTATGTTGCTTTGCTTTGTTGAGCTTCACAACCTGTGCCGGTGATACCAGACAAATTGCCAGAAGTGATATTAAAAATATGGTTCGAATCATAATTAAAGGAGTAAAAGTTACCATTGCCACCCGTCATTTTTAGTGACGGGCAGCTTTGGTAATAATTTTAATATCAGATTAATACTGAAGATCTCCCGAGAAATCAGCACTTACATCCTTGCCGGCCAAGCCGTCGCAGAAGCCCTTATAAGCATGCTTGCGATTGTAGTTTATATCCCACAACGCCTGCTTCTCACCGGGCAGCCAGTTTGCATCCTCGGTACTGTCAATCAAGCCCCAAATAGTGATGCCATACTGCTGATTGGAAGGAATATGCTTCAGATACGACTCTGCCACATAACGGTAAATCTCGGCCTGCTGTGCATATTGAGCCTCAGTGGGCGATGAAGTTCCAAGGGCTATATCAAGTTCCGATACTTTTATAAGTTTTCCTGAAGCAGCCAAGGTCTGGAACATCTTGTCAATCTGTGCTTTATAGGCAGTAATTGCAGCATCGTTCTTGCCACTCAGGCTAAGGTGCATCTGTGTGCCAATGCCGTCAACCACTGCTCCCTGACTTTCAATATAGTTCACATAATCAATAAGTCCGGCAAGTTTTGCTTCGCTATATTCCAGATTATAATCATTGATAAATAGCTTATCGGTAGCTCCGTTTCCATATTGGCGTGCAAGGTTAAATGCCTCAACAGCATAATCTTTACCCATATATTTCACCCACGAGAATATATCATCACCTTCCGATTCCGATCCATCGCGCAGCTGACCGCCCTCGCGCATAGGCTCATTCACCACATCCCAAGCAGTTACATTTGTTTTGCAATGAGTAACCATCTCCGATATCCACAGTTTCATGGCATCGCCAATAATTTCAGCCTTTTCCTCATCACTCTTCTCAACGATGGTAACTCTCGATACCGGCTTGGAAGAACTTGTGGCTTTGCTGAATACAATATCATCGATATAGAAAGTACATGCTGTCTCGCCAAAGTCGAAAATGAACTTGTTTCTATTATCTTTTGATGGAGTTATAACCTTTGTAACCTGGCTCCATGCTGTGCCTACAGAGATACCGCCATAGTAGTCACCACCATAGCTTGGATCCTGAATTTCAACCTGCAAAGCAGCAGCTGTAGTAGCTTTCACCATAAACGACACGTTGTAATCAACACCTTGCTCAAGAGGCTCATCGAATGTGTAAACCTGCTGTGCACTGTAGTTGCTGGCTGCTGTTGGGTTGGTAAGCACCATAGCATAGCCTTTGCCACCAAATCCTTCGCCCTCGGCTGATATAGAACGTGTGGAGCCATTGCCCCAGCCGCCCCAGCCATCGAGTGTGCCGCTTTCAAAATCACCATTTTTGATAAGGTTAATAACCTCAGGAGCCGCATCAAGGTCAATCACCTTAATATTCTCAACATCAATATAATAAGTAACATCAGGCAGATAACCTAAATCGAAATTCATCCTGAAACTCTGACCTGTAAAATCAGCATGATTCTCATTAAGTTTGAATATCACCTGTTTCCATGCCGATGTTGTTTCAAAGGCTTCAGAAGCGCTTTCGCTGTCGGCATACCATCGCAACAATGGGTATGAGTTTGCAAGACCGCTGAAAGATATACGTCCCTTACCCGGTTTATCACTTTTTATGAAAAACGACACCTCGTAAGTGTGGTCGGGCACTATCATAATATCGGGAGTTTGCAACTGTAGGCTCCAAGCATTGGCCGATGATGAGCTCGAGGTCATAACCAATGCTTTTGCACCTGCCGATAATCCCTTATCATCTTCAACAGATATGCCTGCACCGGGATTGTTACGGCTCCATTCGCTGAACGTACCATTGCGAAGTCCGTCAAGGTCCAGCGCGTTTGTTCCACCTGCATCAGGAATCACCTGAGGAGCAATAAGCCCGTTGAGGTATGCAGCATTCTGATTTTGGTGCCACACCAGCGTGTGACCGTAAACAGATATCCCTGCTGCTGATGTTTTTTCAAACAGCCTGTCGATATGAGTGAAATTAAGCGTTCCATCCGATTTCATCACCGGTCCATGCTTCATCAGATATCCAATGGTGATATCGTTGAAGTTCTGGTTAACAAGGTTATAAACAACCTCATCATCAACATATTCGGTTAATCCAATACCGCATCCAAGCACAAAGCCTGTGTTGGGCAGATATGATTTCAATGGCTGATAGCGCGAGATGGCCTCTTTTAGTCCCAATGGCAGTTCGGAAGCCGAAATCTGACCATGTGAGGGATCGGTGTACCACTCCATTTTATTGTCGTCGCAGCTAACCAGCATGGTCGAAGCCATTATTGCTGCTGCTGATATTATATTCTTTAGTTTCATATTTCTTCAGGTTTTATTCGGTTGTGTCACTTGGGAAATCGGAATATGAAGGCACATTTAACGGCACCACTCTCCAGTTATCCAGATAAATCCTAACATTAGTCTCTTTCGATGGATATTCAACCGTTGCATCATCCTCTTTACCGGTCACTTTATCGAGTGTGAAGTCGGAGTTTTCAAAGTAAAATCCGAAGTTCTTGTACGATGCCTTATCGCGCAGCTCAACCACATCGGCAAAAGTGAGTGATGCCAAGTTTTTGTTGGCTGCAAAAATGTAGAACTGACTGAAAGGAACGGTAACAGTTACCCAACCTTCGGTGTAGTAAGGCACCACTTTTTTATTCTGAATCCATGGCACCACGTTAAATGCCTGCTTATTGTCGGATGATGCCCACTCGCCGCCATTAAGGCCGTTGATAAGGCATACTTTCAGAAATCCTGTTTCACTCCATGGAGTTGATTCCGACACGTACATATCGAATTGGAATCCAACTTCATTGATGGGTGTAGAGAACGGAATACCAAGCACATCCTCACTCCAGTCGTCAACACCATTACCGGCAGTCCACACTTCGGCACAGCGGTTTTTGGCTGCCGATACGGGAAGTTGTTTTGCTGCGGGAAGCACACAGTAGGTTCCTTGCGATGTATTGCCTTCGCCAATAGGAGCCGACAGCAGATCATCGGGCTGAATCATGCTGGCACCCGAGCCCCAATAGCCTTGCTGGCCTTTACCGTCGAAATCGAGTATCACACCGCGCTTATAGTTAAAATATGCAGGAGAGTACGCACCACCGTTGGCACCCACGGCAAATATTGATCCGCCGTTATCCGATACATTTTCGGGCATGTTTACCATAAAGTAGCTTCCATCAGCACTTTGAGTGATGCCTGATGTTACCTCAACATCGCCGGGGAATACAACTTTAGAAATCTCATCAAGGCCATCACCATAGATAATGATTGGCTCGCCTACCTTTGGCATTGTGTTAGACACTTTGCTTATTGAAGGTGCCGATGAGCGGATATTGAAGCTGTAGGTAAGATTAGCCTCATCCTTAATGAGCGAAATGGTGTTACGAACTGCATCGGCCGCCTCGGTTGTGGGGGTCTTTTTATCAACACGCACAATAAAGGAGTTATCGGTTAAGAAAGCAGTGTTAAAATAGCAGTCGTGGCCATTTATCAGCACTTTTCTAAGTCCCTGAAACCCTTCTCCTTCAATGCGGATAAGCTGTCCCAACCTTGCAAAATCAACTTTACGGTCGGGCACGTTAGAGGTAGCATCTTCAAGATATACCGCATTGATTTTCATTGGTTTGCTACCATGGTTGTCATCATCGCTACAGGCAGAGAAGAAGCCCGGAATTGCTAATCCCAGTATTGCCACTATCGCTGTGCGCAGGTGATTTAATATTTTTCTTTTCATGTGATTTTTTTCTTTAATGATTTAGAACAGATCGGTAATTCTCTCCTCCTTAAATGTGTAAGGAACGGGAGATGCCTTTAGAAGCGGATTCTGAACCGTCTCCGACTCGGGATATGGCAATATGAATATTGTTGCATCAACAGTACCTATTGAGCGGCTACCGGAATCGCGAGAGTCGTCAAGTTCAAGTTTCTGTTCGGCCTCATTCCACTCCACAGGTTCTATTACATCGCGTTTCTGACTGATGATATAATTTATAACTTCCTGTTGTTTGTAGTAGGCCCAGCGCACCATATCATACCAGTATTGTCCCTCAAGGCATAGCTCAATGCGTCGTTCGTGCCTTATATCTTCAAAGCTGATGCTGCTTTTAGCTTTCAGATTACTACGTGTGCGCACCATGTTGAAGTAAGTGAGCGCCTCATCATCGGTAGTGGATGTCTGATTGCCCAGTTTTGCTTCTGCATAGATAAGGTAAACCTCAGCAAGACGAATCATGTATGTATTTACAGGACAGTTCATTCTTGAAATTTTCGGATTATCCTTTGTCGATCCACACACATATTTTTTTGCATTGAGCGCAGTTGTGGTTTTTTCGTAGGTATATCCGCCATTGGCAATCTGAATTTCGGGGTAGAAGTCGCCATAAGCCATCCATGTTGCTTTGCGTCGCACATCGCCTTCTTCGTATTCAAAAATAACGTTGGGTTGTGCCCTGGTCCAGTAACCCCACGATGCATCGTCGTTGGTTATCTCCGATCCATTGGCAAGATATGCCTGGTGAGGATTAGTTTCGCCATA
>CAZWOA010000011.1:46842-52440 GCA_964635545.1 uncultured Marinilabiliaceae bacterium
GCAAACTCCAAATCGCGAATGGCGAACTCAAATACATCCGAAGTGGGTGATGTAGCAACGATGGGGTTAGAAACCAGTTCGTCAGAATTTTCACTGATGATTACATTTCCCCAAAGCATTGCAAGATAGCTGTATGCCACACCCCGCATGAAACGTGCCTCGCCAATGTACTTATTCTTAATTTCCTGATTATTAAGCGGACTTGCTTCAATACCTTTTATAACCTTGTTACACTGCTGAACCACGTTATACAGTGATCCCCATGCCGATACCAGCGGACCGGTCAATCCGTTTTCATTCAGATCGGTAAATGGATAGATATAGTCGGAATAGGGCGCATAGAGGTTAAAGCCCCGTCCGTCGCCAAGTCCGAAGTAGAACTTATCGTTAAAATCGAACCACACCTTTCCGTATAGAGGTGCTGTGGCAGCCTTGAAATCTTCTTCATTCTGATAGAAGTTATCGCCAGTAATGCTTGAGTTATTCTCCGAATCGAGGAAATCGCTACATCCTGCCAATCCAAACGAAACAGCAAACATTAACGCATATATCAACTTATTTATTTTCATGTGCTTAGAGTTAAATTTAGAATGTAACATTCAATCCGAAAGTATATATCCTTGGTGATGGATAGCGGTAGTTGTCGAGGCCGGTAAGCAACACATCCTGGTTGGCCGAACCAATCTCGGGGTCGTAACCTTTATATTTTGTGAAGGTATAGAGGTTCTGCAGGTTGCAGTACAGTTTAAGGTTCTGCAATCCGAAGCGGTTAATCCATCTGTTGGGGAATGTATAGCCAAACGATACCGACTGGATTCTAAGATATGATCCATCTTCGATGAAACGGTCGCTAAACCTATAGTTCGATACGTTGGTAGCCGATGATGATGCCATACGTGGAGCATGGGCATCTCCGCCAATAATCTGAACATTACGGTAATCATCAGGACCGGCGCTATTTATCAATCCCAGTTTTGCATAATCCAACGCACTGGTTAGCAGGTTGGTATTTTCGCGAGGATTTTGAAGGTCGCGACGCACCCAGTTAATAACTTCATTGCCATAACTTCCACTTAGATAAACACTTAAATCGAAGTTTTTATACGAGAATGAGTTACCAATACCAAAAGTAAAGTCAGGCTCAGGATTACCAATGTAGGTGCGGTCCTGCTCGTCGATAACACCGTCCTTGTTGATATCTTCAAAAATATAGTCGCCAATCCACATACTGTTTTTACCTATCGACATTCCTTCGGGAAGTGCTGTGGGAACAATGTTTCCGCTGGCATCTTTATAGTAGAAGTCGGTAGCTTTCTCGAAACGGCCTATAACTTTATATCCGTAGAACTGACCAATGGGCTGGTTTTCGGCAGTGCGTGTAATAAGTGTTATTGTCGATCCGCTCTGGAATGTTTTGTCGATAAGGCTGCTTTCGTTATCAAGCTCAAGTACTTTATTGCGGTTGAGCGAGAATACCAGGTTAGTACGCCATTGGAAGCCTTTAGTGTCAATATTCACTGTGTTTAAAGTAAGCTCTATACCTTTATTTTCGAGCGACCCGATGTTTTTCCATGGTGCCGATGTCGATCCTTGTCCGGTTGTTCCCACATAGGCAGGAAGTGGCACTTGTAGAAGCAGGTCCTTCGTTTTCTTATGATATATATCTGCAATAAACTCAATTCTGTTTTTGAAGAAGTTCAAATCCAAACCAAGGTTGGTAGAGTAGGTTGTTTCCCATTTAAGGTCGGGATTTGGAGTGTTGGAAGCCAAAAGTCCTGTTCCCCAGATTGTTCCTACCGATGAGTATGTGGCAACGTAAGCGTTGTTAGGCACGTTTTGGTTACCCACAGCACCCCAGCCAAAGCGTAGCTTAAGGTTGTTAATCATCTCAACATCAAAAAAATCTTCGTTAGAAATCTTCCACGCCAATGCTGCTGATGGGAATGTACCCCAGCGATTATCTTTATGGAATTTCGACGATCCATCATGACGAAGAGTGAACGTGAGCAAATATCGGTCGTCAAATGAGTAGAAAGCACGTCCGAAGTACGACATGATTGAGCTTTCGCCGCTTGAGCCGTCGTTGGTTGCTGTTGATCTGTCGCCCAGTGTAAGGTCGGTGGCGCTATTAGACAGGTATCCTTTGCGGTTGCCCATAAGATACTCCCATCTGCTCTCCTGCATCTCCTGACCGGCCATCACTGTAAGGTTGTGATATCCGAAGGTATTGGTGTATGTGGCCATATTTCGCCAGCTGTAATATTTATTGTAGGTTTTTGCAAATGTTCCCTCACGGGTTTCATTTACCAACGCACCAAATTTATAGGATGGGTCGAATTTATAAACATTGGCAACACCATAATCAAACGATAGTTCCGAACGGAAACTGAAGCCTTTGAAGAAGGTGATATCAGCATAAGTATTTCCACGAATTCCCATCTTCTCGTTGCGGTTATCTTTCATCTTGGCAAGCGCAACAGGGTTATTCTGAACATATTCGTCGGTATCGGGTCCGTCAAACGAACCATCGGCATTGCGCACAGCCACGTTAGGAGTCTGCTTTAGAGCTGTGGCAATCAGTGATTCATCGGATACTGTAAGTTCCTGTTTAGAGTTGCTGAATGAGAAATTGGCTCCCATCCTCATATACGATTTCACTTGCGAGTCGAAGCTGGCTCTAAGGTTCATACGCTCAAAGCCCGATCCGATAGCGATACCATCCTGATTTAAGTAACCGCCACCCAATGCGTAGGTAGTTTTTTCATTACCACCTGTAACAGATAGGTTGTGACTGGTCATTAATGCTCTATCAAAAAGCTCTTTTTGCCAGTCGGTACCACTGCCAAGCATATCGGGGCGCACAAAATTATCATCGGGAGTAACAATACCCCAATTCTGACCTGCATAATCGTTTCCCGATTTCACATTCCTCAATGATGCATATTGACGCAGGTTAAGCAGATCCAACGTTTTTGGCATCTCCTGGAAACCGGTATAGCCGTCGTAAGTAATTCTTGCTTCGCCACTCTCGCCACGTTTTGTAGTGATGATGATAACACCGTTGGCAGCGCGTGCTCCATAGATTGCTGTTGCTGATGCATCTTTAAGCACGTCCATGGATACGATATCGCTTGGGTTGATGGATGAAAGGGCGTTGTCGCTGCTCGATCCTGTGGAACCATCGATAATAACTCCGTCAACAACGAATATTGGTTCGTTGGAGGCATTCAGCGAGTTGATACCACGAATGCGTATGGAGCTGCTACCGCCGGGCAAACCAGTATTCTGCTGAACCTGCACACCCGCCGCACGACCTGCAAGCACCTGATCGATAGATGTAGTAACAGTTTTGGCAATAGCCTCGCTCGACACCGACACTACCGATCCAGTAAGGTCGCTGCGTTTCATTTGGCCATACCCCACCACTACAACCTCATCAACCTTAAAGTTATCTTCAAGGAGTGTTACATTAATAGTTGTTTTTCCATTTATCGCTTGAGTTACCGATGTGTACCCAATGAAAGAGACGGTAAGTGAGCCATCAGCAGGAGCAACTATAGAATAATGACCATTAGCATCGGTAATGGTTCCTTTAGTTGTTCCGCTAACCACAACGGTGGCACCGGTAATAAGATACCCTGAGCCATCTTTTACGGTTCCCTGCACTGTTATTGTCTGTGCTGCAACCCACGTTGGAATCATGCAAAACAGGAGTAACAGATAAAGAAAACTACTTGAAACAGTTTTTCTCATATTAAAAAGGTTTAAGTACTGTAAAAACAATTAGTGA
The DNA here is from genome assembly GCA_964635545.1 of uncultured Marinilabiliaceae bacterium. Lineage (GTDB taxonomy): Bacteria > Bacteroidota > Bacteroidia > Bacteroidales > Marinilabiliaceae > JAGPIS01. The sequence goes on from CAZWOA010000011.1 coordinate 50,633, forward strand.
TTTTTAACACTTCAAAGATATGTTACAGTGTTACATTTTGCCTTTCCAGGTATTTCACAAACTATAACTCCCGTTACATTTTTTAAATAAATGATACAAAAACATATAATCTGGTTACAAAACACGGATTGAATGAAAAAATATGTGTAAAAGCTTGAAAAATTCAAATCCTTATTTTGTGTTAATTTTTATTTGCAAAACATTAATATTTTCTCTTAAAAATCGTTCCCAATTCATTTTTCGGCACCTTAATTGTTAGTTTTACCTATATTTGACGCTGAAAACTAAAAATTATTAAATGATGACCAACAAACTTGCAGGATGGAAATTCTCCCGCGCCTTTTGGGTGGCCAACCTGGTAGAACTCCTTGAACGGGCAGCCTACTACGGATTTTTTATTGCAGTAACACTCTATCTTACTGATATTGTAGGCTATTCCGACATCGAAAGTGGATGGATAGCAGGTATTTTTGCAGCAGGACTCTACTTCCTGCCAACTTTTAGCGGTGCCCTTGCCGACAGGATGGGATTTCGCAAGGCAATTATCTTAGCATTTTCGCTCCTAACAATAGGATATTTCTCGCTGGGTGCCTTTCCTTACAAAATGGCAGTTATTCCGGCGTTTATCATTATTATGGTGGGCGGTTCGTTTATAAAAAGTGTTATTTCGGGCACTGTGGCAAAAGAGTCTAACTCCGAAAACCGCGCCCGTGCCTATTCCATATTCTACTGGATGGTAAACATAGGCGCCTTTGCCGGTAAAACTTTTGCATACCCCATCAGGCTTGAGCTTGGCGTGGTATATATTCAGTATTACTCTGCCGCCCTTGCATTTCTGGCACTTATAACAGTATTTATCTTCTATAAAAGCAGTAACACTGCAGGGCAGGGCAAGTCGATGCGCGAGACGTGGAACGCATTCGTCAAAGTGTGCAGCAATGCCCGCCTGATATGGCTTATCGTCATAGTAACCGGTTTCTGGATGATTCAGCATCAGCTCTATGCCTCAATGCCAAAGTTCGTTATACGTATGGTTGGTCCCGAGGCATCGCCCGAGTGGATAGCCAACGTAAATCCATTTGTAGTAGTTATTACAGTGCTGTTTGTCACCGAGTTAGGCAAGCGCATCTCAGCTCTTACTTCAATATCGATAGGTATGTTTTTAATCCCTATTTCAGCATTCCTGATGTCGCTTGGGCCATGGCTTATGGGCATCACCGGAAGTGAGGTGAGCATTTTAGGACTTATTATGAGCCCCATAACCATAATGATGATACTGGGAATTGTGTTTCAGGCATTGGGTGAGAGTTTTATATCACCGCGATTTCTGGAGTATTTCTCGCTTCAATCGCCTAAGGGTGAAGAGGGTTTGTATCTTGGATTCAGTCACTTGCACTCGTTCCTAGCCAACCTGTTGGGCTTCATCAGCTCCGGTTATCTGCTTGAGAAATATTGCCCCAAGCTACCCGACACGGTAACAGAGGCCGAACGCATGGCTGCATACTCGCAGGCTCACTATATTTGGTATTATTATGCTGTAGTAGGCGTTATTGCGGCCATTGCGCTGGTTGTTTATGCCCGCATCACAAAAAAAATAGACAAAGCTAAAGAAAAAGCTGTATAATTATTTTTTAATTACAAATATAGCTCTATTTTTGCACCGCATTACCAATGTGCGGATGCACGCCCGGATGGCGGAATTGGTAGACGCGCTGGTCTCAAACACCAGTAGTAGCAATACTGTGCCGGTTCGATCCCGGCTCCGGGTACTGAAAAGCCTAACTGATTGAGAATCAGTTAGGCTTTTT
>CAZWOA010000012.1:0-17385 GCA_964635545.1 uncultured Marinilabiliaceae bacterium
AACACCCCCCTCTCGAAACTTTTATTCTCTAAATATTCCTTACTTTTGTAAACAAACAAATAAAAACAGCAAAGAGATGAAAAATTTTTTCACAAAGGGAGTTATGGTTTTACTAATTTTCGCATTTATCCCGGCTATGATATTTGCCAAAGGCGAGAAGAAATATGGTAAAGTTACCTACAGTTTTCTGTATAATGGAGAAGAGAATAAAAACAGTCCGAACCTATATGTAGAGTACTCGGCTAATAGCGCCAAGGTGTGGCAGGATGCCCCGGCGGTAAAGCAGCTGATACCGGGTTATGCAACCGAATCGACCATTATAAACTACAATGAAAATACTATTTACAGGATATGTTCATTTGCCGATGGCGAAACCTTTAACTCATCAACACCATTCGACAAAATTAACAAGGTGGAGTTTACCAACGAGACAAGAAAGATACTTAACTACAACTGCAAAAAAGCCACCACAGTTATAAACTCCAACCGAATTGATATTTGGTACACCGAAGAGGCCGGAATTAAAGGGTCGCCATCAATAAACCAAGGATTGGTTCCCGGATTGGTGCTGAGCATTGTGCGCAACGGAAATAGCGAAACTCTAGCATCAAAAATAGAGTTTGGCAAAAAAGAAAAATCACTGATACCCAGCGATAAAGGCACAGAGAAACAAGGCTATGAAATAGATGCCATAAAACGGAACAAAACCATTATTTCTACCAAAGTATTTGATAACGAACAGATTTGCTGGGGCAAAAAAAACTCAGAAGTTACCACGCCGCAACTCGACTCGGTTTATCATTTTGCGGGAGGAACACTTATTGTGAAAAAGGTAAAACTCCCTGCACTACCCCAGCACTATTCAATATTTGCAGCTATTAGCCAATATAGCAACGGCGATGCATACGACCGCACCGGATCGGTATTTGTAATTCCGCAAGAGAAGAGTATCACATTTTGGGATGGATTGGTAAACGGAATTAACACTTTGCCAATATATTATGATGCCGAAAAACTTGATTATCAAGGGGTAGCAACTACCAATAATTATGACACACCGGTTGAGTTGGTACGTTTCTTTACACCTTTCGGCATACGACACTTCAACGATAGGGTAAAAATAGATAATATGGTATGGGAGGACTCAACCATCTATAAACAAGACATTTCAGACCTTCGCCATTACCTTGACGGTGAAGTGCTTATAGGTGCTTTCATAGGAAATTACGATGGTGGCGGCCATAAACTTAGTCTCGATATAATGGCTTACCCAGGCAGTTATGAGTGGGAAACAATACCAACCAAGCAGTGCGTAATTCCCCTTTTCAATACATGCAACGTAATGGAGATGGGCGGTCAGCGATATGGCACAATGTTTAAAAATGACTCACTCACAGTTGAATTTACAGTGCCCGAAGGAGCTAAAAACCTTAAACTACGCTACATAACCACAGGTCATGGCGGCTGGGGCGGCGGCGATGAATTTAATCAAAAGAAAAACGAAATATTTATTGATGATGAGTTAGTGTTCGATTTCACTCCATGGCGCACCGACTGTGCTGCTTACAGAAAATATAATCCTGTGTCGGGTAACTTCTGGAACGGCTTATCATCATCCGACCTAAGCAGAAGCGGCTGGTGCCCGGGTACTGCCACACAACCCGAATATATTGAGCTGAAGAACCTAAAACCGGGCAAACATACCATTAAAGTTGCTATTCCACAGGGTGAGCCGGCCGGAACCAGTTTCAGCGCATGGGCTGTTTCGGGGATCATAATTGGTGAGATGGAGTAAAAAAACAAAGATTTTTTAAAGCTTTTCCAAAAAAAGACCGTGTTTATTAGTAAAATTACTTATTTTTAAACACTCTTGAAAAAATTTTAAAAACTACTTTTAAACCAATGATGATGAAAAAGATTTTTCCTTTCAAAAACAGTATGTTATTGAGTATTGGAGTACTTTCACTTTTCGCATGTCAGCCAAAAAGAGTTACAGACCTCTCAGCTGATGTTGTGTTTCCTAAGCCACAGCAGATTACTGCCACCCACTCCTCATTTGAGATAGGTGCCAATACTGCCATTGCGGTATTAGGTGAGTCGGCCGAGGCTACAAAAGTTGCCGAGCAACTGGCAACATACCTACGTCCTGCCACCGGATATCAATTTGCCGTTAAATATGTTGATGCAGAGCCATCAAAAGGTAACATACTTCTGGCTATCGACCCAGCTCTCGACTTGGGTGCCGAAGGATATCAGCTTACAATCGACGAAAAATCGGTAGTATTAAAAGCCACAGCCGCCGAGGGACTTTTCTATGGTGTGCAGACCATCAGACAGCTACTTCCAGCAGCCATTGAGCACTCAACAGTTCAGGCCGGGCCTTGGTACCTAGCCACTGGAACCATCACCGATTTCCCAGAGTATGAATATCGTGGAGCAATGCTCGACGTGGTTCGTCACTTCTTCAAACCCGAGGATGTGAAGAAATATATCGATTACATAGCTAGCTATAAACTCAACCGCCTTCACCTACACCTTACCGATGACCAGGGATGGCGCATCGAGATTAAATCGTGGCCAAGACTTACCGAAGTGGGTGCTCGCACTCAAGTGGGTGGTGGCGAAGGTGGATTTTACACTCAGGAGCAGTATGCCGATATAGTAAAATATGCCCAGGATAGGTATATTACCGTTGTTCCAGAGATTGATATGCCCGGCCATACTCACTCAGCACTAGTAGCTTATGCCGAATTGAACCCCGACAATAAAGCGAAAGAGGAATATACCGGCATGGAGGTTGGCTTTAGCACATTCATGACCGATAAAGAGATTACCTACAAGTTTATTACTGATGTACTTACCGAACTTGCAGCTCTTACCCCCGGCGAATATATTCATATTGGTGGTGACGAGTCATTATCAACAAAAAAGAACGACTATATCTACTTCATCAACCGAGTGCAAGGAATTACTGCTTCTTTAGGCAAGAAAGCAATTGGCTGGGACGAAGTGGCTACTGCTACTCTTCAACCCGGAACCATAGCCCAGCACTGGTCATCAGTTGAAAACGCACAGCTTACAGTAGAGCAAAATGCAAAAGTACTTATGTCGCCTGCTTCGCGCATATATCTTGATATGAAGTATGACTCTACACAAACCTTGGGCCTTAACTGGGCTGGATTTGTGGAAGTGGACAAAGCATACAATTGGGATCCTGCAACACATGTTGAAGGAGTTAACCGTGAAAATATTATCGGTGTTGAAGCACCTCTTTGGTCAGAAACACTCGAGACAATTAAAGATATTGAATATCAAGCTTTCCCACGTATTTTAGGATTCTCGGAAATTGCATGGACTGCACCTGCCGATAAGAGTTTTGATGATTACAAAGCACGTCTTGCCACATTTGGTAAAAGACTTGAAATACAAGGTATTAACTTCCATCAATCACCACTTGTGGATTGGAATTCAAAAACTGAGTAATTTCTGTTCATTACAAATACTTAAATTAAACCACTCCATTTGGGGTGGTTTTTTTATTGATATAAGGTATATTGCCTTGGAGAAAATTTTAATAAATTAAGAAATTTGACTATTTTTGAAATAATTTTCAATTAATCTCTTTAATATTATTTCTCACAACCACCCACTTCTATAATTATCTACAGCGCAATACTTAATCATAAAAGAATCAGACTAAAAAATTATAGATCAAAGTATTATGAACACTATTAAACTACTGGTAAAAACAGTTCTGTTCGTGATGTTTCTTACATCATGCACCAACGAAAAGACAATTAAGGTCCTACAATTTAACATATGGCAGGAGGGCACCGTTATTGAAGGTGGATTTGATGCCATTGCTGATGAAATAGCGAGCAGCGATGCCGATTTCGTACTTCTTAGTGAGGTGCGTAACTACAACAAAACTCGCTTTTGCGACCGAATTACCAAAGCTCTCGCAGAGAGGGGCAAAACTTATTACTCATTCTACTCCGATGATACCGGATTATTGAGTCGTTACCCGTTAACCGACAGTGCTACAGTATTTCCACTCAACGACGACCGCGGCAGCATATATAAAGGAGTGGCTAAAATTGGCAATCGTGAATTTGCCTTCTATACCGCCCACCTCGATTACCGCAACTGTGCCTACTACGATGTGCGGGGATACAATGGCAGCACATGGGCAGCACAAGAGCCCGTAACAGATGTTGACTCAGTGCTTTACCTCAACCGCCTCTCTATGCGCGATGATGCAATACGTATGTTTATTGCCGAAGCAAAAAAAGATATTGAAAAAGGGCGTATAATATTTCTCGGGGGCGATATGAACGAGCCGTCGCACCTCGACTGGACGGAAGCTACCAAAAACCTATACGACCACAAAGGACTTATTGTTCCGTGGGATGTATCGGTAGAGCTGGCCAAAGCAGGTTTTAAAGATGCCTACCGTGAAGTTTATCCTAATCCGGTTACACATCCGGGCTTCACCTTCCCATCGCACAACGATGCCGTGCCAATATCGAAACTCACATGGGCACCCGATGCTGATGAGCGCGAGCGTATAGACTTCGTCTATTTTTATCCTGATAAAGATTTAAAAGTTGTGGATGCTGCTATCGTAGGCTACTCAAAATCAATAGCATACTCAGAAAGTATAAAAGATGAAGGAGCTGATAAATTTATTGCCCCATTAGCAGTATGGCCCACCGACCACAAAGCTGTATTGGTTGAATTTAAAGTAAAGTTATAGTAGAATTTTGCTTCATCAACATTGAGATTAACCAATATTTATAATCAAACAAAAGGAATTGAGGCTGTCGGTAAAAATCGGCAGCCTCATTTTTTATCATAGCGTCTTGTAATCAGTAGAATACCTCATCATCTGATTGACATAACTTTCGGAATAGTCGATATTGATATCTACAATTTTACCATTCTTGAATTGAGGTACAAGTCTCGGATTAACAAAGCCAGAGTATGGAGCCATACCAAGAGCCTGATAACGCTGGCGCACATCGGCATGGATTTCCTGATTTACCCTCACCCCATATTTCTCAATCAGGTTACGTGCCGCCTCATAATCGCCTGTCGATTTTATACGCTGAATTTCGGCAAGCAACTCACCAAACAGGCCTCTTAACGCCTCATGATTACTTACTGATACATAATACTTTCCATCTCGATTTACTATCTTAACCCAACCATTATCGGCACATCGCTCAAGCATCCAGTTACCAATCATATAACGGTTGCGCATATGAGCCTGCTCAATATTTCTACCTGGCTCAATACGAGCAAGTTGCACAAGAAGACCATTGCGAAGATATGAGTTATAGTGGGTTTTGTAAGTAAGCTCACCGGCCGACAGTCCCAACTCTTCAATTTTATCATCAGCCATAAAATATAGCGCATACAAATCGGCACGAGCCTCCTCAATTACTGATGAATACGCCTTCAAATCATCAAGTTTTACACCTTCGCGCATCGCTCCCGAGCCATGTCCCAGGCACTCATGCAGATGGGTGTGCAACTCATCGGCAGCAGCACCATACTCCTTATGCCACTGCACTTCCTGCGGCGAAAAGGCAAACTCCTCGATAACACCACTAGTAAGCGATGCCTCCTGATGTGCCCGTGCAATATTACTTAGCGATATGGATTTTGAACCATAAGTCTCGCGCAGCCAATCGGCATTGGGCAGGTTAATTCCCAGGGGCGAAGCGGGATAGCAATCACCGCCAAGCATCACGGCATTAATGATTTTCATGCTAATGCCCGACACCTTTTTCTTTTTAAACTCATCATCAACCGGCGAGCGCTCTTCAAACCACTGTGCGTTATCGCTCAACAGCTTAACACTTTTGGTTCCCTCTTCATCCACCACTTGCACCAGACTCTCCCAGGTGCCCTTAATTCCAAGCGGATCGGCATAAACCTCAATAAAGCCGTTGATAAAATCAACATCCGACTCATGCTCTTTCAACCACTCAATATTATACTGGTCGAAAAGGGCTAATTCTCCTGTTTGATAGTACTTAACCAGCAGTTCAACAACCAGCTTCTGTCGCTCATTATCAGCATATTGCGAGGCTTCTTTCAAAGACAATATCACCTTATCTATTGCTTCACCGTAAAGGCCACCGCTACGCCACACCTGCTCAGTCACCACGCCATCAACCTTGGTTAGTGTGCTGTTAAGTCCATGAGATAATTTACTACCATTAGCCCTCAATGCGGCGTAGTAACTCTCTGCCTCACTTTGGGTTACATCGTGATAGAAATTACCGGCCGATGACACTACCAGGTCACCCCCTTCATCAAGCGACACCCGTTTAGCATCTTTCGACGAAAACAGAACATCAGAAATTAACGTAACCAACTCTTCAGCACCTTTTCCGGTGGCATTTTGCCAGGCAGCATCATCAACAGATACAATCCACGACTTAAGTTCATCAGCAGTGAAGCTTGGCATAATCTTATCGGTACTGTAATGGTGATGTATTCCACTGGAAAACCACACCCGCTTGAGGTATATCAATAGGTTTTCGTCTATTTCACCCATGTTTTTCTGATGATTATAGATAGTTTCGAGCACATTACGCACCAGCATATTATGGCGGTAATGCTGATGGAACAAAATATCGCGTCCCCACAATGCAGCTTCACTCAAATGGTAGATCAGCATCTTCTTCTTGAGGTCAAGACTCTCAAAACCAGGCACTTTAAAACGCAGCACACGTATATCGGCAAACCGATCTACCATAATATTATTGTTATTATGATTCATTTTATGTTTTTATAAAAATTGAAACCTATTATTTTGTCTTCGGATTACGCAAATCCAACTCCTGAACGAATATCCAATTACCCTTATCATATCGGTAACCGTCGTAACTAAAGTCGGGGCCATAAAACCTGTATTGCCCGTTAAATATAGGATCGGATGGAGAAAGGTGGTCAAAAACAATCATCTTCAACTTCTCGTCATACCTAAGCATCATATTGGCACCTGCCGAATATCTGAAAATATGACGGAACAAAGTTTTGCGGTCGTGCTTAAAAATAGAGGCACCAAAATATACCTTTCGCCCCGATATGGTCATAACATCAATTACACGTGTTTTCACCATACCATCGTTACCCTTAAAGCCTAATAGAGTGTATGTTACCAATTTTTTACTACGTATTTCAACCAGGTCGGTGTAGAGAGCACCATACCATTTATCGGCCGAGACCTTGCTACGCTCAGGAGTACGTATCTCATCGGTTCGGTCATTGAGCTTAATAACATTCAATCTATTATTAATATTCTGTATAACAGCACCTTTCACAAAAGACGAGAACCCTTCGGTGGGAACCAGATAGGTGCATATTTTAATATTTCCATCTTGAGTTGTGAGAGTTTTCATTCGGCTAAAACAGCCCCAATTGGCTGTAAATAGCTCATTATCTGACCATAACACACTCAGTCTCTCATCAAGCAGGCTTAGCAGTTTATCTCTATCATCAACCAGATTGCGCTGATGCAACCTTTCAAAAAGAGTCATTATTTTAAGGTCAACACAACTAAAATAGGACTTACCACTATTAACTCCCTGTAACGCAAGGGATTCGAATGTGGTACTACCACTGTCATAAAAACTGGATGTAAACTCAAAGATGGTATCGGCAGCCATTTTTCTCACCAAGGGAACCTTAAATTCATTGGTAAAATCACTAACCACCCAGCCGTCATCTTCCCTACTTCGGATTAGCCACTTTATTTCAAATTCGGCCAATTCCCATCTCTTAACAAAGTAGAGAACCTGCATTGCCGAATCGGGCAACCATATGGTCTGCATGTTTTCAGGCTTCCAGGCACCAAGCTCAGCAATTTGGGCTGATGCCAGAACATCTTTTGCACCAACAAGCCATGAGTTATAGGCAAATTCGAACCTTCCCCTATCCTGCTCACTGATTATATTACCCAACGATGCATCTATCTCCTTGAGTCTGTCATTAGCTTTAACAGCAACGGAAATTAACCCAATAATCAAAAATATGAATAACTTTCTCATTTATAACCAAAAAGTAAGTATATGAGTGTTTTGTAAGTACTTGTTTTTGATGTGATTGTACTTTAACTTTGATTATCAAAAGTAAGTAAAAAACCGTTTTATATCAAATATCAATAAGTAAATATAAAATTGAATGACTATGAAAATTGGAGTTACAGGAGCCACCGGGCAGTTAGGTCGCTTGGTTGTGGCTGCACTTAAGCAGCTGGTTAACAGCGATAAACTGATAGTTTTGGTGCGCTCGGTAGAGAAAGCCACCGACTTGAATATTGAGGCTCGCACGTTCGATTACAACAATGCCGACCCTAAAGCACTGGCAGGAATAGATACATTACTGCTTATATCGGGTAGTGAGATTGGCCAAAGAGAACGCCAGCACAGCAATGTGATTAATGCCGCTCTTAAAGCAGGTGTTAAACGTATAGTTTACACAAGCCTATTGCATGCCAACACCTCCACATTGAGCCTGGCTGCCGAACATAAAGCCACAGAGAGAGATTTAAAAAACTCGGGGATTGACCATACAATTCTAAGAAACGGCTGGTACACAGAGAATTACACAGGCTCGCTTAACAACGCCATTGCCAGCGGAGCTATTGTGGGCTGTGCAGGTGATGGGAAAATAGCATCGGCTACCCGCGCCGACTATGCCCAAGCGGCAGCGGTGGTTCTAACCAGTGATGGACATTCGGGAAAAACTTACGAACTATCGGGCGATAGCAGTTACACCCTTGCCGGGCTTGCTGAAGAGGTATCGAAACAGACCGGCAAGAAGATTGGGTATAAAAACATGACCGAGAATGAGTATGCCAACCTACTTGTGGGTGCTGGCCTGCCCGAAGGCTTGGCGCAAGCCATAGCAGGCTGGGACACATCGGCATCGAAGGGCGATTTATATGATGATTCACATCAACTATCTGCAATAATAGGCCGCCAAACAACACCCCTTTCAGTTGTGGTTAAAGCAGCACTACAGGCAATATGAGGTTTTTGCAGTAAACAACAATAAAAAAGGGAGGCATCAAACGTGTCTCCCCTTTTTTTGTTTTTATTGGAAATGATTAGTCCCAGCTAAGAATAACCTTACCGCAATTACCTTGCTCCATTATATCAAATCCTTTCTGGAAGTCATCAACAGAGAAACGATGCGTAATAATTGGTGACAAATCGAGACCCGACATAAGCATCTGCTCCATTTGGTACCAGGTTTCATACATCTCGCGGCCATATATTCCCTTGAGTGTAAGACCTTTAAATATTATTTTATTCCAATTTACTTTAGTTTCGTTTGGCAAAATACCAAGCAGTGAAATTTTTCCCGAGTTATACATACTCTCAATCATCTGGTTGAAAGCCGCAGGGTTACCGCTACACTCAAGCCCTATATCAAAACCTTTCATGCCAAGTTCTTCAATAACCTCTGCAAGGTCTTCCTTCAAAGGATTCACCACACGGGTTGCACCCATTTTACGAGCCAACTCCGCGCGATATTCACTGGTTTCGGTGGCCACCACATAGCGGGCACCGGCAAAGCGCGCCACGGCAACCGCCATACTGCCTATAAGTCCGGAGCCGGTAATAAGCACATCCTCACCAATAATCGGGAACGACAAAGCAGTGTGGGTAGCATTTCCAAATGGATCCATTATTGAAACAATCTCATCAGGAATTTTGCTATTGATTTTCATAACATTGCTTGAAGGCACCTTTACATACTCGGCAAAGCAACCATCAATGTTAACACCTATGCCAAGAGTATTCTCGCATATATGTTGACGGCCGCGACGGCAGTTACGACAGTGGCCACAGGCAATGTGACCTTCGCCGGTAACGCGGTCACCCTCTTTAAACTGGGTAACCTCACTACCCACAGCAGCCACATAACCACAGTACTCGTGCCCTATAACCATAGGAACCGGAATGGTAGCTTTCGACCAATCATCCCATTTATAAATATGTAAATCGGTGCCACAAATTGCAGTTTTTGCAATTTTTATCAACACGTCATTAGGACCAACTTTAGGTATATCAACCTCTTGCATCCATAATCCCTTCTCGGCCTTAGCCTTAACAAGAGCTTTCATTTTAGCCATAATCTATTGTGTTTTTGTTTTTGTAAAATTGGTGAATTGGCCGGACATTTTCAAATGATTTTAATCAACATAGCAAGATTATTATTTAATAGATAACTTATAAAATCTAGCCGTTGATATTGGGTAGGATTGAATATATAAAAGTAACAAAAGAGTACCACACAATACTAAAGAGTTGATAATTAGTTATATTTAATTAATTTTGCAGCCCTAAATCAAAATATAAACAAACATGATGATGAGATTGTCGAAATTTACGATTCTGCTATTTAAGGTATTCATTGTAGGGATGCTTCTATTGCTTCTGCTTCGTATTATTTTCATTTGCAGGTTTGGCAATTTATTTGATTTATTCAGCAATCAATCAACTTTTATATTACTGTTTTTCAACGCATTTAGGTTCGACGCCCAAGTTTTGGCATATCTGATGATTCCCATTCTACCGTTTTATATAGCTATCGCCTTCATTCGTAGCACAAAATTCTACGGGATAACTGAAAAGATCATCAAAATTTACTTCCCGGCTATTTACGCCTTAGTGTTTACCATATCAATAATGGATCAGCAGTTCTTCATTAACTTCGGAACGCATTTCAATCCCGTATTTTTTGAATTTGCCAATGAAGAACCGGGCGTACTCATCAGAAGCATATGGAACGAACATCCTGTAATACTTATAATTGCAGGATCAATAAGCACATATTACATCACCAGAAAATTCATTATATATCTGGATAACAAAATATTAAACAACATCAACAACCAACGGATACTTAGGACAATTCCTATAATATTCATCATCGCAATACCTCTCGCCATAAGAGGATCGGTAACCACATTCCCACTCAGGGCTGAGGATATCTACATATCGGGCAGCAACATGATAAACGACTATGTTGCCAACTCGGTATTTATGCTGAAAAAGGCTTACAGCGAAAAGAAAAAGCAGTTTAAAAGCGAAACAGAAGAGCAGATACTAAAGAGAGCCGGTTTTGAGTCAATTGCCGAAGCTGCATCAGTTTATTACGACCTGCCGATAGAAAAAATCTCGGAAAAAGATATAGAAGAAATCATCTTCAGCACATCACAACATATTGATAATCAGCAAAAACACAATGTAGTATTAATATTTACCGAGAGTTGGAGTAATAGATTGATTGATTTTCAAACCAATGATTTCGATCTCCTTATGTCGATGAAAAACCACCTTGACAGCGATATCGTGTTTCGTAATTTTCAATCGTCCACCAACGGCACCATCGAAACGGTGGAGTCGTTTGTAGTAAACACGCCCTATCATCCACTTTTCACCTCAAAATACCGATACCTCTCCTACCCCACCACCATCACTGCACCCTTTAAAGACAATGGTTACAACGCCGAGTTTATATCGGGCATCGAACTATCGTGGCGCAACCTCAACGAAGTGCTTCCAAATCAGCAATTTGACAAGGTGATAGGCAAATATGAGCTTTTGAGCGAGAAGCCGGATGCCGAAAGCAATAAAACCTGGGGTATTTACGACCATAGTATGCTCAATTATGTGGCCGACAAACTAGAGAACAGCACATCGCCAAACTTCTTTCTGTGCCTAACCTCTACCAGCCACACACCATTTGAGTTTCCGGATAACTATTATTTGCCCGAACTGACAGTTCCCAATGAATATAATAGCCTTTTCACCGGGAATAAAACTACAATAGATGAGTATCTGAAAGGGTATCAATATAGTAATAAGGCACTTGGAGATTTTATGGATAGGATAAAAGGTGACTCTACATTATCAAACAATACAGTAGTTATAATAACTGGTGACCACAACATAAGAATGATACTTAACTATGATGATATTGAGAATCAAAAACATCAATTCTCTGTGCCTCTATACATTTATTTGCCGCCTGCACTAAAAGAGAACATAATAGTTGACACATCGCTCTACGGATCGCACAGCGACATAATTCCAACATTGGTGCCACTGCTATTCTCCAACACCAGATACCTGAATTTAGGACAGAACCTACTGGATATCAACACCAATAGCACCAAAAGCTACAGCATTAACAGAAATAATATCAAGCATGGAGATTCAATTTTACATCACGAAGTAGAGCAGAAAGCAAAAGCAAGAGAGGCATTGCTGAAGTGCTATTTTCAGAAGATATTTGAAGAGAATAGAAACAATCTTATGACTACCCAGCGGAAATAATTATCACTTTAAAAACACGAAATATACAGCAAGAATAAGGCATACAAAGGCAGCAACATGGTTCCATTGGAACGACTCCGACTTAAATGCTATGGTTGAGAAGATTACAAAAACGACAAGTGTAATAACTTCTTGAATTATTTTGAGCTGCATAAGCGAGAAAGGTCCGCCATTGCCTTTAAATCCGATTCTATTGGCCGGAACCTGAAAGAAATATTCGAACAGGGCAATGCCCCAACTTAGCAACACTATTGCCACCATACCTAACTTGCTAAACCACTTCCACTCACTGAATTTCAAATGACCATACCACGCCAGAGTCATAAAACTATTGGAAAGTATAAGCAATATTATAGTATAAAATCCTTTCATAACAGACTAATTATCAGCATTAGAACCAGAAAAAGAACAACCAATTCTGAAAGCCACAAATCTATCTGTTTTTTTTGATGATAGATACGTATTGTTAAAATTATTGACTATATTATCATGACACTAATTTGGTATTGAAAGATGAAAAACAATGACTAAATTCGCTTTTCAATAAAACAACCGCATCAACTGATGGATAAACAACTGAAAATAACAATTATAGGTGCAGGAAATGTGGCAACCCACCTGGCACATGCACTTGCCCGCACACATGTTATAGAAGGCATTTTTAGTCGTAACATTAACAATGCCAACGAAATAACCAAGAAAACCGGAGGAGTAGCCTTCAACCAGCTATCAGAAATACCCAAGAAATCGGACATATACATAATATCAGTTTCGGATGATGCAATAGCCGGAATTACAAACCACCTCACTGATATTGAGGGAGTTGTAACACACACATCGGGTAGTACACCCATGGAGGCTCTCAACGGTATTGCAAGGCACGGAGTGTTCTATCCGTTCCAGACATTCTCGAAGCATAAAGATGTGAATATGAGCGAAGTACCACTACTGATTGAGGCAAACAACAGTGACGATAAAACACTGCTAATGAAAGTGGCATCATCAATTTCTGATAATGTTTCGGAAGCCACATCGCAGCAGAGACTAAAACTTCATATAGCGGCGGTGTTTGCGTGCAACTTCACAAACCATATGTATGTTATTGCAGAAGAGATACTTAACAATGCCAGTTTAAGTTTCAACTTGCTACACCCATTACTTATAGAGACTGCAAACAAAGCCTGCACGGCCAATCCGCTTACAGCACAAACCGGGCCTGCAGTACGTGGCGACCGAGGCGTAATTAACCTGCATATAGACATGCTCTCAAGCAATAAAGAGCAGCAAGATATATACAGAAAACTATCGGAATCGATAGCCGAAAAACATGGAACAGATATAAAAACAACAAAATAAAACATTAATAATGAGCAACTTCAAGGAAGATTTGATGAATGTAAAGGCTTTTGCCTTTGATGTGGACGGAGTATTATCTAAAGCCTTTGTGCCGATGTTTCCCAACGGAGAGCCAATGCGCACAGCCAATATAAAAGATGGTTATGCACTTCAACTGGCCATAAAAAAAGGCTATCCTATAGCAATAATCACTGGAGGAAAAACCGAAGCCATAGAAGCTCGCTTTAAATCATTGGGAATCACCGATATATTTATGGGCTCGACCGACAAACTGCCCATATTCAACCAATGGCTTGATAAACACAACATTACCGCAGCAGATGTGATGTATATGGGCGATGATGTGCCCGACCTGCCGGTGATGAAAATTGCCGGCCTCGCTGTGGCACCTGCCGATGCTGCCGAAGAGGTGAAGGAGATAAGTAAATATATTTCCAACAAAAATGGTGGCGAAGGTTGTGTTCGCGACGTGGTAGAGCAGGTTTTACGTGCCCATAGCAACTGGAATGGCCGAGAGAAATGGTGAGGAATAGCGGTTAGGTGTTAGCTTGTAGCTAATAGTTAATAGAACTACTTTACTGTAAGGGTATTTTCTTAATTTGGTAATACCCAAAAAAGGACAACACTAAAACTCAAAGACACAACAAACTAACTACCAACCACTTAAAGGAAAGAAAAAGTCCGTTGGATAATTTCAAAAAAGATAATAACCATGTAAATAATTCGTAAAAAGTACTAAGTTTGTGGGTATATATATGAGTTAGCGGTCATTGTAGAACAACACCACAGACATACACAGACGAACAATGAAAGAATATAAAATAGCAAAAGGTTGGGCAATTTTCATTTACATATTTGCCCCGTTACTTATTGGACTTTTTGGTTGGGTTCTAACACTTCCTTTTGCAAACGGGAGTTTTTCACCAAACGCAAGTTGGATATTAATTCCTATTGCGATTGCAATGATTGCTCTAATGGTTTACGGTGTTATTGACGCATACAAAGGCAAATTGACAATTTATGAAGATAGGATTGTTTCAATAAGCACTTTTTCAAATAGAGAATTAAAATATACCGACATTAAAGGATTTACAAGTTTAGCTTTGTTTCTATTTGCTTATAGTTTCGGGACGGTTATACATCTCAATTGTTATTATGACAATTCAGAAGCAGAATATTTTACTGCAAAAGTTCTCAACAAGCGAATAAGTTCAGGAAAGACAACAAAACGTTACTTAGAACTTTCTACTTGGGGACAGCAAAAGAAAGTTGATGAAGTAAGTGTAGGAAAAGATTTTTACAACAGAACTGAAATTGGAGACGAAGTAAATATTTTTTTCAAAAAAGGGAAACTTGAAATACCTTGGTTTATATTGACAGATGAATGAGAAAAAACAACGAACCGCTAACAACGAAGGTCTCATTTCCCCCAACGGGCATGAAATGAATTGAAAATCGACGGAGTCAAACCGCTATTGAACGAAACCGGCCAATAAGTTCTGTGGGGTTTGAAACCGAGGAGATGCAGCAACTCTTTAAAACCTTCTACTTCACGACATGCACGGTTAAGGAATTTGTTGTACCTTTGGTCTTCCGGTAGCTTTTTTTGTTGTCATAGCATTTATATTTTAATTTGTTATTAAATATCTTTAAAGATAAGCAAATGACGCAAGAAGGGCTATCGTAGGTTGGGTTCAACAAGGTATTAAAACAATAGTCGAGATAGTAGTAAATTCAACGGTTGTAGCCCCCTTCAAATCCATCTCGGTTTGATTGGTTTGAAGCACGCAATCGCCTACATGCCATATACTCAACGCTATGTGTAACCAGTAATGAAAGTTACCAAGAAAGGCTTCACTATCATTTAAAATTTAATTCAATAAAGTTGCACACCATACCAAGATTTGGTATTTTGTGCAAAACATTAAAATTATGGCAAAAAATACATCAATATTACTTGGAGATTATTTTGACTCTTTTATAAACAAACAAGTTAAATCCGGTAAATTTTCTTCTGCAAGTGAGGTTGTAAGAGCTGCATTGAGGCTATTTGAATATGAGGAAACTAAAAAAGCTGAACTGGTAAAAGAGCTAAAAAAAGGTGAACAATCAGGTTTTGTAAAAGATTTTAATAGAGATAGTTTTCTAAAAACACTTCATCAAAATCATGTTGCAAAATAATGAGGTACAAAATCAGTATCGAAGCTCAAAATGACCTTGAAAATATTTGGCTTTATACATTTGAGATTTGGTCAACCGAACAAGCTGATAGGTATTATGATCTTATACTTGACGAAATTGAATATTTAGCTAAAAATCCAGAAGTTGGACAAGATTGCAGTCATGTAAGAAAAGGTTATTTACGATCAAAAGTGAAATCACATTATATTTTCTACAAAATAAATAAGAAAGAAAATTCAGTGGAAATCATTAGAATTTTACATCAACAAATGGACATAGAAAACAGATTGGATGATTGATAATGGCAGCACATAACAACTAAGGTCTCATTTCCCCAAACGGGCATGAAATGAGACCGCTGTTGAACGAAACCGGCCAAGCAAGCATTGTTAAATAAAAAGACAGAAGCCGCGGCTTCTGTCTTTTTATGTTTATCGGATATCGATTTGTCGTGTGGGGCGAGGCTTCAACTCTTCCCGCTTGGGAAGCGACACCTTCAAAATTCCGTTATCGTATTGGGCATCAATCTTATCGCCATCAACCGAAGTAGGCAGTGTAAAAGAACGGCTAAACGATTGATAGCTAAATTCACGTCGTGTGTAGCACTCATCGCTCTTACACTCGTTCTCTTCTTTTTTCTCCGATTTAATTGTAAGCAACGAATTATTTAGCTCAATCTGGAAATCCCCTTTTTTAAATCCCGGTACCGCCATCTCTACCTGAAAACCATCCGAATCTTCTTTAACATTAACCGATGGAATGGTAGTGTTGGTGTTTGAGTTATTCTGATGATTCCAATCGTACCAATCGCGATTGAAGATTTCATTAAAAAAGTTAGATAAGGTAGGTACGTTGCTTTCTCTTCTAATAAGTGCCATAGTATTTATTTTTTATAGTTACACATTTTGTTTGTTAATTACACCAATGATAATACAACTCTAATGCCATAGAAATAGAAAAACAACCAACTACCTAACTATCAATAATATACGCAAATTTACAGCTATGTCATTTTGACACACAAAACACAGCACTCATGCCAAATTGACAAGAACCTATGTTTTTCACGTCAAAAAATCACTTTTCTAATTCATCAAATAGTATTTTACAAATAGATGGGCTTTTATGGAGAATCATTCTAAATAAATAGCTATTTTTGTAAAAAATTTCGACATGGATATTATAGACCTTGAGAAACTGCGAGAGCTGCTGATGGAGAATAAAAAGTGGCCTATGGATTATATGTTCAAATTTATTGTTCCCAACTCTGATAATAGAGTAAACCTTGTGGTTGAGTGCCTCCCTAAAAATGGCAAAATAACATACAACCACACAAAAAATCTAAAACACATTGCAGTTACCTGCGTCGCTCCAATGGATAGCGCCCACGACATAATAGATGTAACACACAAAGCTCTAAGCATCAAAGGGGTAATATCCTTGTAGGTACTAACAATTAGAACATCGAAACTTAGCTAAAAGC
>CAZWOA010000012.1:17485-50539 GCA_964635545.1 uncultured Marinilabiliaceae bacterium
TAGCTA
The DNA here is from genome assembly GCA_964635545.1 of uncultured Marinilabiliaceae bacterium. Lineage (GTDB taxonomy): Bacteria > Bacteroidota > Bacteroidia > Bacteroidales > Marinilabiliaceae > JAGPIS01. The sequence goes on from CAZWOA010000012.1 coordinate 17,492, forward strand.
AAAGCCAATAGCCAAAATATCCCCCTCTTGACTTCCTCCATTTTTATTTTTAACTTTTATTATTAAAAAAGTGAGTTTCTCTTTTTTTGATGATTTCTTTGCTTTATATTTGCCTACTAAACTGGTTAAAGTAATTGATAATCAATGATAGAAATTCGCTCCATTAAGGATCTTGCAATGCATCTTGGAATCTCCAAAACCACTGTTTCTTTCGTACTCAGTGGGCAGGGAGATAATCGTGGCATAAGCAAGGAGACTCAGGAGCGGGTGATAGACATGGCCAGCAAACACGGGTTTCGTCCAAGTCAGTTGGCACGCAATCTTAATACCGGGCGCACAGATATGATAGGCTTTGTGGCTCCCGATTTATCCGATCCCTTTTATGCTACGATATTTAAGGGTGTTGCCGATTTTTTTTATGATAAAGGCTATGTGGTGATTGGTGTTAGCACGGAAGAGGACGAGGAGAAGGAGCTGCATCTTATTGATGTGCTTTTGCGGCGTGAGGTGGATGGCTTGCTTCTGGCAACGTCGATTATACCTGATAGTGATGCATTAAATATGCTCAATATAAAAAAGCCTGTTGTGCTTTTCGATAGGGAGAATGCAATGTGTGATTTCCCGTCGGTTACTGTTGATAATTACCAAGGAGCCTACAAACTTACCAAAAAGTTGATAAGCAGAGGCCATAAAAGCATTGGTTTACTGAGTGTTAGTCCACATATATCGTCAATAAAAGGGCGTATTACAGGTGTGAGGGATGCTGTAAGGGATGGCGGTCTCTCTTTTAATGATTTTCAGGAGAGACGTATAGATGTTTCCCATTTGAGAGAGCAGATGCGTGATGCTGTTATTGAATTCTGTAGTGGTAAAAATCCGGTTACGGCATTGATTCTGCTTAATAACGTGCTTGGTGCCGAGGCTGTGTACTGCCTTAATGGTGAGCTGCCAATTAGTAACAAACCGGCATTGGCTTGTTTTGATGATATCGATCTGTTTGATTTTGTAAAGCCTCCGATTCTTTCGGTGGTGCAACCTTTAAAGGAGATTGCCCGTTCGGCTGCCGAAGTGCTCTACAAATTGATAATCAGCAATGATGAGAAATCATCAACCATAGATAATATAGAAGTAAAGACAACAATAAAATTAAGACAACAATAAAATTTCACTATGATAGATAAGTTAATTAACGATAATAGGGTTGTAATGACTCTTGATGCAGGTGGCACAAATTTCGTATTTTCGGCAATGCAGAGCGGTCGATTTATTGTTGACCCAATTCGCAAACCATCTAATGCTCATGACCTTAAGTTGTGTCTTGCCACACTTGTTGATGGATTTACAGAGGTAAGGGATAAACTTGATACTAATCCTGTAGCCATCAGTTTTGCTTTTCCCGGTCCGGCCGATTACCCCAAAGGTATCATTGGCGACCTGCCAAATCTGCCCGGTTTTAGAGGGGGTGTTGCTCTGGGTGCTTTCCTAGAAAGGAAATTCAATATACCGGTATTTATCAATAATGATGGTAACCTGTTTGCCTATGGTGAGGCTATGGCGGGTGTGCTACCCCTGATAAACCGTGAGTTCGAAGCAGTAGGACGTGAGCGTCGTTACAATAATCTAATTGGCATTACTCTAGGAACCGGCTTTGGAGTTGGGTTGGTTAGTAATGGTCATCTTATCGTTGGTGATAACTCAAATGGTGGCGAAGGGTGGTTGCTGCGAGATGTGTTGACCCCTTCGAGTTTCATTGAGCATCATATGAGCGGTTTTTCAGTTCGTCGTCAATATGCTCTTCATGCTGGTGTTTCTGTTGATGAGGTTGCTGATCAATATGCTGTTTATCAGATTGCTAAGGGAGAAAAACCCGGAAATAAAGAGGCTGCCATCAAAGTTTATGAGGATTTTGGAACTGTGCTTGGAGAAGGCATAGCAACCATGCTCACGCTTATTGACGGTGTGGTGGTTATTGGTGGTGGCGTAACTGGTGCTTCGGATATGTTCTATCCTGCCATGATGAAGCAGTTGCACAGCCATTATAAAATTGAGGGCGGTGCCGATCTGCCTCGTTTGATAATGAAGGTGTACGACTGGGATGATGCCGGGCAACGTGCCAAATTTATTGAAGGTGAAACCCGTACCATAACTATTCCCGAGAGTAACGACACACTAGAGTACGATTCACAATCGCGCACCGTGGTGGCTAAGTCGGCCTTGGGCGCAAGTGATGCCATCGCCATTGGTGCCTGTATGTTTGCATTAAATGCTATTGATAACAAAAATAACTGATATTATGAGTCTGTATCCTTTGAAATTTACGCCGATTGTGAAAGAGAAAATCTGGGGCGGACAGAAGTTGAGAACTGTTCTCAATAAAGAGTTTGGAAACCTAAGTAATGGTGGTGAGAGTTGGGAATTATCATCGGTGCCAGGTGATATATCGATAGTGAAAGAGGGGCTGCTTAAGGGTACGTCTCTTACCAAGTTGATTCAGAACTACAAAGGTGAACTGATGGGCGAGAAGGTTTACAGCCGTTTTGGCGATATGTTCCCGCTACTCATCAAGTTTATAGATGCCAATGATGACCTCTCGGTGCAGGTACATCCCGATGATGCGATGGCCAAGGAGCGTCACAACAGCTTTGGCAAAACCGAGATGTGGTATGTGATGGCTGCCGATAAGGGTGCGAAATTGATATCCGGATTTAAGAAAAAAATCAATAAAAACGACTATAAGCCGTTACTTGATAAGGGTGAGTTTCTTGATGTGCTTGCACAGCATGAAGTTAAGCCCGGCGATGTGCTGTTTATGCCTGCCGGACGCATACATGCCATTGGCAGAGGCGTGATGGTTGCTGAGATTCAGCAAACTTCGGATGTTACCTACCGGGTGTACGATTACGACCGCAAGGATGATAAGGGCAACGCTCGCGAGCTCCATGTTGAGGAGGCAAAAGATGCAATTCACTTTGATGATTTGGATTCAGGACTAGTTAAGTATGAATTAATGAGAAATAATTTAGCAAATCTTGTTAATTGTTCGTATTTTTGTACTACAATGCTGACCGTTGATGAAAAAATTGAGCGAGATTTAAAAAATATTGATAGTTTTAAAATATACATCTGTGTAGAGGGTTCTTGTGAGATATCTACCGAAGGCGGTATTGTTTCAATGGTGACAGGAGAAACCGTGTTGGTTCCTGCATCGTTGAAGTATGTTGAGGTTAAGAGCAATTCTTCAGCCAAAGTACTGGAGGTGTATGTGCCTTAACCGTTTGTTGTGAGTTTATATTTCTTTATATAGACTAATTTGGGATTATTTTATTTGAAAAGGGATCAGTGTGAGGGTCCCTTTTCTTTTTTAGATTCAAATAAAAACCCATCATAAAAAATATAATTCGCATTTTAAAGCCTTTTTATTAGATTTGAACATTAATTAATCAAACAATGGACTATGTTGAAAAAAATGCTATTTACAATACTGCTGGTAGTAAGCGCTTTGATGCATCTGGGTGCTCAAAAACAGGCAGTTACAGTTGACGACTTGTATAAGGATTACTCATTTCGTAGTAAAGGAGTTTATGGTATCAACTCCATGAATGATGGCACTCATTATACTGTGCTTGAGGACGGCAAGAAAATCAACATGTATGAATATGCCACCGGGAAACTGGTAAAGACTCTACTCGATATTGAAAAAGCAGGTAATAAAAATATAAAATCAATTCAGGGCTACACTTTCTCGCCCGATGAGTCGAAAATACTGGTTTTTACTAACTATAAATCGGTGTATCGCCACTCATACACAGCCGATTATTATGTGTATGACTTCAATAGTCGTGAGTTAAATCCTCTATCAGAAAAAGGTGCCCAACAGATGGCAATCTTCTCGCCCGATGGTAACATGGTAGCTTTTGTGCGCAATAACAATATTTATATTAAAAAATTTCTCTACAATAGTGAGAGCGAGGTCACTACCGATGGTAAATATAACGAGATTATAAACGGTATTCCCGACTGGGTTTATGAGGAGGAGTTTGGTTTCAACTGCGCCATGGAGTGGTCGCCCCAGAGTGACGAGCTGGCCTTCATCCGTTTCGACGAGAGCGGGGTTAAGGAGTTTTCATTCCCAATATATCAGGCATCTTACCCCAAAATGGATGATTATGCGCTATATCCGGGTAGCTACACCTTTAAATATCCCAAAGCTGGTGAGGCAAATTCAAAGGTGAGTGTGCATGTGTTCAACCTAAAAAATCGTACTACCAAAACCATGGATACAGGTGGTGAGGGCGATTATTACCTGCCACGCATCCGATGGACAAACCAACAAGGTCGCCTTGCAATCATAAAATTGAACCGTCATCAAAATCAACTTGAGCTACTCTCGGCCAATAGCAGTTCAACAGTAGCAAATGTGTTGCTTACCGTGCGAAATAAAGCTTATGTGGATGAAAGTGTGCTTGATAATATTGTGTTTCTGCCTGATGGAAAGCACTTTATATACGTGGGCGAAGATGACGGCTATAACCATATCTATCTTCACGCCATGAACGGCATTAGGGTGCGTCAACTCACCAAAGGCAACTGGGATGTAACCGGTTTTGAGGGATATGACGACAAGAGCAAACTTGTTTATTTTACCTCTGCACAAGATTCACCCATGCGTCGCAACGTATATTCGGTGGGTATAGATGGTAAAAAAATCACCAAACTTACTACCGGAGATGGTATTCACTCGCCACGATTCAGCTCGGGATATAAATATTTCATCAATACTTTCTCAAATACCAACACACCTCCAGTTTTCTCGGTTATCGATAATAAAGGCAAGCTGGTTAGGGTGATTGAGGATAATAGCGAACTGAAAGCCAAAGTTGCAGGTTACGACATATCGCCAAAATCGTTTTTTACTTTCACCACATCCGAAGGTACAACTCTAAATGGCTGGATGGTGAAGCCGCTCAATTTTGACGAGTCGAAACAGTATCCTGTGCTGATGATTCAGTATAGCGGACCTAATTCACAGCAAGTTATGGACCGTTGGGGCATAGATTGGGAGCAGGTTCTGGCTGCCCAAGGTTATGTTGTTGCTTGTGTTGACCCAAGAGGCACCGGCGCAAGGGGCGAGGAGTTCAGAAAATGTACATACATGAAGCTGGGCAAATATGAGTCGGACGACCAAATTGAGGCTGCACGGTATTTAGGCTCATTATCCTACATCGATAAATCGCGCATAGGCATTTGGGGATGGAGTTATGGCGGATTCATGTCGTCATTGTGCCTTAGCAAGAGCAACCTGTTTAAAGTGGGCATTGCTGTGGCTCCCGTTACCAACTGGCGTTTCTACGACACTGTTTATACCGAGAGATATATGCGCACACCGCAGGAAAACCCATCCGGTTATGATGATAACAGCCCTATCACGCATGCTGCCAATCTTCAGGGCCGCCTATTCCTTATCCATGGAAGTGCTGATGATAATGTGCATTACCAGAATCAGATGGAGTATGCCGACAAACTGATAATTTCGGGCAAGCAGTTCGATATGTTTACCTATCCCAACCGCAACCACAGCATTTACGGTGGCCCGGTGCGCCATCATCTATACACCATGATGGTTGATTACCTTAAAACCAATCTTTAATTAAGATATTGAAATTCACTTTTATAGCCGGAGCAACCAAAATACGCTCCGGTTTTTTTTATTTCTGATGATGAAAAAAACGCAATCATCCGCTTGTCGAAATAAATAATATCACCATATTTGCACCCACAAAACAGCTCTACCGCCCAGATGGCGAAATTGGTAGACGCGCTAGTTTCAGGGACTAGTGGCCGCAAGGCTGTGCAGGTTCGAGTCCTGTTCTGGGCACAAAAAACCCCTTGAATATTTTCTATTCAAGGGGTTTTTCTATTATATGCACTTCAATTAAAGCGGCATATTACCGTGCTTTTTGTGTGGGTGCGTTCTTATCTTATTATGGGTAAGTTCAAGAGCCTGAATAATCTTAAGACGAGTATCGCGAGGCATGATAATCTCATCGATATAGCCTTTTTCGGCTGCCTGGTATGGATTTGCAAAATTGGCACTATAATCCTCAAGTGCCTTTGCTTTATCATCATCCGAAGCATTGCGATAAAGAATATTTACAGCTCCCTGGGCACCCATAACTGCAATCTCTGCTGAGGGATATGCCATGTTATAATCGGAGCCGGTCTGTTTGCTCGACATCACGATATATGCACCTCCGTAGGCTTTACGCAGGATAAGGGTAACTTTAGGTATGGTTGCCTCAATGTAGGCATACACAATCTTAGCTCCATGACGAATGATACCGTTATGCTCCTGGTCGCTGCCCGGAAGGAAACCTGGAACATCCACAAGTGTTACGATAGGAATATTGAAACAGTCGCAGAAACGGATGAAACGCGCAGCCTTGTCTGATGCATCAATATCAAGCACACCTGCAAGGAACGCCGGCTGATTGGCCACTATACCAACAGTTTGTCCGTCCATGCGCACAAAACCTATGGTTACGTTCTTTGCAAAATGTGGCATTATCTCGAAGAAATAATTATCATCGGCAAACGACTCAATAACCTCAGTAACATCGTAGGGTTGGTTGGGGTCGGCAGGTATTATGCGCTGCAAGTTCTCATCCTCACGCTTAATATCGTCGGTATTGGGACGGCGTGGAGCATCCTCAAGGTTGTTGGAGGGTAGGAAGCTAAGCAGCTCTCTGATACCCATTATAACCTCCTCTTCGGTATTGCCCATGAAGTGAGCCACACCACTTTTGCTGTTGTGGGTATATGCACCTCCAAGATCCTCTTTGGTAACATCCTCATGAGTAACGGCTTTAACCACATCGGGGCCTGTAACGAACATGTGGCTCTTCTCGTTTACCATAAAAATAAAGTCGGTGAGGGCAGGCGAATAGCAGGCACCACCGGCACATGGGCCGAGGATTGCCGATATTTGCGGCACAACTCCCGATGCTAATGTGTTCTGAAAGAAGATGTTGGCATAACCGGTAAGACTATCCACACCTTCTTGGATGCGTGCGCCACCCGAATCGTTAAGTGCAATAACAGGGGCACCGTTTTTAAGTGCCATAGTTTGCACTTTCACTATTTTATTGGCATTGGTGATGCTTAGCGAACCACCAAAAACAGTGAAATCGTAGGCATACACATACACCAAACGACCGTCAACCTTACCATAGCCCGATACTACACCATCGCCGGCAATCTTATCCTTCTGCATATCGAAATTGGTGCAACGGTGAGTTACGAACTTGTCGAACTCAACAAAAGTACCCTTGTCAAGCAGCATATTAACACGTTCGCGGGCAGTCATACGTCCTGCTTCGTGCAGCTTTTCAATTTTTTTCACCCCACCGCCAAGTTCGGCAGCTTTATCGCGGGCTACAAATTCTTCGTATATTTTATTATTGTCCATTTTCTTCGTTGTTAGTAATAATATCAAGCTTTATCATTGGTTGTCCTGATGCCACCGAATCACCTTCGGCCACCATCACTTCTCTCACTACGCAATCGCCCACCACTTTAAGGTTGCTCTGCATCTTCATTGCTTCAAACACAATAAGCACATCACCATCGGTAGCAGCATCGCCAGTTGCCACATTCACTTTCACTATTTTACCCGGCATTGGAGCTGTAATAACCTCATCCTGACGGCCTTCGTCCTTGCGGCGCGAACGTATATATTTCTCCTGGGCATCCACAATTTCAACATCATAGGAGTTGAATCCGCGGTTAACCTTGTATTTCTTCACGTTACCACCTTTTACGAACTCCATGTTGAGGGAGTGTCCGTTATGAATAACCGAGCACACACCATTATCGGCAATCACGATATCAACATCATACACTTTACCATCAACGGTCATCGACACTTTGTTACCCTCACGCTGGTTAAGCACCACCTCGGCAACACGTTTTCCTATATGTACTTCCATTTCTGATTCTAATTTTTAAATACCGATTATTCCTTTACGTTTGCCAAATTCTCTCCATCTGTTAAGAGTTCCCGACTGTGCTGTGCCTGTTCCCGATGTGGAAATCTCGGCCAGTGACAGGATATAGTTAATTTTTGAAGCTATTAGAACAATATCTTCAACCACTGCCTCGTCAAGTTCTCCGGGTTGGTTCTCTTTTTGATATTTACGTAACTGAGCATCATTCTTCTCAAGGAATGCAGTGTCGTAATTGCCGTTAACAAAATCGGGCATGTTGATAATTGCATTCAGATAAGGAATGTTGGTTTTAATACCGGTAATTTTATATTCATCGAGGGCCGCCCTCATACGCTCAATGGCATACTCGCGGGTGGTAGCCTTCACTATCAATTTCGATATCATTGGGTCGTACCATAGCGGCACTTCAAAGCCTTCGTAAATATAACTGTCTATGCGCACTCCCAGTCCGTTGGTATCTGTTATCTGCTTAATCAATCCCGGTGACGGCATGAAATCGTTATCGGGGTCTTCGGCACAGATACGACATTCGATGGAGTGTCCGCGTTGGAATACCCGCTCCTGTTTCAAGTGTAATGGCAGCCCCGAAGCAACATAAATCTGCTCCTTCACAAGGTCAATTTGCAACACTTCTTCGGTGATGGGGTGCTCCACCTGAAGGCGGGTATTCATCTCAAGGAAATAGTAGTTGTAGTGTTTATCTACTAGAAACTCAATGGTTCCTGCACCCACATAGCCAACTGCCTGAGCTGCTGCAACGGCTGTGCGGCCCATCTCTTCGCGCAGTTCGGGGGTTACAAATGGTGAAGGACTCTCTTCCACTATTTTCTGATGACGGCGTTGAACCGAACATTCCCTGTCGTAGAGGTGAATAACATTACCGAAAGTATCGCCAAGAACCTGAAACTCAATGTGGTGAGGCTCTTCGATATATTTCTCGATATATACTGTTTCATCACCAAAAGAGGATAGAGCCTCCGATTTTGCAGCATTATATGCTTCGGCAACCTCAGCCTCGGAGCGGATTAGGCGCATACCTTTACCACCACCGCCGGCAGCGGCTTTCAATATTACCGGGAAACCAATTTCGCTGCACACCTTGCGGGCCTCATCGGCCGATTCGAGTTGACGCTCGATGCCGGGCACCACAGGAACACCTGCGGCAATCATCGACTGCCGTGCGGCAATTTTATCGCCCATCTGCACAATAGTTTCGGCACGAGGGCCTATAAAAGTTATGCCTGCCTCGGTACAACGACGGGCAAACTCACTATTTTCTGATAAAAATCCATATCCGGGATGGATAGCATCGGCACCACATGCCAGTGTTACCTCTATTATTTTATCTATATTAAGATAGCTCTCCTTCGATGGAGCAGGCCCCAAATTGTAGGCCTCATCGGCAAGCATCACGTGCTTGGACATACGGTCGGCATCGGAGTAAAGAGCAACCGAGGTTATGCTCATTTCACGGCACGAACGGATTATTCTCACCGCAATTTCGCCGCGGTTAGCTACGACAATTTTTTTAATCATACTTAAAAATTTGTTTCAAATAAGAGACATAGAAGAGATTATGCCCCATAGTAGAACGTTTTCTATATGTTGGAAATAGAAAAATCTTAATTGTCTAAACCACAAAAATGTGTTTGATTCATCCTATATAGACAATTTTAATACAATATTGTTGCAATAATAATTACAAAAATAATAGATTGACATATAAATTTGTGCAATTTAATATTTTTACACCTATTTAACTATTATTTAACAACCGGGAGCCAGTAAATTATTTCAATTGCGAAAGTTGAGTCCAACACCTATTCATCGGTACAAATGCCCTATTTATCTATTTTATTTGAATTAAGTAAAAAGTAGTTATACTTTTATCATCGTAAAAACTTACCTGAACTACTCAACGATTTACGATGGTCGATTGAATGGCCAACAGCCCTCAATCATCCACTGATAATGAGACAGTTACACCAAACCTCAAACCTATAAAAAGTTGAACACTTTAATAGCATAAGATGGAATCAGCTTCCACTTAATGAGATTTGAAAATTAACAAGAGAACATAATAATTAAGATTTCTAAAGATGAAGATTAATCTGAAAAAAATATCGGCTTGGATAGTAATTTTCACACTATCTGTGGTTACGCATCAGCAAGTGCTTGCCAATCCCGTTGATGACCCCGCGCCCAAAGGAGGTGTGCTGCGTGGTTTTGTTATCGACAGCGACACCCGCCAATCGGTTGAATATGCTACTGTGGCTGTATATAAACATAGTGAAACTACACCCGTTACAGGTACCGTTACCGAAGCCAGTGGACGATTCAGAATCACCGGACTAAATGATGGAATCTACGATGTGGAGATTATGTTTATGGGATATAAGAGTCATAAAGTAGAAAAAATCGAGATTAACGCCCAAAACAGCAACATCGACATGGGACAAATAAGGCTAAAATCATCCTCGGAAAGTATCGAACAGGTGGATGTGGTAGCAACCCGTAACAGTGTTGAGTATAAGATAGATAAAAAAGTGGTGGCAGTGAGTAAGCAACTGAGTGCCGCGTCACTATCGGCAGTGGAGGTGCTTGAGAATGTGCCATCTGTAAAAGTGGACCTTGAGGGTAACGTTTCACTTCGTGGTAGCAGCAGTTTCACGGTACTTATTGATGGCCGCCCATCAATACTCGATCCCAGCGACGCACTTAAGCAGATACCTGCCAGCAGCATCGAGAATATTGAAATAATTACCAATCCATCGGTGAAATATGCGCCCGACGGCACCGCAGGAATTATCAATATCATTCTGAAAAAGAACAGGATGCAGGGTATTCAGGGCCAGATAAGTGCTAATGTGGGACGTGACAATAAATATGGTACCGATGCACTATTTACCATACGCCAAAACAGATTTAACTTCACCATAGGAGCCAATATCGACAAGAAAGAGTTTCCGGGTTCGAGCTACTCCGACAGAACTACCATAACGGGTGCCGACCATTTTAATGTGATATCAGAAGGTGAACGTAGATTCAAACGTCAGGGAGGTAATATTAGGCTAGGTGTAGATTACGACTTGACCGAGAAAGACGTACTATCGTTAAACACACGATTTGGAAAAAACCAGTTCGGAAACGAATCAAACCTGAAATATACTCAGCAAAAAAATGACGAAACACCGTCAACAACCTGGAGTGAGCAGGATATGGAGCGTAAAATGCAGTTTTACTCTATAAATGGGTCATGGCAGCACAACTTCGACAAGAAAGGCCATAACATCATCACAATGGTGAACGTTTCGGCACGTAAAGCAGATGGAGGTAATGAGAGTTATCAGCGAGATGGCAACAAGCAAGTGGTGTCATCAACCCAAAATATAGATGATAATAAAGATAACCGCACTGAGATAAAGATTGACTATACCAAGCCTTTGGGTGAAGATAGCAGATTTGAAGCCGGTTTTCAGGGAAGACTCAACACCAAAGATATAAAGACCGACCTTTATCTGAATGAGATTTTCAATGATGAGTTCAGCAATAGTGCCGACTTCCGTCAGGATATTTACTCAATATATGCGTCGTATGCCGGCAAACTGTCTAATCTAGGATATCAGGCAGGCTTCCGTACCGAGATGCTCGACCGTGAGATTACGGTTAAAGAGACCGGCAAAAAACATACAACCGATCGATGGGATTTCTTCCCCACACTGCACCTAAGCTACCAGCTCCCCAAAGAGAATCAGCTAATGGTGAGCTACACACGACGCACAGCGCGCATGTGGGATATGGTGCTGTTCCCATTTATGCAGTATGTGGATGACTATAACGTGCGTACAGGTGACCCTGATTTAAAACCCTCACTGATAGACTCGTGGGAGGCAGGATATATCAAGCAGTTCAAAAACGCTCAATTCTCTACAGAAGTGTATCACAGAGTTACGCACGATAAAACCGAATTTATTATGGATAGCTACCAAGGCAACACTGCCATTCAGCGCCCTATGAATATTGGTAAAGACTATAGCACAGGTATTGAGGCCAACCTTAATTTTAAAGTCAAAAAAATATGGGAACCTACACTTATGGCATCCATATATCACTATAAAGTGAATAGTTACGGCACCGGAACTAAGAAAACCAGAGAGAGTAATAACTGGGATTTGAGGTTTAACAATAACTTCATGCTATATAAAAACCTGGTGCTTCAGGTTAACGGGAACTACTCGAGCCCCACAGTGAATGCACAGGGAACAACCAAGCAGTACTACTCATTCGACGGCGCTGTGCGTATGGAGTTTCTGGAGAGAAAACTATCGGCCGTACTTCAGGTGAGAGATATATTTGAAACCAGCATTCGTAAATCGACAGTTGACACCGAGAACGTGCAGGCATATACAAAAAACTATCATAAATCACCAATGGTTTCCCTTACTTTAACTTATCGCATCAACGACTTTAAGCCAAAACGTAGTGGCAGACAAAATATGGGCAATGACGATATGGAAGGAGCAGAAGGCTTTTAATCAACTACAAACAACAACAGACGGAAAGGGCTTACTTGGAAACGGGTAGGCCTTTTCTTTGTTTGATAGTGGGTGGTTTTTCGTGCTGGGTTAGCCTAAAACACCATCAAATTCCTTAAGCTACGCTACGCTTGCATACGGTTATTTATAATAAAACCCCTGCGGGGAAAACTTACAGCTATCCATCTGATTTCAAATATCTTAACTTCCTTAATGGTTAAATTATTACTGACTCCGCCGCCCCAGCGGCATAAACTATTGAACTATTTAAACTCTTAAACTTTTTAACTTTTAAACTTTTAAACCTAATTAAGATGCCGCTCCTACGGAGCTCTTACCACCTCACAACTTTTTTGCTACAAAGATTTCGCTCCGCTGGAGCTTACTTCTGCCCCTCTTCCCAATTTATATGAAAGATTTTATCCTACCAATCTGTAGCCGCCCCTGCGGCTTTAAAACCTGACTGACTCCGCCGCCCCAGCGGCTTAAAACCGACTTTTCAACTATTGAACTATTAAACTATTGAACTCTTCACCCTCCCTTGTCACTTAAACACCCCCCTCTCGCCCCTCTCGCCCCTCTCGAAACTTTTATGGTATCTTTAACTCCCTTTTTCACTAACCTAATATTCATCATCTGCAAAATCATTTTTTATTTTATTGTTACAGATTGCTTAATTGCTTAAATTTGTAGCGTTGATTAAAAAAACAAACTAAAATCGTAATTTCATGGTACTTTTTTTTGGAAACAGCTCCAGTCACATTATTGCAGTTAATGTCACTAAAGAACTTACTGGTGAGGAGGTGTCACGATTAGAGTGGCTTTTTAGCGATGCTAAGCTAATCAAGTCCGAATCATTGGAGGGTTATTTTGTGGGACCAAGGCGAGAGATGATTACGCCATGGAGTACCAACGCAGTTGAGATTACCCAAAATATGGGGCTTGATTCGATTCTTCGCATAGAGGAGTTCTACAAGGTAGATAGCCCTGATGCCCAGTTTGATGCAATGTTGCAACGACTATATAACGGTCTGGAACAAAATCTGTTTCTGATAGATAAAAAACCGGAGCCCATTCTTCCCATAAGCAATATTGAAGCTTATAACGAAAAAGAGGGTCTGGCACTCAATAGCGAAGAGGTTGAATATCTTAACAGCCTAAGCAAAAAACTCGGCCGTCCGCTTACCGATAGCGAAGTGTTTGGATTTTCGCAAGTTAACTCGGAGCACTGCCGTCACAAAATCTTCAATGGCTTCTTTGTTATTGATGGCGAGGAGAAACCAAGTTCTCTATTTGCTTTAATCAAGAGAACATCAAAAGAGAACCCTAATTTTATAGTTTCTGCATATAAGGATAATGTGGCATTTATCGAAGGCCCCAAGAGTATGCAGTTTGCACCTCAAAGTGGTGACAAACCCGATTTCTTCGAGGTTAAAGATATAGATACCGTGATTTCGCTTAAGGCCGAAACACACAACTTCCCCACTACCGTAGAGCCCTTCAATGGTGCTGCAACCGGTACTGGTGGCGAGATTCGCGACAGGCTTGCAGGGGGTAAAGGTTCGCTTCCACTAGCTGGAACAGCTGTTTACATGACTTCCTACTCACGCCTTGAAGACGACCGCCAATGGGAGAAAACTATGGATGAACGCCCATGGTTATATCAAACTCCCGAGCAGATATTGATTAAGGCATCCAACGGTGCCAGCGATTTCGGAAATAAATTTGGTCAGCCGCTTATATGTGGTTCGGTACTCACTTTCGAGCATTACGAAAATCATCGCAAATTTGCTTTCGATAAGGTGATAATGCTTGCAGGCGGTATCGGTTTCGGACGTAAAGAGCATGCCCTTAAAGATGACCCCAAAGCGGGCGATAAGGTGATTGTGCTTGGTGGCGACAACTATAGAATAGGTATGGGCGGTGGCGCAGTGTCATCGGTGGCAACAGGCCAGTTTGCCAATGCTATCGAGCTTAATGCCGTGCAACGCTCCAACCCCGAGATGCAAAAACGTGCCATGAACGCAATCCGTGCAATGGTTGAGTCGGATAATAACCCGGTTGTCTCTATTCACGACCACGGCGCAGGCGGACACCTTAACTGCCTATCGGAATTGGTTGAGACAACAGGAGGAACCATACATATCGATAAACTTCCTGTGGGTGACCCTACCCTATCGGCACGCGAAATTGTGGGTAACGAGAGCCAGGAGAGAATGGGCCTTGTGATGCATGCCGATGATGTGGATAAACTTAAAGCAGTGGCCGAACGCGAGCGTGCTCCAATGTATGTGGTGGGCGAAACAACCGGCGATATGCACTTTAAATTTGTTGATGCTGAAGGAAATGCGCCCATCGACTGGAAACTTGCCGATATGTTTGGCAACCCACCACGCACAACCATGGTTGACGAAACTGTGAACCACCGATATAAAGGTGTTAAATATGATACAAACCGACTACAGGAATACCTAACTTCGGTGCTTCAGCTTGAGGCGGTGGCTTGTAAAGACTGGCTTACCAATAAAGTTGACCGCTCGGTAACGGGTAAGGTTGCCAAGCAGCAGTGCGCTGGCGAGATTCAGTTGCCACTTAACAACTTGGGAGTTACCGCTATCGACTATCTTGGCACTAAGGGAGTTGCAACCTCAATAGGTCATGCTCCTGCAGCTGCTCTTATCAATCCATCGGCAGGCTCGGTACTATCTGTGGCCGAGGCACTTACCAACCTTGTGTGGGCACCGCTTACACATGGCATAAAAGGTGTGTCGCTAAGTGCCAACTGGATGTGGCCTTGCAAAAATAAAGGAGAAGATGCCCGTCTATATGAGGCTGTTGAGGCTGTAAGTGATTTCACCACCGACCTGGGAATCAACATCCCTACCGGTAAGGATTCACTCTCAATGACCCAGAAATATAAGAATAATGATGTGGTTTATAGCCCCGGCACAGTAATCATTTCATCGGTAGCCGAGGTTGAAGATGTGCGCAAAATAGTGGAGCCGGTATTGGTTAAAGATACTGATACTCACCTGCTTTACATCGACCTTTCGTTTGACAACTTCAAACTTGGCGGCAGTAGCTTTGCCCAGGTGGTTAATACCCTTGGTAATGATGCACCTACAGTAACTGATAGTGAATATTTCAAAAAAGGATTTGAGGTAATTCAAAAACTTATAAAAGAGGGATATATACTTGCCGGTCACGATATTAGCTCAGGAGGTATAATTACTGCACTTCTTGAAATGTGCTTTGCCAATGATGATTATGGTATCAAAGCCGACATCAGTGGACTTGATGAGGGTGACTCAATCAAGGTGCTGTTCAGCGAAAATCCGGGTGTGATTATCCAGGTTAAAGATTTGAAAACGGTGGGCTCAATCCTTGATTCTGCTGAGATTCAATACTACGAACTTGGTCAGCCCATCACCGATCGTGCAGTTATTATTGCCAATGATGGTGGTGATGATGTTATTCGTCTTGATGTTAACCACTATCGCGATATCTGGTTCAAAACTTCATATCTGCTCGATAGTAAGCAGAGTGGCGAAGTGAAAGCCAAGGAGCGTTACGATAACTATAAGAATCAGAAACTTACATATAAATTCCCAACTCATTTCACAGGCACAATTGCAGGTGAAGGTCTTACTCCTACCCGTAAAGAGCGTTCGGGAGTGCGTGCAGCCATCATACGCGAGAAAGGCGTGAATGGCGACCGCGAGATGGCTTACAGCTTATTCCTTGCCGGCTTCGATGTTAAAGACGTTCACATGACCGACCTTATCACCGGCCGCGAGACTCTCGAGGATATCAATATGATAGTGTTCTGTGGCGGTTTCTCCAACTCCGATGTTATGGGTTCGGCCAAAGGATGGGCAGGTGCATTCCTCTATAACGAGAAGGCACGTACAGCTCTTGATAATTTCTACAAACGCAATGATACTCTGAGCCTTGGTGTATGTAACGGTTGCCAGCTTATGATCGAGTTGGGACTTGTAAATCCTGACCATGAGCAGAAACCAAAAATGTTGCACAACGATAGCGGTAAGTTCGAAAGTATATATCTTAACATCGACGTACCTCGAAATAACTCAGTGATGCTCAATACATTATCGGGCAGCACATTAGGAATTTGGGTGTCGCATGGCGAAGGTAAATTCTACCTGCCTTATGGTGAAGATAAATATAACATCATCGGTAAATACAGCTACAACCAGTATCCTGCATCGCCCAACGGTAGTGACTTTAATGCAGCCGGTATCTGCTCTGCCGATGGTCGCCACCTGGTGATGATGCCTCACCTTGAGCGTGCAATATTCCCATGGCAGTGTGCCCATTACCCTGCCGACAGGAAGAGTGATGAAGTTACACCATGGATTGAAGCTTTTGTAAATGCTCGTAAGTGGATTGAAAACAAAACCAAGTAAATCGCTTATAATTTAAAAATTAAAGGTCGGAACTCTGAGATGAGTTCCGACCTTTTTACTTATATCACACCCCCTACTTAATCTCTTTTATACTGGTTGAATTAACGAAAAGCAAATCACCATTATCAGCAAAACTGCTAAAGAACTCCTCGCCGCTATGTTTCACACTCTCCTCTCTAAAACCAAGAATGGTAAGACCTGCATTGCCCGAGTGGTGCATTATGGCATCCTGAGTCGTTTGCCCCTCTTTAGCCGTTATTATCTCAATATTGGCAAATGTTATGGGTAACCTACCGGTCTCAATCAACGATTGCAGCTCATCTTTAGTTTGCTGCTCCATTCCGGGTTGGCAGATACTGAATATTTTAAGATAGCTCTTCTTCCAATCGGGATGCGCAAGAATTATATAGCCAAGCAGTATCATAAGGTTAGTATTCTCAATATCGGTAGGTCTTATCCATATATGAATTCCGTTTTTAAACCTTATCTGTTTGTTGGAGGTGCCATAAATACACACATCAAAATCGCCGGCTCTGGTAAGGTTTATATTCTGAATAATTCTGTTTATCTCCTCCGGATGATTCTTATCAAACTCGAACACAGCCATATTATTCTCCATTCCCGATATGGATGGTGCCTGTATAACCTGCGCTATAGCAGATGTGTATGATGGCGATATCATAGTGTCGATATAGAGGCCGCTACCCTCCTCGTTATAGAGTTTTATCAGTTCGGCAAGCGTTGCGTTTGCATCCTTATTGCTTTGCCGGCTGTAATATCCCTCCATAAAATGAAAATAGGTGCCAAATCCATGCTGGTAACTTATCCACTTCATCAGGTCGATAACCTTAGGTCGTTCGAATGAGTGGGGCGAAACACAAATTGCTGATGGACGCCACTCTGCTGCCTGCTTTCCGGCATGGCTTTTCTGAAGATACACCTGCAACTTACGGTTAAGCTGGAAAAGTGCACCCTGAAAAATATTGATAACACCCTTTTGGTCCTTATTGTAATATGCTATCACTAAATATATTACAGATATCACTATATAAGCCAAAATTGTATAGCCGGGATTTATCATAAACATAACCCACACTGAAAGCAGAAACCCGCCAAGCGAGAAGTACCATCTCGATTTGAACTTAGGTCTGTATGATGGTGGCGACCCGAAATGGTTAAGAAACGATATAAGGCATAAAGTTCCGTAGGTAATCAGGAAAAACATTGCAATTATCTGAGCCACAGCATTTACATCGCCCATCAAAATAAACACAAAAGCAATGGCAAGCGATACTAATGTGGCATTTTTAGGTTCACGTCTGTTACCGGTTTTTTTCTCTTTTGCCAGAAAAACATTCATCTGCTTAAGAGGAAAAATATTATCGAACGCCAAAGCCTGTAAGGTGCGTGGCGCTACCAGTATGCTACCGAGTGCCGATGACATGGTGGATGCCGCCAGGCCGATGGGGATTATAAGAGCTCCGCCAACTGCTATGCGTGCCATTATAAGCTGGTCGGTGGCCAACTCATGCTGAGGTGCCGAAGCTGCAAGTTTCCATATAACAAACAGATATACAACCATTCCGCCAAATGTGGCCAGCACGGTGCCATAAGGAATTGAACGGCTTGGATTTTTCAGTTCACCACTTAGCCCCACACCGGCTGTCATCCCTGTAAATGCCGGGAAACAGATGGCAAATACAATGAAAAACTCGTTTCCATTGAAAAATCCGAAGTTGTTAAATTCAGTAGGAAAAACATCAGTTGAGGTAATTGGCTTTCCAACAAATAAGAAAAGTAATGATAAAAAGAGAATAGCCACAATAATATACAAAGTCTTCAATCCAAGGTCGGCACCCTTCTTAAATATCAGAATACCAACCAGAAGCAATGTCGGAACGCTTATTACTTGTCGCGGTAAATCATATCCGAAATATTGTTTAAACATGTCGAATAGCGGTGCAAATGCTTCGGTGAATGCAATGATGTAAAATGCAACGCTGATGGCTTGCGAGAAGAACAGCGCAATGCCGATTGTGGAGCCAATTTTGAGTCCGAATGACCGCGAAATAATAAAATACTCACCTCCACCTTCCACACGTGTGTTGGTAGCCAGCTCAGATATGGCAAGGGCAGTAGGAATAGTGATGAGATGCCCTAATATAAGTATTGCTAAAGCACCAAAAAAGCCCAAAGTACCCACTGCAAATCCAACACGTAAAAATAATATTGCACCTAAAATAGTAGAGATGGCCGTAAAAAAAACAGGTCCCGTGCCCAATCCCTCGTTATGTGGTGTAGTACTGGCTTTATGCATAAATATATATAGTTTTGTTATTTAGAATGAGAACAAAATACTTAAAAAATGCATTAAAGTAAAGAAATTTATAAAATAATTAATTGCTATTGATAGTAATGGCTTGTAATTTGCAGATGCGTTATGATTGATTTTCAATTTTTTAAATATACATATCAGCTATGATGATTTTGCAGCTTTTAATTGTGCTTATGGCACTTTATGTGGGCTCGCGCTACGGTAGTATCGCATTGGGTATGATTTCGGGAATTGGCCTTGCAATATTGGTGTTTGGCTTTGCCCTACAGCCCGGAACGCCTCCTACCGAAGTTATTTATATTATTATTGCAGCAGTTACCTGTGCCGGCGTTCTTCAGGCGTCGGGAGGTATGGATTACCTTATACAGATGGCCGAAAAGGTGCTTCGCAAGCATCCCAACCGCATCACGTTCTATGCGCCATTCAGCACTTTTTTCCTCACTGTGCTTGTGGGAACCGGCCATGTGATGTACACCCTTATGCCTATCATTTGCGATATATCACTGAAAAAAGGAATTCGCCCCGAGCGGCCTTGTGGCGTGGCTTCAATAGCATCGCAAGTGGGCATAACCTGCTCGCCGATTGCCGCCGCAGTGGTTGCTTTTGTATCTATCACAAATGAGAAAACCGGACTTGGAATCACTATTCCGCAGGTACTATTGGTAACATTGCCTGCAAGTATTATAGGGCTGTTCCTTGCATCGGTATTCAGCTATAAACGCGGCCTCGACCTCGATAAAGACCCTAAATTCCAGGCTCGACTTGCCGACCCAAAAATAAAGGAGTATATGTTTGGCGGCAGTGTCACCACTCTCGACAAGGAACTTCCTGCATCGGCACGTTACTCGGTATATATTTTCCTAGCCGCCATTGTTTCAATCATAGTTTTTGCATCATTCCCGGCACTATTGCCATCATGGGGCAATCCGGCCATCCCGTTATCAATGGCTGTGGCTATCCAGGTAATTATGCTCACTGCCGCCGGCCTTATGGTTACGCTATGCAAAGTTGATCCCAAGAAGGTGGTGGGCGGCTCGGTATGGCAGGCAGGTATGGTGGCCGTGGTGGCAATCTATGGCATTGCATGGCTTGCCGACACTTATTTCCTCAATTACAAAACTGAAATGATGCACTCGATGAGTGATATGGTGGCAACCTATCCGTGGTCAATCGCTTTTGTGCTGTTCCTGGTGTCGGTACTAATAAACACCCAGGGCGGGGTGGTGCTGGCAATCATGCCACTGGCCTACGAACTGGGCATTCCGTTTCCTGTGCTGCTGGGAGTTTTCCCGGCTATCTATGGCTATTTCTTCATTCCCAATTATCCTTCGGATATCGCCACTGTGAATTTCGACAGATCGGGAACTACCGTCATTGGTAAGTACCTGCTTAACCATAGTTTTATGATGCCCGGGCTTGTAACCATTGGCACAGCTACTGTGGTGGCCTATTTCATATCGATGATGATATATTGAGTTACGAAAGTTCTTTGGGGACCACGGGCTAAAGCCACGTGGTAAAACCTACTTAACTGCAACGTCATCCATGCTCCTACTACAAACAGAAACGTAAATAGGCCTTCTATCACATTCAGCATCTAATTATCTAACCCTCAGGTTACTACCAGGCCTGAAGCCTTTAAGGAAATCCGAAGTCTTCATTCTTTTTTTACCGGCCAGTTGCAGGTCGGTAATCTCCAATTCTCCATCAGCAGTAGATATTGAGAAAATAGTTTTGCCATCGGTAGTTACATCGCCGGGCTTACCATTCGGCATATCCACAGGTTTTGTCTCAAATATTTTGATACTGTAAATATTCCCCTCATCATTAATCAGTTCGGTCCATGCAGCAGGATAGGGCGACAAACCCCTAATACGATTAAATACCGATATATTGCTACTACTCCAATCGATGCGGCCATCCTCTTTAAACAGCTTAGGAGCATGCTTCAAAGTTGACTCATCGGCAATTTCGCTCTGCTCGGTAACTACAACATTTCCTTCGGATATGGCTTTAACGGTTTTCACAATCAGATTGGCACCAATAACCATCAGTTTATCGTGCACAGTACCAGCATTATCCTCCGGCGTAATAGCCAACTTTTCGCTATAAATTATACCACCGGTGTCTATTTCATGCTTCAGGAAGAAAGTAGTTACACCGGTAAATGTATCACCATTAATAACAGCCCAATTTATAGGTGCTGCACCTCTGTATTGAGGTAGTAATGAGCCATGCAGATTCACTGAGCCCAATGGGGGCATGCTCCACACCACTTCGGGCAACATCCTGAAAGCCACTATCACCTGAAGGTCGGCATTAAGCGCGCGAAGCTCCTCTATAAATTGAGGATCTTTCAAGCGTGGTGGCTGCAACACTTTAAGCCCCTGGCTCACAGCATATTGCTTTACGGGCGACTCGCTAACCTGCTGTCCCCTACCCGATGGTTTATCGGGAACAGTTATCACACCCACGATATTAAACCCATTCTCTACCAATGCTTTAAGACTCTCAACCGCAAAGTCGGGTGTGCCCATATATACTATTCTCAATTTCTGCATCTCTCTACTCCTCTTTTAAAACTGTGTTTCCTTTAATATGTTTGGGGAAGTATGGACAGTGGCGACAACCGTTTCCGCAACAATATCCACGACGTATATGGTAAGCAGCCGTCATAACTCGATACCCTTTAGGGTCTAGGTAATAGTCAACACCCTCCTTCATTTTGGGCGGTGTATAGTAATCATCATCAATGGCACTCATACTCTACTCAATAATATTATTTAACATACAAAGTTATAAAAATGAAACAACCTTAGAACCGTAATAGTCCTAAGGTTGCACAAAATATGGTGAAAAAAATTATTTACCGCTGAAATGCTTCATAAACTGCACCCTTAGGTATCCTGCCGGGTCGGAGTGCGACGAATATGCCAGCATGCCTCTAAACTCATCAATAGATTCGAATTTCTTCTGATCCATCCAAGTTTCAATACCCTTGTTTATCTCTGCAATCTGCTTCTTTCCATTTTTATAAAGTGCCGATGCCACCTGAACGGTTTTTGCACCTGCAAGCAGCATTTTTATGGCAGTGCGGCTATCATGCACACCTGTGGATGCCGATAAATCGCAAGCCACATGTTTGGAAGTCAACCCTATCCAACGCAAAGTTGTAAGATAATCGGTGGGGTTACTAAATGTTTGTGCTGCCGATGGTTCTAATCTGTCAATATCAAAATCAACAGGATGGAAACGGTTAAACAGAGTAAGTGCTGATGCTCCAGTTTCCGACAATTTTTTGATGGTTGATGACATAGCCGAGAAGTATGGTGCAATTTTAAGCGACCATGGAATAGTGATTTCTCTCTTTAATGTTTCGGCAATCTTAAAATATATGCTTTCAAAGTCATTGTTCTCTTTTGAAACATCCGAAGGAAGCACAAATACATTGAGTTCAAGCGCATCGGCACCTGCATCCTGAAGTGTTTGTGCAAAGTAGAACCAGTTATAGGGAGTTACACAATTTATGCTGGCAATAACAGGAATTGTGAGTTGTTTTTTGGCATCACTCACTAATTTTAGGTATTGGGTAAGAGTATCATCCACATCATAATTCTCGTAGAACTCCATAGTTTCGGGATATAGATAGCTCTCAGAGTGCATTTTGTTTTGTTCATGCTCCAACTCCATTACAATCTCCTCTTCAAAAAGGGATTTTAATACGATAGCTCCTGCACCGTTTTGCTCCAGCTCCATAAGGTCGTTAATGTTGCTGGTGAGGCTACTACTTGCTGCAATTATGGGACTTTTAAGCTTCAGCCCCATATAAGTGGTTTCTAGTTTTGACATAGGTCTTGGTTTAATTTAGTTATGTACTCATATCATAACAAACAAAATATAGTGTTTGTTGATATAATTATACAATATACTAAATAAAATCGAATCAAAAGTTTAATCGCAACCAGTATAACACGTTATGATTAATTCCCTATAACCACAAAACATTATAATTAGTATTGCAGAGGAGAATCTTTTTTGTAATTTAGCAAATAGCTGATTATAGGAAAGCAAAATATAGCACATCAGCAGAAAAAACAGGAGGGAGATGGATTCTTTTTATTTTATGTGACCGCAGAAAATTAACCGAACCCACTCCCTCTTTCTGGTATTATAACACAACAGATTTTGTTTGGTTCAATTTTTCCATCTATTTTTTTATGATGATGCAAAACAAATTTGCTTAACACCTATCGTTTTAAAGGGTAAAAAACTTTCTTTTTATTCAGAATCATTAAAAACAACGATTAATTTGATATCAATATCACAATAAATAGGTATTGCACACCCCATGCCCTGAAAGTAATTTTGAAAATGAAAATTAACTCAAATTTCAACTTAAAATTACATTCAAAGATGAAACATCTATTTTCACTAATGCTTCTTAGCATATTTTTTATAGCAACCTCATGCAGTAGCGATGACGACGACCCGAAACTACCCGGCAATGTTAAGGTAAAAGAGTATATTAACGTTAAGTCATATACCGAATGGGTGTATTTCTCATTCTCTACCGGCGATGTTGTTGAAGTTACAGATTTTCAAAACGATTTAAACTGGGATATAGCATTCCACCGCGGCGATGTGCGTCTTAACGGAGGAGCATCGGGCAAAGGTAAAGCAGAAGCAATCAACACAGGCAAAGTAGGGTTTGATGGCTGGAACGCAGTAACCGAGGCACCCCAAAGTGGCTATGCAAAAGATGAAGTAGGCATGATTACAATAGCATTTACCGGAGCAGGTATAGTGGAAGAGGAACAACCATTCTCGCAAACCCTTAGCGGATGGATAACCATCGACACCAGCAATCCTCCTCCGGTTTACACCCCTCACGACAAAATATTCGTAATCAAAACAGCTGACGGAAAATATGTTAAGATTTGGTTGTATGATTATAAAGATGAAAAACTGGCAGCAGGCTTTGTAAGCTTCAGATATCAGTACAACGAAAGTGGTTCAACTCAATTTACCTGATTAGAAGAGGCAAAATAAGCAACTTTCTATTTGTAAGTAACTTTCCCAATATCACTAAAAACACCATCCCCTCCAATAGAGGGCACCTAAAGCCTCCCCATAATACGGGGAGGCTGAAAGGGTTAAAATAAAGTAGTTTATTATATATATCTACAACGGTTACTTTTTCAGACAAAGACATGAGAATATTATATTCGACAATACTACTATTTTTCACTACAATACTTACAGCGCAATCGTGGCGCATTGAAGGCAAAATTATTGACTGTTCCACAAAGCAAGACCTACACCTTGTTAACGTGGGCATAATAGGCACAACCCAGGGTGCCACATCCGATGAGACAGGCCGATTTTCTATCGAAGGCCTTAAAGGTGGCGAATATACTCTGGCAGTATCAGCAATGGGATACGAAGAGCGCCGAATCCCAGTTTCTATACCATCCAAAGGGGCAGATAAAGGCATGACAATAACAATGTGCGAAAAAACTATAGACCTGGAACAGGTGGTAGTTACAGGTACCCGCACCGAGCGACAGCTTAAAAACGTACCCATACAAACGCAGCTCATAACAGCAAAAACAATCGAAAAATTACAAATAACCAACTTCAAAGACCTGCTTGAATATGAAATGCCGGGAGTTGAATTTACCAGTAATGGCGGTTATGCAAACATTAATATGCTTGGTTTCGGTGGCAAATATGTACTCTTCCTGGTGGATGGAGAGCGCATGGCCGGCGAAACTTTTGACAATATAGATTACAACCGTGTTGACATGGATAACGTGCAGCAGGTGGAAGTGGTAAAAGGCGCCAACTCATCACTTTACGGCTCCAATGCCGTGGGAGGAGTTATAAACATCATATCGCGCAAACCATCAAAACCCATCGAGGCAGCAATGAGTGCCAGAGTTGGAAGTAACTACGAAAATAACTACCGGGCATCGCTCGGCACAAAACAAAAATGGGGATATGCATCGGTTACAGGCAATTACAAAGCTATGGATCCTTACCTACTAAAAGATACTGAACCACTTACACAATGGTATGAAAACGGTACAAAAGTAGAACAAACGCTTAGCGAAACCTACATAGCCGGATATACCGATTACAGCATAACACCCAAAATAGGGATAGATATTTCTAAGAAACTTAATGTAGAAGTTAAAGGTGGATACTACTTTAAAGAGAGAAACCCGGGTGGCAGAGAAGGTAAGAAATTATCGGATCAATATTACAACTACTCGGGAGGATTAAAGGCAAATTATGCTGTTGCCAACAATCAAAACTTTGCATTATCGGCCAATTATGACCGATACGACAAATTCAAGAATTACAAACTCCTGGATGAAAAGGAGAAAAACTACGAGAATTATCAGAATAGAATAAGCGGAGTTTATAACTATTCATGGGCTCAGGGTCACTCTCTGGTTACAGGAGCCGAATTCCTATCAGACAACCTGATGACATATATGTTTGAGAGCGATGGCTCTAACGCCAAGCGAACAGCCGAAACCTACTCGGCATATTTACAGCAGGAGTATAAAGCATCCGACAAACTGACATTTGTTGGTGGATTACGTTTCGACTATCACTCGCAGTTCAAAGATCATCTCACACCCCGACTATCGGTAATGTACAAACCTGCACACAGGGTAACACTACGCGGTGGTTACTCAGGCGGATTCCGGTCGCCCACACTTAAAGAGCTTCACACCGACTGGTTTCACCCCGATGGAGGTGGTTTTCAAATCATCGGAAATAAAAATATGAAAGCTGAAAAGAGTAATAACTTTAACGTATCGGCCGAAATATCATTGGGTAAAACTGTGATTACAGCCATGAGTCAATACTCAATTATTGACGATATGGTAAGCACAGTTTGGCTTAATAACGACACTGTGCTATATGCCAACATAGGCAACACCGCCATGCTTAGTAATGAGATTACTATAGCCAGCCGATTAACTAAAAAACTTACTGTGAAAGGTGGTTATTCGTATGTACACGACAATCTGGGCAAAAAATCATTGGTTCGCCCCCATTCGGCAACGGCAAGAGTGGAATACACACCATCAATATTCAATAATTACAACACCACACTTAGCTTCAGCGGAAAATACTTTGGCAAGATGAATATATATGGCACCGGCGACCTCGATGATAACGACAACGATGCGGGCATAGAGAAAGAAGATACCCCAATGTACAAAATAAAGTACGAGGGATATGCTATTTGCCGATTGTCATTTGCACAGTCGCTGCCATTCAACTTCTCGGTAAATGCAGGTATCAACAACCTATTCGACTATAAAGCTAAGTTTGCCAGCTTCTACTCGAGCATTTCACCCGGCCGCACCTTTTATGTTGCACTTAAATGGAATCTTTAATTCGATAACGAACAATCAACCAATAATATGAATTCTAAAAAGAAAATTTTATCAATACTGATTATTGCTATTGCCGTAGCATCATTGGCAAGTTGGTTTTGGCAGAAAAAGGCCTCTACAACCAACATTGCACTTTTCAATTTTCAGCAGTTTCAAGTATCCAACATATCACTATCCAACAGTGATAAGTTTGTGAAATACGAATATGTATCTGTTGATGAGATTGAGAAACTGCATAATTTCGACTTCGTACTATCGTGGGGTATGGGTTTAAAACTCTCCGAAGACCAAAGGGAAGTAATTGAGAAAGCAATGACCAAAGGAATGCCTATCTACACCTTCGCATCAACCAATCCTACCAACTATTTCAGTAATATAGACAGCATTGCGGTTGATAATATTTCGAGCTACCTAACCAATGGCAATAAGGTAAACTATCAGAATCTGGCACGTTATATACGCAAGAATATCGACAAAAAAACACTATTCAGCACCCCTGCAGCACCGCCGGTTGAAAACATATCCGACGCACTATTCCATGTGGATGAAACAGTGGCATTTACAGATGTGGCCGAATATGAAAACTACCTGAAAACCAATGGATTTCACAAAGATAACGGAGCAAAAGTGGCAATAATAGCCGGTATTCACGACCCCTTCAGCGGAAATAAGGAGCACCTCGACAGCCTTATAGTATCACTGCAGAACTCAGGCCTTAACGTATATCCGGTATCATCAACCAAAAGAATAGAGTACCTTGAGAAGATTAAGCCCGATGCTGTAATATATTTCCCTCATGGACGATTGGTAACCATGAATCCCGAATCGGCAGCAGAGTGGCTGATAACCAACAACATACCCATTTTTGCACCACTATCAATACTTCAACTTAAAGAAGAGTGGCTGAAAAATCCAATGGGTATGTTTGGCGGTTTTATGGGTCAAACTGTGGTGATGCCCGAGTTGGATGGCGCAATTTACCCATATGCACTTGTGGCTCAGGAGAAAAACAGGGATAACCTGTACGTTTTCAGAACGATACCCGACCGCCTTCGCAGCTTCACTTCCATAGTGAATAACATGATTGACTTGAAGAAACAGAAAAATAGCGATAAAAAAGTTGCAATATACTACTTCAAAGGTGCAGGTCAGGAAACTTTGGCTGCTCAAGGGCTGGAGACAGTGCCATCACTCTACAATTTCATTAAACGCCTAAAATCTGAAGGCTATAAAGTTGATAACCTACCAGTTACCGAACGTGAGTTTGAAAAACTTCTGATGACTCAGGGAGCAGTGCTAAACACATATGCCGAAGGAGCATTCGACGATTTCATGAAAAACGGCAACCCTCAACTGGTTGCAAAAGAGGATTATGAGAAGTGGGTTGAAAAATCACTATCAAAAGAGTCGTATAATAGTGTTACCGAGACTTATGGAGCAGCTCCGGGTGCATACATGAGCGTTACCGACAACAACAAACAATACATTGCGGTAGCCCGTATCGACCTGGGTAATGTTGTGCTTCTGCCACAACCCATGGCTGCCCTTGGTGATGATAACTTTGCCATAGTGCACGGTGCAAAAATGCCACCTCCACACACATATATCGCGTCATACCTATGGGTGCAGAACAGCTTTAAAGCCGATGCTCTTATCCACTTCGGAACGCATGGCAGCCTTGAGTTCACACCTCAAAAACAGGTGGCTCTCGACAGTAACGACTGGGCCGACCGCCTTGTGGGAACCATACCTCACTTCTACTACTACACAATTGGTAACGTGGGCGAGAGCATGATGGCCAAACGTCGCGGTTATGCAACAACAATATCATACCTCACCCAGCCATTTATGGAGAGTAACACACGCTCACAGTTCAAGAAACTAAATGACTGGATACGTGAATATTACAAATCGGAAGGTGATCAGCAGACCAAAGCATCGCTTCAGGTGAAAAACATTGCCATAGAAATGGGTATCCACCTTAACTTAAGACTTGACACAATACCCGGACAACCATATTCAACCCAGGATATTGAACGTATTGAGAATTTTGCAGAGGAGATAGCCACCGAAAAAATGAATGGCGAACTATATGTATCGGGTGTAAGATATTCGGCCGAGAAGATTAACTCTACCGTAATGGCAATGAGTGCCGACCCAATTGCTTACAGCTTAGCATCACTGGACAAGCTGCGCAACAAGGTGAATGACACACAGTTAAAGAGTAAAGTATATTTTTCTCAAAACTATCTTAATCCGGCAAAAGCACTAATTGAGAAAGTGCTGGCAGGTAAGCCTGTATCCGAAAATGATATATGCACATTTGCATCAATAACAGTTGATGAACTTAGAAATGCAAAAACAGTAAATGCTCCTGCACGCCCCTCAATGCCAATGATGCGCCCAACAGGCCAAAAACCGGCAGCACCTGAATATACCAAGGAGCAGAAAGAGATGGCACGAGCCATTACCGATATTGAGCGAACCATCAACAACATTACAAAGAATAAAAAAGGCTTGGAAGATAGTCCCGAGCTAGAGTTCCAATCGCTATTAAACGCCATGGCAGGTGGATATATCGCTCCATCGTCGGGTGGCGATGCGGTGGCTAACCCCAACGCTGTGCCAACTGGCCATAATATGTACTCGGTAAATGCCGAAACAACCCCATCAGAAATAGCATGGGATAAAGGTGTGGAACTTGTAAATGCTACACTTGAAAATTATTTGCAGCAACATGGCGAATACCCTCGTAAAGTGAGCTACACATTCTGGAGTAGTGAATTTATAGAGAGTGAAGGCGCCACTATTGCACAGGTGCTTTATATGCTTGGTGTAGAGCCTATTCGCGACTCATTTGGCCGTGTATCCGAGTTAAGGCTTATACCATCGCAAGAGCTTGGCCGCCCACGTATCGACGTTGTGGTGCAAACTTCAGGTCAGTTCCGCGACTTGGCAGCATCACGCCTTATGCTGATAACCAAAGCCGTGGAGATGGCTGCTGCCGCCAAAGATGAGTCATTTGAAAATATGGTATCAAAAAGCACCATCGACATTGAACGCGAACTGGTTGATAAAGGAGTATCACCCAAAGATGCCCGCGACATGTCAACACGACGCGTGTTTGGAGGTATCAACGGAATGTATGACACAGGTATTCAAGAGATGATTACCAGCAGTGATAAATGGGAGAGCGAGCAAGAGATTGCCGACACCTACATGCACAATATGGGTGCCGACTACGGAAGCGACAAAAACTGGGGTGAATTCCAAACAGGCCTGCTACGCACCGTTCTCAGCAATACCGACGTGATAGTGCAACCCCGCCAGAATAACACCTGGGGAGCACTAAGCCTCGACCACGTATATGAATTTATGGGTGGTATGAACCTTGCAATACGTAATGTAACCGGTAAGGACCCCGATGCCTATTTTGCCGATTACCGTAACCGCACGCGGGCTAAACTTCAGGATTTGAAAGAAGCTATCGGTGTTGAGTCACGCTCAACTGTGCTAAACCCTGCCTATGTAAAAGAAGTGATGAAAGGCGGTGCCGGAAGTGCAGCCCAGATTACAGAGGTGGTTACCAACACCTTTGGCTGGAATGTGGCCAAGCCCGATGTTATTGATAATGAGCTATGGGACGACCTTTATGAAGTATATGTGAAAGATAAATTCAACCTTGGCACCGAAAATTTCTTCAGAAACACCAACCCGGCAGTGCTTCAAGAGGTTACAGCCATTATGATGGAGAGTGCCCGCAAAGGGATGTGGAAAGCCAGCGACGAGCAGCTAAACACCATTGCCAAGCTACACACCGAGATGGTGCGTGACTTCGGCTCCACCGGAACAGGATTTGCAGGTAGCAATACCAAGTTGCAGGATTTCATATCCAAGAAAGTTGCTCCCGAGAATGCCAAAGTGTATAACAGCAAGATACAACAGATGAAACAGGCTAATGTATCTACTGATAATCAGCAAAAAGGCATGGTTCTAAAAAAAGACCAAATATCTGATAACGAAGGAGATAAAGCATCACTTAATGGTCTTTTCATAACTTCGGCAGTACTCATAATATTTATTTTGCTACTTTTGATAATGAGAAAAAAGAGGCGAAATAATAACACCAATAATTAACCTTGTGTAATGGAACTTATAGTTCAGATTTTAATGCTTTTTATTGTCATCAACACCCTTTTGAAGCTAAGCTTCTGGAAATGGTGGCAAACAGTAATATTCAGTGCAGTAGCTGCTCTATCCATTCTATGGATGGAGCAGTATGCCATAATACAATCTAAAACACAGCTTAACGACTATCTGATGAACCGTGAGGCGCTTCAAAATGCTGCCGTATTGGTAACCATAGAGTCGGCATTGTGCTTCGGATTTTGCTTTGCCATGTTGCGCAACAAATTTGCCCAAGGACGTAACAGATGGATGAAGCTTCTATATTGGTATCCGGGATTGCTGATATTCCCTGTGCTGTTTTTTATTCTAACACAAAGCATATTCAGCATGCCGGGAGTAGATTTTGATGTGGTAACATGGATTGTTGCAGCAACCGTTTTTGTTGGTATTCCGCTGGCTAGTTATGCGCTACGCTACATACTGCCCGAAAATGAATTCAAGTTGGAAGTTCATTTCTTAGTGAGCCTTTTTGTGGCCATCATAGGACTACTCACCACAGTTAACGGCAATGTTACCTATGCAGCCACATCACAGCCTCTCAACCTCAAAGCCATTGCAATGGCAGCATCCATATTCATCACTATGTTCATTGCCGGATTTGTCTGGAACAGAATAAGATGGAGATTAATACAAAGAAGAGAGTCAAGAAAAAAACAAATAAATTAATAATATAGACCAAGATGGAAATTATATCTAAAGTACTATTCTGGGTGGCCAACAGCCTGCTTATACCCGACATTATCATCCTACTTTTCCTTTTTGCAAGGAGCCTATTACTAATGGGAGGTTTCTACAACCAGTTTATGATAAAACGCAAAAACGGACTGGCTCTAAATCATAAAATAAAAAATCTAACTATCGATACCGTTGATGACCTAAGAGCATCACTACCTAAAAATGATGAATCGCTGTTCATTAAGTATCTGCGCGACCTACTTACAACCGAGGCACATGATGACTACTCCGATTATCTTATAACCGACTTCGAAAATGAGGCCGATAAAGATATATCGCTATCAAAAATGCTTGCCAAAATGGGGCCCGTACTGGGTCTTATAGGTACACTTATCGCTATGAGTCCGGCACTTGTTGGGCTTTCAACCGGCGATATAGGTGGCATGGCATATAACATGCAGGTAGTATTTGCAACCACTGTTGTGGGTCTTGTAATATCGGCTATTGGGCTTATAACCTTACAGGTGAAACAGCGCTGGTATGCACGCGATGTCAATAACTTAGATTATGTGGCACGCATATTAACACGTAAAAGCAACTAAAAATGAGAAAACAACGAAGAGTAAGCAAGTTTAGCCGCGAGGAGGATACCGACCCGCTAAGCGTAATAGTAAACCTCTTTGACGTGGCTATGGTATTTGCCGTTGCGCTGATGGTTGCTATGGTGATGCACATGAATATGACCGAGATATTCAGTCAGGAGGACTTTACGGTAGTGAAGAATCCGGGCAAAGACAATATGGAGATTATAACCAAAGAGGGCAATAAAATCAATAAATATACTCCGTCCGACGAGCAGTCATCGGGTTCTAAAGGCCGCCGTGTAGGTGTTGCCTACGAACTTGAGAATGGCGAGATTATTTACGTGCCGGAATAAAAACTTATTTAATCAGGAGGAAGATAGAGTACCCAACTTATCTTCCTCTTTTTTTATCATCAAACAAATTTATTACCAACCATTTTTGCTACTCTTACCTCCTTAATAAGCACAATCATCAAAGATAAAAACATATTCACATCCTTTTATCTTTTTCCATATTGACATTCGGTTTCATTTCTTCTATTTTTAATAAAACTAATACAATTAAATATCTGAATCATGAAAAAGACATTCAAACTATTAGCAGTAGGCTTGCTGGTTTCCGGATTATTATTCAACAGCAGCTGCTCCAAGGATAAAGAAGCAGAGGAACTGTCTCAAAAAATCCAAAACATTATCCCCGAAGAGACTGTAAAAGAGCTGGAGGCCAAAGGTCTTAAAATCAACAGAGGTAATAAACCACCAATTGTAGAAGGAATTTTTGAAGTTTCTCCATTCGAACTCAGCGTACCATACGGGCCGGAGGACTCTTTTCAAAAAGGTCAAATCATAAATTCTTACAGATACAAATTTTACGATCAGAAGAA
>CAZWOA010000013.1:0-14854 GCA_964635545.1 uncultured Marinilabiliaceae bacterium
ACTACGGGAAAACTAGGGAAAAGGTTTTCAAAATAGTAAATTTGATCATTCCCATTGCGATTGGAGCATAGATATCCCCAGCTCTCATCATCACTCATGAAAATTCCAAAATCATCATACGGAGTGTTATATATTGAATCGAGTTTTACAGGAATAGAAAATTTACCGTCATTAAATGTAGTATAGTAAATATCAGCACCTTTGCTATCGTATCTACCTGATGATGAATAGAATATCTTGCCCGACTTAGCAACAAACGGATAACCTTCATTGCCATCGGTATTTATTAAACTGCCGGCATTTATGGGTTTGCCCCACCCTTCACCCTCTTTAATGGCGTAGTAAATATCGGTACCACCAAAGCCATAACCATCATCGGAAGCAAAAAAGAGATAATTGCCATCGGGCGAAACAGATGGATATGCAACACTAATACC
The DNA here is from genome assembly GCA_964635545.1 of uncultured Marinilabiliaceae bacterium. GTDB lineage: Bacteria > Bacteroidota > Bacteroidia > Bacteroidales > Marinilabiliaceae > JAGPIS01. The sequence goes on from CAZWOA010000013.1 coordinate 438, forward strand.
ACTTTCGGTTGATATAACCTGCTTAGCACGGCGTATGTTGCGCAAATTATTATTGGTTTCAACAAAAGTAAATGTATTTATACCTCTCGAAAATCTATTGCGCACAAGTGTAGAATTAAGATTTTGGGTTACAAGATACCCATCGCTACCCGCAACCGGAGTAATTGCAGTTTGATGAAAAGGGGTAACATCGGGGAATAGCAACTGTGCATTACCGTTAGGCAGCTTATTTTTTAATGATATTTTATACAGCTTATAGAAATGTGAATCATTCTGATCGAGGTAGTTAACCATAAAATCCACCTTCTTATCGGATGAAAAATAGAGCACCGAATCGATAACCATGGGTGCCATCATATTGCTACGCCCATTAAGCAGCTTAACCGGCTTTATGGTTATATCCTGGGCCGATGCCGCAGAGAGAGTTAATAATGCAAAGGCTATATTTAATAATCGCAACATCATACCAACAATTTAATAGAACTTAGGACTAACCGATTTGGAGCGATAGACAAAATCGTATTGCAGCGATATCTCATGCGACCCACTATGATATTTACCAAAATCACCAAACCCATAATCGTAGCTATAGGCAGCACGAAGTCTTCTATCTATCTGAATGGCAGCGGTTACCGAAGCCTCTTTGGTTGTTCTATAGCTAAGCCCCAGCATCAGGAAATTATCATAAATAAGGGTGGCATCAACATCAATCACCTCATCAAACTCCTTGTTGTACCTAACCAACATAGCGGGTTGCAAGCTCCACATCTCATCAAGAGAGATAAGATAACCACCGGTAACAATGTAGGTTGCATCGGCAGGTGAGAATTTATATCCATCGCCATCATTAAACTGATTATTGTAGAACAGGGTAGGAATTGAGAATCCTGCAAAGAAACGCTGACCATACCACGCCGCACCAAAGCCGAGCATGGGCGTAGTAAGAGTTTCTGTATTTATAAATGCCTCATCACCGGGCTCTATGGTCTTCAAATCCTCCCAGGTGGATGACATGAACGACACACCGGGCGACACAGCAAGGCTGAACCAGTTATTATCACCGGTTCTAAATCGATAAGCATAAGTAAGGCTTATTCCACTATTGGAGGCTATAGCAAATTTCTGATGAAAAGCACTCATACCCAGTGCGATATTATTGTTGCGAAGTGGTGCATGTGCAGTAAAAAGCTGACTGGCGGGACTACCCGGAATGTCGAGCCACTGCTTGCGATAACTGCCAAAAAGCGACACGCCCTCACGGGCACCTGCGAAAGCACTATTCACAGCATAACGGTTGTGAATATATTGAGTTGCAAGAATTTCATTTTGGGCAGATGCAACAATAGAGAACCCCAAAAACAGAATAATGGATAACAATATTTTCATGGGGTTACTGCTTTGATCGTTTAATAATTAAAGACTCCTTGATAGGTTTTATACCATCGCCGGTGAATATGTAGTAGTAATAACCATCGGCAAGTGGCTGGTTACCCATATTGGTTCCACCCCAGGTATTGTCGTAGTTAGCTTTACGATAAACCACTGAGCCCTTCATATCATACACTATCAGCTCATTATTATCAATAGATCGAGCTCCAAGTATTTCGAGGAAATCATTAACACCATCACCGTTAGGAGAGAACGCATTGGGCCATCTCATATTTTTCAACTCCACATCAACATCGGCATATAATGATGGGCAATCTCCGTTGGTTACAGTCCATCTGAAGGAGTGCATACCTTCGGTTAAGCCTCTAACCCAAGATGCCGGATTGTCTATCGAATCTACAGAGGCGCCACCGGCCTCCACGCTCCATTCGCCTTTTTGCCATGGCTCTATGGATGCACTCATTTTATAGCTATTCTGAACATATATAACGGTATCCTTACCGGCATAAACCGACTCTATTGGTAAGTCGAATTTAGCAACAGCTTCATCACTATCAGTACATTCAGAGCCCTGGGTATTCACCTCTGTCCATCGCATGGGCACACTACCGTTACGGAAGGTGCGTATATCAACCTTTGCACTATTGGCTGATGATATAAATTCACCATCAGCATTATTCACAAATCTCCAATAGCCACTATTTAATGATGATGAAAGAGAAGCTTCGAGGGTTCCTTCATTGTCGCACACATGAATATCGGAGCCGGCATAAGCTTTGGGGCGTCTATCGATAATTACAGCCACTCCGGTTCTATCCTCCACACGTGCTTTACAGCCGTTACCATCGGTGATAGAGGCTATAAGCACACTACCTGCTGCAGTAGGCTCAATCACCAAATTATGTGTCGATGAGTTTGTTGAAAATTTTGTTCCATTGCTTAGCTCAACCTGAAAAGTTGCAGTACCCTGAAATGACAGTGCTACATCAAGCCGTTTGGCATCAGTATTGGCGGGGTCGGTACAAATGATTGTACTACCGGAAATATTACCTTTGGGAGTTCCCATAAGTTCTACGGAAACTGTCTCTTCGGCTTGGCAAACACCATTCTTTTCAGTAAACTTAACCTGAAAAGTACCGGGTTGCGAGGAAGTAAATAATGTAGCAATTCCAGAGGTTGAAGACAACTGCCCATCTCCCACAACTTCCCATAGGTAGGAAGGCGATTTCAGATTATTATTGGCAGCAGTAATTGTTGATGTGTAACCGCACTTATCACTCGAGAGCGTTATTTGTGGCTCCGGTTGTTTATAGGTAGGAAATATAAGCAAAGACTGCCCCTCCACATCAATCCACTCACCCTCGGGCATATCCCTATCTCTAATTTGCAGCAACTGAATCGTCACATCATCATCTTCATTTCTTCCAATCGTAATATTGGCAATAGTGTAGATTAAATCTGACTCGAGGTGAATTACTTCAGAACTATTTATTTGCTCACTAACCGAAGGTTTGTTATGCGTAATTTTATATTTAATCCCAAAAGGGGACGTTCCTGTAAACTGTACTTTAGCTGAAACCAGAGCTTGATCACATACCGGAGTTGCTTCAGATATAAAGACGGCAGTTGGCTGTGCAAGTAAATCACCAAAGATAAACAGACACAAAAACTGGAAGATTTTGATAAAATGGTGGTTAGTCATAAAAAATTAACAAAATAATGTACAAACTTAGTAAAAACAACAGAAACAAGGTAATTGTTAATAACCATATTTCATTATTCCGTCACATACGATGCTAAATTATCAAAATGATTCAAAATACCAACATAAATGGCTCTTTAATTGAGTTATAACTCAAGAAATAATCATCGGAACAGATCATAAATAGATTTTTCTTTCTGATTATCTTTTCTGATTTGCTGATGACGATAGGATTGAAAAATATCTATATATACTTTATCGAAATTTTCATCGGGTTTAGGTGCAGGAGAAAGCGACATTTTCCCTTCAGGATTAATAAGAAAATAGGATGGCAGCACCGAGATATTATAATCAAACACAATCTTCTGCCCAAAAGTGAATGGAAGAGGAATCCAGCTAAACTTACTCTTCTTAAAATACGACTCTGCATTATCCTGATTCTCATTGGTGATAACTCCCAGTACCACCAAATCCTTTTTAAATCTATCCTGAATTGCATTCAGGGCAGGCATATCCTTCAGGCAGGCATAATTTTCAGTATGTAGGAAAGCGAGATATACAAATTTGCCTTTAAAATCTTCGAGCGACACCTCTTTCCCCTTAAAATTACGAAGGGTGAAGGTGGGTGCCGGCGATCCCTGTCTTAAATAATTAATTTTGGCTGAAATACCTACTGCCATAGTGCGCAATCTACTATCAGATGCACTATTAACAGCATCGTCGAGCAGTAGAGTGGCACGGCCAACATCAATATAACCGGCGTAGTAACTATCATAAATATGCTTTAGTAGCAGCATCTCTCTAAAAGCCTGGTTGCGAAACAGAGTATCGGCACCAAGTGCCTGAGAGATTGCAGCAAAACTATTGTCGGCATTAAATACAGAGCCAAACTTACGCCCCCGGGCTGTGCGCTGATAGGAGTCGAGATACCCGGTGAATATTGATTTCACGGCATCCCAATAGGCAGGATTATTATAGCCAACTTCCTGGCTATCAAAGAAATTACGAATAACCAAAGGAACCTGCCTACTGCGCGGGAGTGAAAAAAACACAGCTTTACGATATAGCAGATACTGATTATAAAACTCATTATCAATACCTGTATCAACAGAATCGAGAGTAGTAATCATCTCATCACCAAGTCGGTAGAATTGACGACGCACAAGGTCAACTGCATTTTTATTAAACAGATCCTCATACTCCTCATCAAGTTTATTGATAGCCATGTTAAGTTTAGATTTCTCACGATCAACCATGCCGATAAGAATCTCCTCCGGCTGGTAGAAAGGGTTAAATCTCTCGGCATCGGGCCGCGGCACATTAGGCGGAAGTACTATCTCATATTCAACACCCGGCTCAATAAACATCTGGGCACGATAGCCACCCAAATCAATAAAACCTAAAGTTATCTCGTGCACATCTACATCACACTCAAAAACTCCTTTCTTATCAACATGTATAACGGCAATGGGGTTAAGTGTTCCGGCAATAAAATTATCATACGCTTCTATTACGAGGTTCATTCCTGCATATTGAGCCGCAACTCCTTTAAGCTTGGCCGGAGACGCAACAACAACCAAACTGCACAACCACAATATCAGAACTAAAAATCTCATTATCAAGCAACTATTCACTTAAAGATAAAACAAATACACTAATAAACCAACACAACAAAGTTAAATAGAAATTATTTTCCCACAAGATGCCTAATAGCCTGTGGAATAAATTTTGATGCATCGCCACCATGCTTAATTATATCTCGCACTATGGAACTATTAACGGGTGTGTGCTCGGGTGTGGTAAGAATAAACACAGTATCAACACCCGACATCGACTTATTTATCTGTGCTATAGCACGTTCAAACTCAAAGTCGGCCGAGGTGCGCAGCCCCCTTAAAATATGAGTTGCCCCTTGCTGTTTTGCAAAATCGACGGTGAGACCTTCATATTTCTCAATCCTCACCTGAGGAAACTGCCTGAACACCTCCTTTATCCACTCTTTGCGCTTCTCTACAGGATAAAATCCACTCTTATTTGAGTTGTATCCTATAGCAATAATAATTTCATCAAATAATTCCATCCCTCTTAGCACCACATTCTCGTGGCCTACCGTAAATGGATCGAAAGAACCGGGAAAAATCGCTATTCGTTTCATTTTAAATCAATTAACCTTAGGCTTCAAAGTTGTAAAACAACAAGCGTTGGTAAATGTTGCGAAAAAAGAGTTAATGAGCAAAATTAAGGTCATAATTTATCTGAACTTAATTTTCAGCGCGGCAAAAGCACTCATCTTTAGGAGTAGCAATCCATGCTTAAACCTCGATATGTTAGTTTCGCCATATTTGCGCTCTTTATACCTTATGGGCAAATCGATAATTTTGAGGTTGAGCTTATGAGCACCAAACAACAAATCGAAATCGCCAAACGGGTCGAACTCACCAAAGAAACTTCTATTTTTGGCAAGTTTCAGATAGTCATCCTTAAACATTACTTTAGTGCCGCACAGAGTATCTTTTACCGGGCGCTCCATCAGCCAACTGAACAAACTGCTAAAGAAGTGATTACCAACAGTATTAAGACTCCGCATTGCACCTTTTTCCATTGGGTAAACCAGTCTCACTCCGTTAATGAACTCACCCTTTCCGGTAGCTAAAGCATGGTAAAACTTAGGAAGATCCTCGGGCATAACGGTAAGGTCGGCATCGAGTATCATCAATATATCACCTGTGGCAAGTGAGTAGCCTTTACGCACTGCATCGCCCTTGCCCCTTCCCTCTTGCTGAGTGGTAACTATTTTACGCTGAGCACCATACCTATTTGACACATCAGAAATAACCTCCCAAGTATTATCGTTTGAGTTGCCCTCCACGAAAATAATCTCTGTAAAACGCCCCATATCAGGCACACGCTTTACAGCCTCCTCAATGTTGCCACTCTCATTGCGCGCGGGAATAACCACTGATACAGAGTATTTTTTCTCCCAATCAGCATAATCAGACTTAGGCATTGGCCTTGCAAATACAAACTGATTGAGGCTAAGCAACTGAAGTATAGGCAATCGCGACACAAAACGATTGATAAACTTACTTATAAAAGGCACCTTGAACGGTATAAACATACTTCTATTATGCCTATAAGTCTCAAAACCAGCCAAATACAGAAGATTAACGATATCTTTGGCAGAGAGCCAGTTCTGGTCGGGCATTTTACGTTTAAGCCCAATAACCTCTGCCAGTTTTATAAGAGGTTCCCACAAATTGCTATGGTAAGTAACAATGATGCGGGTGCGACTGTGGCACACCTTATGAAGCTGATTAAACACATGCTCAATATCATCGAGCAGCCCAATAAGGTTGGAAAGCACGATAACATCAAACTTCTCGTCGATATCTATATTTTCGGCAGCCATCAACTTAAATTCCACATCGGGATAAAAAAGCTTTGCCTGAAGAATTAACGGTTCGCAATAATCGATGCCCATCCTTCTGCGTCCCGACACCTTACCAATAAGGTCGCCCGTGCCGCAGCCAATTTCAAGCACCGAATCATCATCATGAATAAAATAGTTACAATAATCGGTGATGGTGTTCCAATAGTAGGAGTGGGCACTACGATACCTCACCCACTGCGATGATATAGCCTCAAAGTAGGCGTGATTTTTTAATCCTTCAAAAGTCATTGCAAATCACTATTTTGGGTTTCAGCAACGGAGTAATCGATATAAAAAAGATAGGCCGGCTCAACATTTCCCTGCTGATATACGGGCACAAAAATATTTGGATATTTCTGGGCGATAAACGACATATAACGATGCAAAGTATTGATAACCTCACCATTATTTATCTCCGGATTTTTACGCAAACTGCCAAGAATGATATGGGTAACATTTTTCTCCCTCAGATGGTCGAGTAACTCGTCGGCATCTTCACTATCGAACCTGAAAATACCATAAAACTTCTTACCACCGGCATAGAGTCGCGACATATCGGGCTTGCGGCATGCCACATAATCGGTTGCCGACAAATTCTGCCCCACATACTCGCTCATTCTCAAGTAGTTCTCCCAATCGGGTGTGTAGCCGTTATATTTGTCGCCATGCATATTGCTGATGAGCACCTTAGAATCGACCCGTCCCAATGAATAGGCTGCCGATGATATAAAACTTACTGCCGCAATAATACAAAACGCAATATAGTAACGCCCTTTACCAATACGCTGTAAAAGAGACCTTAACGCAAACGAAACAAAGAGAATCATCAGCGGAAAATATGGAATAATAAGCCGGTACTGATCCCACAATTTCTGAAGTGAAACAAAGGTAAGACTCAGCATCACCATAAGGTAGATACCAATTACGAGCATCGCCCTATCGTACTTAAAACTAAGATACAGACCATAAAAGAAAAGTGCATAGAGAATAATTACCGCCAAAGTATTGGTTGATTTGCTATCCGATTTTTTCAAACCCACCATCTTAACAAAATGTTTGGATAGGTAGAGGTGAGAATTATCTACAAATCGTTGCACAAAACCGCCAAAATTCTCTTCACCCTCACCCTTATCGTATGGGTGCTTCTGCATAAGCTCCTGAAGCTGCTTACCCGAATTGGGTATCACAGGCCACACAGCCGACCGCACGCCGAGCCATCCTACCAAAAGAATAACCACAAGGGAACTGAAAACAGCCGAATCGCGATAACGCCTCATCACAAGCAATGTTACCAGCCCGGCTATGCCAAGCCCCAAGCCGGCGGTGCGGCTAAGGAAAGCCAGCAACACCATGAAGGCGATTGACAAAAGTGGCACAATACTCTGTTTCAGGCTGTTTGTTTTATCAGAATCAACATACTTAATCAACTGAAGCACAAAAAGATTTTGAATTAAAATAAACATTGCCTCGGAATAGGTTTGACTGGCAAAGAAGAGGTACCAACCATTAACAGAGGTGAGAATAAGGGTTGTAAAGAGTAAAGTATAGCTTATTCGACTGCGAAGTGCCTTATACAGAATGTAATGCCCCGCAACAATAAACAGCAAAGAGGTGAACTTTAGCAATGCCAGTTTATAACCGGTAACTGCCATCACCACAGCCAGAAATATGGGATACAAAGGTCCCTGATAGGATGGGTAACGCCCTTCGGAAAGGAGATCCATCGCCCGGCTGATATAGGCACTATCGTCGCCTCCCTCGTTGATGCGCAGGTTGAACAGTGCCAATCCGAACAGCACCAATAATAGCAACGACCCATAAAAAAGTGTTCTATGATTTTGCTCTAAAAAGCTCTCTATCCGCTCTCCCAACGGCCGGTTTACATGTATTTTATTACTCATAACACCCAAAAATAGATATTTTTCGGATATAAACAGTGGAAATAATCAACATTAAGTTACGCATTTGTTAAATATGGGTTTCGGGCGACCTCTTCACAAGCAGTGAAAAAACAAAACCCAGACACAACAATATAACACCTGCCACAAATGAGTAAACCCCGGCATCGGCACCATAATTATCACGCATATAAGCCACAATCTGCGGCCCCACTATACCACCAACGCCCCATCCGATAAGAGTTATGCCATATACCGATGCCATAATTGCGGGATATCGCTCCTTAACCAGCGCAGGCACAATACCAAAGCCACCTCCATAGCAAAGCAGCACTATACACACGCCTATAAAGAACAATACAGGACTTTTGCTAACGATGAGAAGCACAAAAACAACAATTTCGATAATGAAAATCAGCCTGAAAGAGGTTACACGCCCCAGTTTATCGGAAACGGCACCCCAGAAGAAACGCCCCACACCATTAAATATAGCACTTACAGCAATCAGAGTGGCTCCTTTAGCAGCCAGTTCGGCAACATCGGTTAATCCTTCAGTTTTCAATAAATCCTGAAACAATGGTGATTGGAACGAAAGGAAAATCATGCCTGCTACAATATTGAGCATGAACATAATCCATATAAAAATATAGGATGGCTTTACTATTACATGAAGCATATTGCCGTTTACCGCTTTCGTGATTGCCGACTTCTCTTTGGTTTGAAGAAATGAACTGAAAACAGGAAGAATTACCAGGAGCAAAATACCAATTGCTAAGAATGTATGCGATAAATTATTGTTAAACATCCCCATAAAAATAGGAGCCAGCACTTTTGACATAACAAATGCACCAAGTCCGAAGCCCATCACCACCATGCCGGTTGCAAGCCCCTGCTTATCGGGGAACCAGCCCGACACAGTGGCCACCGGTGCCACATATACCAGTCCAAGCCCCATGCCGCCCACCAGTCCGTAGCCCAAATATAGCATCACAACCGACGAAGCCTGAAAAGCAAAGTATGAAATTATGTAACCCGAGGCATAGAGAAAAGAGCCTATAACGGCCATTTTTCGCGACCCTATGCGGTCGATATTGATGCCACCCCAAGCGGCGGTAACACCCAGCACGAAGATTGCCAAGCTGAAAGCACCTGCCGTGGCTGCATTGCTCCATCCGAAAGTCTCAGCCACCGGATTCTGGAAAAAACTCCATGCATATACAGTTCCAAGACACATATGCGCCAAGGTTGCCATTGTAGCAATGAACCATCTATTCTTTTTGAGGGACATAGTCAAAAGTTTAAAAATCTATTCGATATTAAATTACTAATATACAACTTTTTATTAATTGGAGAGAAAGTGGCGCGAGAAAGTGGCGCGAGAAGTGAGAATGGGTGGTTGTTGAGCGTTGGTCGTTGGTCGAAGCACGAATGACGAAAGACGAATTGCGAAGATGGAGGGTTGAAGGTGGAGGGCTTCAAAAATATGTAACTCTCTATATTACTGATTGTTTTAGCTCCAGAGGAGCGAAATAAAAGTTGTAACGTGGTAATAGCTCCGTAGGAGCGGCATCTTATATAACTAGAGGGCTAAGAGTGTATGGAGCAATTGCGAATTACGAATAACGAATAACGACCCACGAATAACGAATAACGCCCCCAAAATATGACGGTTGGATATCATATTAACAAAAAACCACAGCTGAAATATCGCTGTGGCTTTCTTTATTTTTACTACTCTTCTGTAACTTCTTCACCGGCATCGCCAAGTTCGGCACTATGCCCCTCGGGCTGGTCAATACCCTTTTCGGCCTTCTTTTTACATGTTAAGCAAAGCTCGGAGTCGCCAATTTTGCGCTCTTCCCACGCCTCTTTCACAGTGCCGCCATGCTGCTCGCGTCCGCGGATATGTTGGCAATCTTCGTAAAGGTGGTATTTATTACCTTTTGTGGTCCAATACACATAGTCAACACCATTATTAAGACTCTTAATCACATCAGTCTGATTATTAATCTCTTCAGTGTATTTTTCTATTGATGGAGGATTAAAATCCACACCGGTAATTCCGGCAACCAGGAAGGCCACAACAGCAACAGCACCTGCAATACCTTTAGTTTTACCACTGATTTTCTTATCAGTAAGAATAAAAATAATAAGTGGTAGGAAAGCGATAGCTGCAATCAGTGCACCCAGTTGATTTTGAATAAAGAAACGCACTTTATCCTTTTCTGATGCCGGATCGAGGCGGTTAGCCTTTTTCCAAAGCAAAGAACCGGTAACTGCAAGTGCAAGAATTACCACAATGGCCACGATGAGCCAGGTAAGCATATCATCATTAATAAGTTTGAGGATAGTGAACACCTCACCACCAATAGCGACTATCCATGCCAAAATAGCGAATAGACGCAACTGCTTAGCCTTACCTTTAGCCTCGGCTGTAGCTACAAATTGTTTACGCTCTGTCATAAGTTTAGGTATTAAAATGAATATCTTTAATCATCAATTGTAATGACACATTTCCGTTATAAACATTCTCTTCTACATTGTAGCATATATCAAACGGTGCACCACCTTTAACCTGCTCAATTTTATCGCCCATACCAAAGGCTACACCTTGCTTTATGGCAGCCGAATGACCTTCGATAAGTTCCAGTTTGAGGTGATCTTTATCTCGACCAACAGCTTTTGAAGTGCCATAATCGAACACATTGGCAGTTTTAAACACCGGCTTCATATTTCCCGGTCCGAATGGCTGAAACTGCTTCAGGATACGGAAAAATTTGGGTGTAATATCGGTAAGGTGCAACTCCGAATCGACCTCTATTTGAGGCACCATCTGCTCGGGCAGAATATTGGCAGCCACATAACTCTCAAACCTTTCGATAAACACAGGCACATTCTCAATCTTCATGGTAAGTCCGGCAGCGTACATATGGCCGCCAAAATTCTCAAGCAAATCGGCACACGACTCAATGGCGCTATAAAGGTCGAAACCATCAACCGAACGGGCACTACCGGTAGCAAGCCCTTTCGACTCGGTAAGTATTACCGTTGGGCGGTAATAAGTTTCGGTGAGCCTTGAAGCCACAATACCTATAACCCCTTTATGCCAATCGGGACGGAACAGCACCGTAGAATATTTTTTCAGCAGCACCTCATCCGAATCTATTATCTCCAGTGCCTCCTGAGTGATGTTACGGTCGAGGTCCTTACGGGTTTCGTTACAGGCATTGATATCGTTACTCATTGTGCCGGCACTCTCCTCATCGAGGTTAATAAGCAGATCCACAGCATCTTTGCCGGTATCAATACGCCCGGCTGCATTGATGCGTGGCCCTATTTTGAATACGATATCGCTCACCGACATCTCCTTACCCTCCATGCCTGACACCTTAATGATTGACCTCAGTCCCATAGACGGATTTTCATTAAGCTTCTTCAGTCCGAAATGGGCAAGCACCCTGTTTTCACCGGTTATTGGCACAATATCGGAGGCGATACTCACCACAACCAAGTCAACATAATCCATCAACACCGACTCTTTATAGTCTCTAAACCTGCAGAAGGCCTGCATAAGTTTAAAGCCCACACCGCATCCCGACAAGTTTTTATCAGGATAGTTACAGTCGCTTCGTTTAGGGTCGAGACAAGCCACCGCCTCAGGCAGTGAGTCGCCCGGCGTGTGGTGGTCGCAGATAATAAAATCTATATTTTTGCTTTTCGCATAAGCCACCTTCTCCACGGCTTTAATGCCGCAGTCGAGAGCAATTACCAGGGAGCAGCCGGTTTCGGCCGCATAGTCGATACCTTTTATAGAGACTCCATATCCCTCATCATATCTGTTGGGGATATAGAAATCGAGATTATCATAAAATCGTCCTAAGAAAGACAAAACCAGAGCTACAGACGTGGTTCCATCCACATCATAATCACCATATATGAGAATTCGTTCATTATTATTGAACGCTGTATCAATACGTTTCACCGCTTCATCCATATCCTTCATCAGAAAAGGATTATGCAGATCGGTTAATTTAGGACGAAAAAAAGCACGCGCCTCCTCAAAGGTCGTAACACCGCGTTGCACCAGCAAGCGCGCCAGCACTTTACTGATATTCAACGAGTGAGCCAACTCCTCGATAACATGGGGATCCCCATCTTCTTTTATGTTCCACCTTTTTTCCATTGACCAAAGTTAGTCAAATAATCTGTCTTAAAGTTAAAAACCATATAATTCCTTATCAGCCCAACTCTGTTTGAACTTCAACAATCTCAAATTCAAACACCTTGCCCATATGTTTTTTGACCACACTTTTAACGTATTCCATATCCTGGATGCCTCCTTTTTCGCGTTCCAGCGAGGTTACACCCTTATCTACGAAACCGCAAGGATTGATATGATTAAAATATGAGAGGTCGGTATTGATATTCAGTGCAAAACCGTGCATCGTAACATGACGGCTGGCCTTAACGCCTATGGCACAAATCTTACGCGCTTTCTGCGGATTATCCACATCGAGCCACACACCTGTAGCACCATCAAGCCTTCCCGATTCGATACCAAACTCCTGCAACGAATTAATAATTGCCTGCTCAAGCAGATGCACATAGGTTTTAATGGGCATCGACAATGCTTCGAGATCAAAAATGGGATAACCAACAAGCTGCCCCGGCCCATGATATGTAATATCGCCACCACGGTTACTTTTGAAGTAGGTGGCTCCTATTTTACTTAAAAAAGCATCATTGATAAGCAGGTTATTCTCATGCCCGCTTTTTCCAAGGGTGTAAACATGGGGATGCTCTACAAAAAGCAGGTGGCTGGGGCATAATTTCCCATCGTTATCCTGCTTTACTGATATCATCTCAGAGAATATTTTCTCCTGATAATCCCACACTTTTTTATACTCGGCAACGCCAAGGTCTTCAAACAAAACTTCTATCATAGCACCCTCTTCTTTCCCAGTTGAATATGACGTTCGGCATGGTAGGACGACCTTACAAGCGGGCCACTCTCCACATAATCATAGCCCATTTCAAGACCTGCAATTTCATATTTCTTAAACTGCTCGGGCGAAACGTACTCATGCACAGGCCAGTGAACTTTTGTAGGTTGTAAATATTGGCCAATAGTAATAACCTTAACACCAGCACGGCGCACATCACACATTGTTTCAAGCACCTCATCTTCCTCTTCGCCAAGCCCCAGCATAATGCCCGATTTGGCAATCAATCCGCCATCAGCAATATATTTAAGGGTTGACAGGCTTACATCATATTTAGCCTTACTTCTGATTTTCGGAGTGAGTCTTCGCACAGTCTCCATATTATGCGAGATAACCTCGGGCGCAGCATCCATCACCACCTGAATAAGATCGCCATTGCCATTAAAATCGGGAATAAGCACCTCCATAGTAACTCCAGGATTCACCTCCTTCACCCGTCTGATGGTCTCGGCCCATATTGATGCGCCACCATCTTTAAGGTCGTCCCTATCAACAGATGTGATTACGGCATGTTTAAGCTTCATAATCTGCACCGAGCGCGCTATACGCTGCGGCTCTTTAGTGTCAACTTCCAACGGACGGCCGGTTTTAACATTGCAAAACTTGCATGCGCGGGTACAAATATCGCCCAGAATCATGAAAGTTGCAGTACCTCGTCCCCAGCACTCGGCTGCATTGGGGCATTTGCCACTTGTGCATATAGTGTGAAGCCCATTATCGCGAATGGTTTTATTCATCCAGCTATACTCAGCGGTGTTGGGAAGCTGAATCTTTAGCCAATCGGGTTTGGTTATTTTTGTTTTAGACTGTTCCATAGTTTTTTTTCAGATAAAAAAAGAAAACCATGCGGTCTTCATTTTTACAATATTAACTAAAAATGGTTAACCTACAATTAGGGTAATGCAAAATATGAAACAATAAATTGGCAGATTAGTTTAGGGCAATGAACAATTTCCAATGAGGAATGAACAATTAGCAATGTGCAATTAGCAATG
>CAZWOA010000013.1:14954-19154 GCA_964635545.1 uncultured Marinilabiliaceae bacterium
CATTGCAAATGCAGAAACCATCTACTCCTTATTTTTATTATGATATAATGACGGTAGCACGCCGTACTCCTCTTTGAAGTATTTGGTGAAGTATCGCGGGTTATTGAATCCTACGCTATATGCAATTTCAGATACTGACAAATCGGATTTCTCAAGTAGCTGAACAGCACGTTTCAACCTGATAATGCGAATAAACTCAGTGGGAGTTTTACCGGTTATGGCCAATAATTTTTTATATAGATACACACGACTCATACCCAATTCCTGACTCAAATCCTCAACCGAGAAGTCGGGTTCGGCAATATTTTTCTCCACAAAGGCAATCGCTTTCTTAATTAGGTTCTGGTCGAGGGTACTTACTTCAATATCACCGGGATTAATCTCCACATACTTCTGGAATTTCTTGCGATACATATCCCTCTGATCCAGCTGTTTCTGAATTCTCAGTAATAGCAGGTCGATATTGAACGGTTTGGTAATATAGTCGTCGATCCCCTTTTTAAATGCGGAAAGTTTAGCCTCATCACCTGCCACGGCTGTGAGCATGATGAACGGAATATGCGAAGTGCGGACATCCTCTTTAATGCGGGTACAGAACTCGTTACCATCCATCACCGGCATCATAATATCACTGATGATAAGATCAGGTATCTTCTTCACTGCCAGGTCGTAACCCTCCTTACCATTTTCGGCCACAACCACACTGTATTCATTCTCGAGCACATCGCGAAGATAATTTCGCAACTCCATATTATCCTCCACAATAAGAATCAGTCGCTCTTGCGAAGAGACCTCCTTGCCCGATTCGGGGTAGTTGGCTTCCGCTACATCAACATCATCGGCAGGTGATAAATCTTCAACACATGGAATTTGAACTATAAATACCGATCCATTACCAGGCTGACTCTCAACTTTTATGGTACCTCCGTGAAGCAGCACCATTTCGCGGGTAAGGTTAAGGCCTATGCCACTACCGGCTGTGGCTCCCTCCTGCTTGCTCTGATAGAAACGGTCGAAAATCTTATCATGCTCATCCTCTGCAATACCAACACCTGTATCCATAACCTTAATAACCAGCTCCTTCGTCTCATCTTCATTGGTTAATACGGATAATTCAACTCTAACTTCGCCATTTTCTTTGGTGTATTTAAGGGCGTTGGATAGAAGATTCATCACTATTTTCTCCATCTTATCCCTATCAAAATTCATATTAAGTTTATTGATATCGGAATGGAAACTGAACGAAATTTTCTTGTTTTCGAACTCAATAAAAAAACGTGCCGAAATATCCTTAATAAACATTACAACATCGCCATGCGACGAATAGAAAGTCATAGCTTGCGAGTCAAGTTTTCTGAAGTCAAGCAACTGATTAACAAGCCTTAAAAGTTGTTTTGCATTTTTATGGATTAGGGTTAACGGCACTTGAAATGCCTCCATATGAACCTCTTTAAGCAGTTGCTCTACCGGAGTTATTATAAGAGTAAGCGGCGTTCTGAACTCATGACTAACATTGGTGAGGAAGCGCAGTTTCATTTCGTCCAGCTCATGATTGCGCCTTGCATGCAGACGCTCCTGCTCAATAAAGTTTTTGGCACGTTCACGACGTAAGATATTGTACCTCATCCATATAAGCGCACCAACAATTATCAACAAATAAAACATTAATGCCGGAATGGTAGCATAAAAAGGTGGATTAATAGTAATATCCAACGATGAAACCGGGGCAACAATGGTTCCGTCCTGACTTACTGCTCCTATCTTGAATACATAATCGCCGGCATTAAGGTTGGTATAAGTTACCCTTCGCACATCTGAATTAAGCTCAAGCCAATCATTATCAAACCCTTCCATCTTGTAACGATAGTGGAATTTCTGAGATATAAGGTAATCAAAGGAGGTAAACTCCAAAGAGAACACATTGATGCGGTATGGCAGCCTGATTTTAGGGTTGTTGAACATCGACTTGGTAAGAATAGCTTTTCCGCCCACCTTTTCATCAGCCTTTAACGACCGGTTAAAAATAAGGAAGTCGGTAAACTGCATCTTGGTCATGCCACGCGTAGGATCCACATTTTGAGGCAGAAACATGTTAAATCCATTGGGGCCACCAAAAATTAACTCTCCCTGACTGGTTTTCAGGCATGAGTTGATATTGAATTCATTATCCTGCAAGCCATCATTAACGGTGTAATTATTTATACTGTAGGTATAGTTATTATCTACCTGTGACACAACTATTTTGCTCACACCGTCCGATTTACTCACCCATATTCCACGGTTATTATCTTCGAGAATACAGTCAAAAATACCAGTACTAAAACCGTCAGATTGTCCGAATATTTTCAATGATTTATCAATCGGGTCATAAACATTAAGTCCTTCGCGGGTAGCAATCCATATTAGGCCTCGGCTATCTTCCAGCACATAGTTGACCATATAATTACCCAACGAAATTACATTTCCGTTTTTATCTCTCGGCCACGGCTTGTAAAGTTTCGACTCCACATCGAGCAATGACACACCTATAGTAGTGGCAACAAGCACATTACCGGCTTTAAGCGGAGTAAAACAAGTGATATAATCACTATTTACCGGTGTAAGCTTATTGGATGCGGGAGAGTGAAACTTACCACTCTTTTTATCTAAAATTGTGACACCACTTCCCAACGTTCCGATTAACAATTTATCTTTAGAAAGAGATTCAATAGTCCAAATATTATCATTGGGCAACGATGTAGGATCATCCTTAATATTTCGATAACTCTTAAATTCAACACCATTGAATGAGCATAAGCCACCCATATAGGTACCTATCCACAGCACTCCGTCATTATCATAATGCAAACTCACAATCACATCACTACTAACACTATTGGGGTTAGATAAATTGTGACGGTAAGTAGTATATCTATTTTCTTTACGATTAAAATAAATTAGTCCGAACCCATTGGTGCCCAGCCATAAGTTCCCTTTGTTATCCTCACTGAAACAGTTGATATCATTAAACGGAAGCGACAGTGGATCATCAGAGACATTATAGTAATGAGGAAATTTGAATTTCGACTCATGATAGTAACACACACCCTTTTTATAGGTTGCCACCCAAATAATTCCCAAGTCATCTTTAAAGAGATCTATAATTGAGTTTTGAGACAAGCTTTTGGGATCCTCTTTGCGATGCAATATGGTTTGTACCGCTCCGGTCTTTTTATCTATAATATCTATACCTCCATGGTCGGTAGCAACCCATATTTTACCCTCATTATCCTGCACAATTTTTCGAACCAGATTACTTGAAAGCTTAAATTTACCCGAATTATAGGTGCAATGATGCCATGTATTTAGCTGTGTCTGATAAAAGTAGAGACCCTTAGTCTCTGAATATACCCATAGGTCATTATCTGAATCGACAAAAAGACGCACAATATTGTTGTTGTTGGCAATATCACCCTCCAAGCGATCATTATGAAACTCCATACTATAATCAGAGTCGTTATAAAACTCTATAACACCCGAGTTATAAATAATTCGATAGAGATTTTTAGAATGACTGAAATCAACTATGTCGTCCTTTTGAAGGGTTACATCCCTAAAAGGGTTATAAAGACGGTGATTATCAAAATCTTGCAGCGTCAACTGATTATCGTAACCTATAAACCAAACCTGTTTTTTTTCATCTACATAAATTGATTTATAGCCGGTAGCAGGAACCAGATTTTTAAAATATTCGTCAATTTTATTGGTAAATCTGTCTTTTCTATAGTCATAAATAACATACTTCCAGCGAGTTTCGAGAAGCAAATCACCTGTTGCAAGCTCCTGAATATTAATCACATAATTATCGGCAATTGATGTAGAATCATTAACATCGTGCACATAATTGGTAAATTTGAAGCCATCGTAGCGACTAAGACCGGCATTTGTGCCAAACCATACAAATCCTTTTGAATCCTTATAAACCGACAATACCTGATTGTTAACCAGCCCATTATATGTATCTAAGCGGGCAAACGGATAGAAACCTGCATTGCAATAATTGATAATTGCACTGAGGCAAACAAAGGCAAGGGATAGAATTATTTTTTTCAATTTCCTACAAAAAGATTGATATTTAATATACAAAGCTAAAAAAGGATTTTAATCATGCAATTTATAAGGCCACCTTTTTTAGTTTTTCATAAAAACTATGCCTGCAAT
>CAZWOA010000013.1:19254-20429 GCA_964635545.1 uncultured Marinilabiliaceae bacterium
CCGGCATTCACCTCTTTTTTGGCAAAACCTTTAAGCTCTTTCACCGAACGTGTAACTTTCGATTTTGGCATTCCGGTATATACCTGAACAACTTCAGCACCGGCAACATTACCGGTATTCACGATATCGACACTAACCTTAATCATTTCATTTTCAGAATACTTGGCTTTATCCAAAGCAATATTGGCAATATTGAACGATGTGTAAGACAATCCGTAACCGAAAGCAAACAGTGGCTTGATTTTCTTGGTTTCGTGCCAGCGGTAACCCACTAGGATATCCTCTTTATAATGCTGGTTAATGCTATCGCCGGGATAGGAAATTTCACCAAACGCATGTGCTGCATTATCGGTCAGCTTAACAGGGAATGAGAATGGCAGTTTGCCCGATGGGTTGGTATCGCCACTAAGCACCGACACTATGGCATTACCCGCCTCGCTACCCAGGTACCAAGCCTGAACCACCGAACCAACTTTGCCAATCCATGGCATCTCAACAGCGTTACCACTGATAAGAACCACAGCAACATTGGGATTTACTGCTAAAATTTTCTGCAACAATTCATCCTGACCAAAGGGTAGAGCCATTGATAATCTATCGCCCCCCTCGCAATCCTGATAGTGGTTTTTATTCAATCCGCCCACAAACAGCACCACGTCGGCTCCGGTAGCAACTTTAACTGCCTCACTCTGAAGCAGAGCCTGGTCTTCCTCGGGCGCAATCTCTCTTCCGTAAGCTGATGGGCCACTGGTGTAACCCACAGCATGTTTAATTGTGGCATTTTTATATTTACTCCTCATGGCATCGAGTACCGACACCTCATATTTGGCTTTCAACTCCGACGAACCGCCACCTATGGCCATGCTACGGGTAGCATTTTCACCAATTACGGCAATGGTCATCTTTTTATCGGTAGAGATAGGTAATAGTTTTTTCTGATTTTTCAAAAGCACAATACCTTCTTTGGCCACGTTAAATGCTGTGGCAGAGTGTTCTTCAGTATTCAATGCGCCCAAAGGGCGGTTTTCACTCATGGTGGTGCGCATCATCAGCCTAAGAATTCTTCTAACCTTATCATCAACCACCGATACAGGCACTTCGCCTTTTTTCAGCATCTCGAGGAATGGGCGTGCAAGGAAATACTCGTCATAGGCAAATTTTGCAGAAGCAGTGAG
>CAZWOA010000013.1:20529-28550 GCA_964635545.1 uncultured Marinilabiliaceae bacterium
TTGATATGTCCGCGCCACTCCTCCTGGTTATTAAGTGCGTAGTGCTTCACGCAGGCAGCAACACCATTGAGCTGAACGCCCTTCACGTAAGGAACCACCATTTTTGATGCCAGATAGGGATCTTCACCCATATACTCGAAGTTACGTCCGTTAAGTGGTGTGCGGTAAATATTTACACCTGGGCCAAGTAGCACATCTTTTTTACGATAACGTGCTTCGGCACCTATTGCTTTACCATAATCGTAACTAAGCTCAGGGTTGAACGAAGCGGCAAGGGCAGTAAGAGCCGGAAATGCGGTACAAGAGTCATTGGTCCAGCCGGCATACCCCCAGTCGTCCCAGTTAATCTCACCACGCACACCATGCGGACCATCGCTCATCCATAGCTCAGGAACACCAAGGCGCGGCACACCCGGTGAACTGAATTTTGATTGAGCATGACACATTGCCACCTTCTCTTCTAAAGTCATTTTGGATATTATCTCGTCGATGCGCTTCTCGATATCCTGATTGCTTTTTTGCGCTGTAGTCACCATTGGGGCAAGCATAAATGCCACCACCGCCAGTGCCGATGCAAAATATCTGTTTTTTAGTTTCATTATCTTGATTTTAAACTATTGTCATCTCGAACGAAGTGAGAGATCTCATATTCTTTAAGTCAAATATTCTTGGATGTTTTAATTACAATACTTTCAGATTTAAGCTGGTCGGAACTTGCCTTAAGGGTAATATTTCCGTTTTTGCCGTTATTCTGAACTATAACTAAACATTTACCATAGAATGCCTTACGGTAGTTGGCCTTAAACGACTCCATGCTTGTTTGGCTGCCATTGTCAACGCCGGCAATAAAGCCTGCACCATCAATATCAAAATTGATAAGATTATCAGCATAAGGAACCAAATTACCATTCTCGTCAGTTACCTCTACAGTAATGAAACTCAAGTCCTTACCATCGGCAGTAATAATATTTCTATCGGCAGTAAGTCTAATTTTCGATGGCTGGGAAGCAGTGCTTATCTCTTTGGTCATCACCTCTTTACCATCTTTGCGCGATATTACTTTAACGGTGCCGGGTTCAAACTTCACCCTCCAGCTGACATGGAATGAGTCGTTCTCTTTTTTCTTCACGCCTTGAGATTTATCATTCACAAATAGCTCAACCTCATCGGCCTGGTTGTAATATGCCCACAGGTCAACATCCTGACCTTCCTGCCAGTTCCAGTGCGGGAAGAGGTGAAGCATAGCTTTGTCGGTCCACTCACTTTGATACATATAGTAAACATCCTTAGGAAATCCTGCCAAATCAACTATTCCGAAGAAAGAGCTGCGTGCCGGGAACCAATAAGGAGTTGGCTCGCCAAGGTAGTCGAAACCGGTCCACACATACAATCCGCTGATGAAGCTGTTCTGCTTGGTAAGCCTCCACGACTCCTCGTGAGTTGTACCCCAGGGCACATGGTTATTATCGTAGGATGAGCATGAGAATGACGGATCGGAGAAGGGCAGATCCCAACGTGCCGGCCAAATAAACATCGAGTCGCTTGGCATACGGTAGTAACCACGGGTTGCCAGTGCCGATGTGCTCTCGGTGATGATAAACGGCTTACCTGGGAAGTTGGTAGGCACATCGTCGAACCACTCCTCATGATAGTTATAGCCAATCAAATCGAGTGTTTTAGCCTGAAACAGATGGTTGTAAGGGTTTGGCTCGTTGTTTCCGGCAGTGATAGGACGGGTAGTATCGAGCGAACGCACAATATTGGCCAGTTTAATGGTAAGCATTGAGTTGATGCTCATCTCTTCGCCCTCTTTGGCCAGCTGGCTTGGGTCGCGCTTGAAGTTAAGCAGCAGGTTGGCAGTGCGTATGTCGAGAGTATCGGCATCTTCATGCGTCCACTGCTCAAGCACCTCATTACCAATACTCCACATCAATACCGACGGGTGGTTACGGTCGCGCATAATATGATCGGTAAGGTCGCGTTCGTGCCACTCATTGAAATATAGCGAGTAGTCGTAAGCAGTTTTTTTCTTACGCCACATATCGAAAGTCTCATTCTGAACTATAAATCCCATACGGTCGCACAGATCGAGAAGCTCGGGTGCAGGTGGGTTGTGCGATGTACGTATTGAGTTACAGCCCATATCGCGCAATATCTCAAGCTGACGCTCCATGGCACGTACATTGATGGCCGAACCTAAAGCACCCAAATCGTGGTGCATACACACACCTTTGATTTTCAAGTTTTTACCATTCAGGAAAAATCCATCTTTGGCATCGAAGCGGAATGTACGTATTCCGGTAGTTGTAGTGTATTCATCCAACACCTTTCCGCCAATAATCACCTCTGTAAGAACACTATACAGATATGGATTTTCAACATCCCACAAAACAGGTTTTTCAATAACCAACGATTGGTTTATGCTTTTTGATGATTTGCCATCAAGCCCAACGGTAGATACTTTTGATACAAGTTTTTTACCTGAATCGCTTAAGGCTGTAGTTCTAACATCCACAGTAACAGCATCATCCAAAGAATTATTGATAGTGGTAGAAACAGCAAGTGTAGCATTATCAGCATCAACCACAGGAGTAGTAATAAACGTACCCCATTGATCAACATGCACAGGATTAACAATTGTGAGCCACACATTACGGTAGATGCCGCATCCGCTATACCAGCGAGAGTTGGGCTGCAGGTCGTTATCAACCTTCACTGCAATAGTATTCTTGCCATTATGCAGTAAGTCGGTAATATCATACCGGAAAGAGATATAACCATTGGGGCGCTCGCCAACCAGGGTGCCATTAACAAATACCGACGAGTTCATATACACACCGTCGAAATCGACATACACACGCTGACCAGCCTTTACATCATCAACAGAGAAATTTTTACGATACCAGCCTATGCCACCCGGAAGTGCACCACCACCAGCACCTGCGGGGTTATCTTCGCTGAATTCGCCCTCAATGGCCCAGTCGTGAGGCAGGGTTAGCTGTCGCCAATCACCATCATTAAAGTTCTCTGTCTCAGCACCTTCTACATTTCCGAGATTAAACCTCCATCCATCATTAAATTCTACTCTTCTGCGAGAATCGCTGTTTGAGCAACCGGCCAAGAGGGCGGAGACAACAAACAATAACACTACAAGCTTCTTCACACTATCAATTTTAGTTAATTAGTTTTTGAAATAATCCCTCAAAGAGTGAAATAGAAAATTACATCTTTGAGGGACAACAAACACAACGTATTAGGTTTTATGAAAGGTTAAATTAATTATCAAAAGCTACAGTCACCTCAGCACCGGAATAGGTTATCAGCTTAGCATTTTTTGCTGCCACATCCATTCCTGAACGACTTTTTTCTGACACAAACACAATGTTGATTTGCAGGTTATCTCTCATTCCTTCAAAACTCCCCTGACGAGCGCCTATAACAACTTTTTTAGATGCATTATTATAGCTGATAGGAATAATCGAGTATTCTCCCTTCTCATAATCATAATTGGTTCCTTCATCATCATACCAGTCAAACTGACCATCAGCACCATCATACACCATAAGGGTAAGAGGTTTTTCGCTCACTTCGGATGTGTACTGAATAACAGGCCCGGTAGGAATTATAGAGCCTGAGCGCACAAATACCGGCATACGGGTGTAAGGCGCATCAGCAATGATTTTCTTACCACCTTCGAATTTGGCACCGGTGTATAGGTCGAACCAGTCGTAACCGACAGGCAGATATACCTCGCGCGAAGTTGCTTTATGCTCATACACAGGACAAACCATAAGCGACGGACCAAACATATATTGGTCGCCAATGCTTTGCACCGCTTTATCATTAGCAAAATCCATTACGAGACCTCTCATCAAAGTATAGTCTTTCAGATAAGTCCATCCGGCCAATGAGTAGATATATGGCATCAACTTGTATCTCAGCTCGGTATAGTACTTGATGGTGCCATACGCAGGGTGATTATCGGGAGCAATATTCCACACTTCGCGGAATGGGAACTGGCCGTGTGTGCGGAATAGAGGCACAAACGCACCAAACTGATGCCAACGGGCATTAAGCTCACGCCACTCTTCGCGGTCGGCCGAGCCCTCTTTGGCAGTCTCAAAACGACGCTCAACGCAGAATCCACCATTATCCATTGTCCAGTAAGGCACACCGCTCATTGCGAAGTTGATACCGGCAGGGATTTGGGCTTTCATATCCTCCCAGCGCGAGGCAATATCGCCACTCCATGTTGCTGTTGAGTAACGCTGAATACCTCCAAAACCAGAACGGGTAAGGAGGAACACACGCTTATCGTTATCCACTCCACGCTGTCCGTCGTATATAGCCTCAGCATTAACCAAAGCATAGGCATTAAAATACTCGGTTGATGTACCCAAAGCTGTTGGGCCACAAAGTGCTTTACGATAGTCCATATCGGTACAGTCGCGCACGTTAGGTTCGCTGGCATCCATCCACCAAGCATCAATGCCCAAAGTGTATAGATGTTCGCGCATCTGCTCCCAGAATAGTTTGCGGGCATCAGCCGAGTAAGCATCATAGAATGAGCCCACATAACCCGGGCCAACCCAGTCGCGAATGCTATCCTTAACAGCCTGCTGATACATCCATCCTTTGCTGTCGAACTCCTTGTAATGCTCGGTAGTAACATAGAATTTAGGCCATACCGATATCATTATTTTTGCATTGAGGCCGTGAATATCATCAACCATCTTTTTTGGGTCGGGGAAACGGTTTTTATCAAATTCGTGACTTCCCCATGCATTCTCGGGCCAGTAGTTCCAGTCGAGCACTATATTATCAATAGGAATCTGACGGCGGCGGAACTCTTTCAAGGCGCCAAGAATCTCATCCTGAGTCTTATATCTCTCACGACTCTGCCAGAAACCCATTGCCCACTTAGGCATGATTTGAGAAGTACCGGTAACTGCACGGTAACCACTAATCACCTCGTCAGAACTATTTCCGTTGATGAAGTAGTAATCAATCTGACGTGCCATCTCCGACCAGAGCGAGAGTTTATTCTGCTCAACATCGTCAACAGGCGATAGTGCTTTTAGGCCAATATATGATGCACCGCCATCGGGCTGCCACTCAAGTCTCACATTATAACGGTTGCCTTTGGTGAGGTTCAAATTGAACTTATAGCCATTGGGGTTCCAGGCAGTGCGCCATCTCTCGGGCACAACAAGCTCATTATCAATATACACCTTAGTATATCCGGCATAGTAAAGAAGGAAACGGTAAACACCTGTTTCGTTTGGCTCAATATCGCCTTCCCAGGTAATTGCGGAATTAAAGAATGGAAAATCATGCGGGAAATTGAGCACAGTTTTAATATTTTCGTAGTCGATGGTTGACTCAGTACGTGTAGCAAACACATTATCGGGGTCTTTATTCACCATGTAAGTTGCAGTAAGACCGCCCTCTACACCATCTTTATTATATAGTTTGAACTGATTGATATTGCTGTATGGACGCGGATCGCCAAAGCGCGACAGCGAGTTATTATCCCATAGGATACCATAGTTACGGCTCGATAGCACAAACGGCACCGACACCTTTGTATTGTATTGAAACAGCTCTTCGTTACGTCCTTTCCAGTTGAACTCGTCGCTCTGGTGCTGGCCAAGACCGTAAAATGCCTCATCATCAGGCGATTGGAACACCTGCCTAACCGAGTAGGCTTTATCGCCATCAATTTCAAAATTGGTGAAAGTTTTTCCACCATTAGTTTCTTCGGCCAAAATCAGCGAGTCGTTTTCATTATAAAAATTTACGGCTCCACTAATTTTATTAACCCTCACTTTTACCTTAGCAGTGGCCACAGATACCACATCACCCTCATCGGCCACGGCAAAGCGCACCTGCTGACTGCGTGGCAGTGCCATAAGGCTGGCATCGGTAGTGTAACTATCAGTTTTAGAAGCTATCACCCTGATTACATTGTCGTTATACGGCTCAATACGAATCAGCTTGCCGGCATCTTGTTTTTTTGGGTAAAGAGTTAGCCCTACATCATCGGACTTCCAGTTAGGTGCACTGCACGCAACAGCCATCCAACCGGCAATAATTATCCAAAATCCTCTCATCATTAATTCATTTACAGATTTATTTCTTAAATAGCTGGGCGGCCTCAGCAAAGAAACAGCCCAGCATTTTCAGTTTTTATTAATAAGGATAGTTACCTGCTGCTGCACCTTTTTTTATTCCATCAATGGCATAATTATCCTTGATAGCTCCGGTGTAGCGATCTACCACACCACCGGTTTCCCAGTAGAATGGAACCATACCATGATTCTTGGCTTCGCGGGTTACTGTCTCGTCAAAAAGGCTGCGCGACTTATCGTGTGCCTCCTGAAGATCGCCCAATCCCTTATGCATGGTGATGGCACCATACTCACCTAGTATAACTGGAATACCGTTATCAACAAAACGGCTCTTCATCTTGCCAAACAGAGTTTTCATCTCTGCCGCATCACCTGAAGTGGCATTACGGTCGGATCCTGCTACTTTAAAATCGCCCCAGAAATAGGCCATCTTGCCCCAGCTCTCATCCTTCTCCATACCACAGAACGTCCATGGATTGTAGTAATGCACCTCCACCATCATGCGGTTGTCAACAACATCGGTAGGCATGGTGCCAAAAAGCTGGTCGGTAGTGCTGATATCGGTATTGGGACCTTGAACGATAAGGTTACGCACAGCATTATTACCACCAGTGGCACGCACGGCATTAACGAAAGTTTGCAAATATGATTTCAACACAGTCATCTTCTGTGCATTATCCACATTAGGCTCGTTGGCACCGGCAAACAGCAGGTGTTCATCGTAATGGTTCAACTTGTTAGCAATCTGAGTCCAAAGTGCATGTTGCTTAATGTTATTCTCATCCTGCTTGGCGGGTATGCAGTTCTCCTCCAACCAACCGCCATCCCAGTGAATATTAACAATGGCATACATATCGTTGGCCACACAGTAGCCCACAACTTCGTTAACACGATTAAGCCAGCTATCCTTGATTTTGAAGGTAGCTTCATCTTCGATATACTGGCTCCAAGCACATGGAATACGAATAGCATTAAAGCCCAAAGCTTTGATTTTCTTAACGTAAGCTTCAGTTACCATAGGATTGTTCCATGATGTCTCACCACCGGTAGCTTCAAGTGTGTTGCCAATATTCCAGCCGGCATAAATCTTAGCTGCAAGAACTAAGGCATCACTCTCCATTCCAACGCTGGCGATTGAGGCTGCAAGCTGATTTACGGTAACAGTCTCGGTAAGGTCACCAAGGGTAAATGTAATACTTCCTGTGCGCGCTTCACCATAATTGGCAGCCACATTAAAATTAACGGTACGCTCAATCATTGCTGATCGGTTGGTTACCTCAGTAATCCACTTGTCATTACAAGTGATTTTTACATCACCATTGGTTGTAAGCTTAACCTCAATTTGAGCTCCTTCACCTGCAACGTCGTTAAACGAAGTAGGTGTAATCACCAAACCATCGGCAGCGGTTTGTGTAACAATGAAAGATCCGACCTCCCTTACGCCCGACTTGATTGTAATTGTTGCTTGGCGAATATTAGTATCAGTATTGGCCGTAGCTTTTATCGAATATTTCAAAATATTGCTTGAAGTGGATGTTTCAGCAATTACTTGACACCAATCGGGAGCACTACTAGTTACCACTAATGCTACATTCGATTTAATGCTCAAAATATTAGTTCCTCCAGATTTACCAAAGGTCATGCCCTCGGCCAGGATCTTTTCAGGAATGGTAATTTCAGCAGGTGCATCATCATCATCGTCGGAACATCCCACAAAGCAAGGAGCAGCACATAGTGCCAATAACACCAAAATAAATTGAAATCTCTTTAATGTATTCTTCATAATTTTCTATATATATTACACGTCTATTATTGCATTACCATTGAGGCACTGCAAAAAGACTATGGAAAGTGAATTTCGTTTGCATAGAACTGCTAAATGCCAAGCTC
>CAZWOA010000013.1:28650-48760 GCA_964635545.1 uncultured Marinilabiliaceae bacterium
GTGTGTAGGAACCTGCGCCATTGCCATAGGGCAGAATGGTATAAGTAATCTCCAACTTTTCGTTGAATTTGAAATTCTCATCAGTGCCCACATTCTTTGAGTTACTAAACGGACTGTTCTTTACCAAACCATTATCAGCACCCTTACCCCAGATATTGAACAATTCAATGCGATAGTTACCGTTATTCTCAATGTCGCCATAGAAGAAGTGATTTGCATCAAACTTGATTGATTGACCATCACACTTCATATCGTCAATGCGAACAAAGGCATTCGGATAACGGGATATCAAGCCTGGGAAGTCGAGTGTAAATACCATGGCAGAACTACAAGATCCATTGTATGTAAAGCTATGCTGTCCTTCCAAATCAGCCGGATCTATTGCGCCAACATTGGAGCCCCAATTTCCGTTCCAATCGCCTCCAACACAAAGCAATGATACCTGTATCTTAGCATCTGCTTCTGCCTTTGCCTGGCTATAATAGTTGGTAGAGTAGGCATAAGTTTCATCGTTTGGAAGAGCTATTTGCAAGCCATCGCTTGTTAGCGACAAGATGTTAAGTTTACCCTTCTTTGTTGACACCCATGTGTTCGCACAAAGCACGTCAATGTTGATATCAATAACTTTATTTGTCTCATCAATGGTATATGTGCCTGTCTCATCGGTAGCAACACCATCATCTGTTAGTCGATGAATATTAACTGTTCCGTCTTCAAGGAACTCCATATAACCATAATCTACGCCATAAGTATAGCCAATCCAGCCATTGCCGGTGCCCATTTCCCAATGGATTTGCTGCTCGATATTGGGTTGTCCGTTAGATACGGTAGCCCAATTATCGGTAACGCCCCATTGCGTAAACGGGCCTTCGAACACATGCTGTGCACCATCCTGACCATTATCTAAGTACCATTTACCATAAAGGAGCGA
Source organism: uncultured Marinilabiliaceae bacterium (assembly GCA_964635545.1). Taxonomy (GTDB): domain Bacteria; phylum Bacteroidota; class Bacteroidia; order Bacteroidales; family Marinilabiliaceae; genus JAGPIS01. The sequence continues at coordinate 29,582 of CAZWOA010000013.1, forward strand.
ACGATCGAATGGAACATTCTTAGCTGTAGAAACAGCACGAATAGACATGGCTTGATACACAGCTGCGGTAGTTTTTGTACTTATTCCGCTATTGAATTGATAGCTGATAGCAAATTTTGAATTAGAGGGGTTTACAGTTCCTGTAAGGTAATAGCCTTCTGTTCCTTCGCCTGTCAATTCACTACCAATACGAGATCCGGCGGCAGGTAAAAAGATGGATTTTCCACTAGGACCTGTAAGTTTATAACCAGTCACACCGTCCATTTCAGTCCACTCTTTTGTACAAAGCGCAAAGAGCTCTTCAAAATCGGCAGCAGTAGGCAATGTAGCACGACCATTGAAAGCTTGGTATGCTAAATCGGATGCCGTGCGATATGTATTGGTCGAAGCATAATCTGCAGGGTCTATGCTAGGCAAGCAACCTGTAAGATCACCAAAGCCAAATAACCCACCCAAACCTGTATTACTCTTAGAACCAATATTAAAACGAGCCCATTTTACCGATAATCCTAAGTCAACAAGATCATTATCAAGATCAAAATCATAATTGGCAGTTTTAAAGTCTTTCACCTCACCATACACTATCCCTGAGCCTAAGTTTAGATAAGCCGCATAATAGTACTGAGTGTTGGGAAGTAATCCTGCCCGCTCAAGCGTGAAGTTATTGTTGAGCTCTGCATTCTTTATAATCAAACCACTGCGCACAGCTTCCACATCCGACAAGGTAGAGATAACAATGCCACAAGTAGCATTGCCAGGCGCATTGGTTAACGCACCACCCAGCACGGCCGAAGCGTAATCTATCGATGAGGCACTTTGAGTAGTAACGGTTGCATTGGTGGTAATAAAGCTCTTTATCTCACCTTTATAATACACTTTACCTTGTAAAAGTACATAGGCTTGATAGTAAAGAGTTGAATTGTTGGTTAATCCCGAAAGCGTTGCCGAGAACGTTTCTTCGTCCAAAGAAGCCGAAACACTCTCCGATAGGTTCTCTTGCGACGAACCATAGAGGAAGCCTGTTGTGAAGGAGCTGGAAGCCATGCCATCAAGCCCTTTTACACTGCCGTGCAATGTAGCTGTTGTAGCAGTAACATCCGATGATCCGGTAATTACTGACGATTCATTAAGAATCGGGTTGGTGCTAATCTTGTAGTCATCTTCATCCGAGCATGAGGCAATAAAAAGCCCCATTACGAGTGAGAATATTCCTAAATATATTTTAGTTTTCATATTCACTGTTTTTTTTATCTGATTATTCTATAGTCATGGATGTCACCTCTACAGTAACCCCTTCGGCATCGAGAACACCATCAAGAAGAGGTGCCGAGAGCAAACCTTCGGACTGTATAGCAATGGTAACACAACTAGAGCCATTAAAATTCACAGAGGCTCCTGTAGTATTGGTAAAAGTTACAGTTGTTTCACCACTCTTATTCAAAGTTACCGCTGCGGCATCGTCGAAGCAAGCGGGCTCCCACAATCCGCTTCCTACGTTGTGGCATAAAGCCGCCTTAGGATTAGCATCACTGTTCCATGTAATTCCGGTTATGTTGAACTTAATAGTCAGCTTTTGATCTTTTTTCAATCTAACTTTAGAAACATCAATGGGCCACTCTTTATCGCCCCATGGATTATACATTTCTATTCTAAAGTATTTCTTAGCCTCTACATAACAGTTAAGCTTGGTGTTGTCAACTGATATTGAAACCGGTCCCGATTCGGAAGTTATGGGTTTAATGGTAAGATTTGCACACAAATAACGATTGGTTGCGCCTGAGCCATCTTTACCGGCAGGTATGCCCAACACCACTCTGCTATCATCGGGCGAGCAAGCCATTACCGTAAATTCTTTACCCCGAATATCAATTGTGGTGAAATCGTTTTGAACAGACAACAACGAAATCTCGTCGTCAAAAACCAACTTATTGCCTTCGATTGTAAATTTAGTGGACGTACTTCCTGCTGCGGTTTCAAGTTCACACGAATAGGTTCCGGCAGTAGATGTAGTAGAAAGATTCATTGCAAAATCTGCAGCATCGGTAAATGCCGGTGCCCAGTTAACGGTGTAATCTTCGGCTCCATCAAAACCATTAGATTCCCATGCACCTGTTGCGCCGTTCCACCACATCCAGTCGTAAGGCGCATCCTCATTAAGAAGGAAGGTGGTTGCTGTGGCTACATAGCTGGCACTTGAGCCAACAATGGTGAAGAGAGATTCTTTAAGATTATCATAAACAGGTTCTTCTACAGGAATAGTAGGCAACAATCCGGGATCATCGGTTGGGATAATAGACGGATCTTGCTGTGCTTCTTCAGAAATGAAATTCCAAACAAACCACCATGGGCCTTCACTATTGGTACGCATTGTAGCAACCTGAAGCAGATAAGGTGTCAGTTCTAGGATTTTTATGTCTATGGTGTAGTTATCACAAACATCGTCGAAACCTACATTGTGCAACGAATAGCATTTATCAAAAGTAATAGTTGGTCGTTTAGGATCGGAAAGATTCAAACTAAATTTACCTTTCATGAGCGTTCCGCCACTTCCATCATTACGGAATACTTCGGCCGTACATCCGTTGGTGGCGTCAAGACCAAAAGTCATATATGAATTCATGTAAGGATCGTCTTGTGGGATTAACCATGACTGGAAACCAGGATCCCAGTTGGGCTTCCAATTGGCACCACCAAACATCAAATCAGTGCTGTTTGAACCATTATTATTCACATCGGTTGGATTCAGATACATCACCGGTCCGGTGCAATTGCCAATGCCATAATTTTTATCCATGGGCACCCACTTGCGCGATTTGCCCACGCCACCCGCTAAATTAGACCATTTCTCGTCGCTTAGCATTGCAAAATTGTTGGATTCAACAGTAAACTTATAGGGATCACCATAAACGACACCTGCCTGTGTCATCACACCAAAAGTGACTTCATATTCTCCGGCAAAAGGCAGTTCAATATCCATCAAGGCTTTCTGCGAACGGCCTTGGGGAGTCTCCCACAAAGGAGTGACACCAGATAAAAGCGATTTTAGATGTATGGTGTTTGGATCATTGGCATCGGGCGTCACCGTGAAAGCTATACCTTCAACCAAATCATCGGACACATAGGTCGTGCCTCCCAAGTTAAAATCGTTGGGCGAGCAAGCGGAAAATAGAGCTGTCGCGCTTGCTATAAATAGATATATTAATGATTTCAGTTTCATACTATAATTTTTTTATTGGAACATACTTTGTTCGTTTTTCATTGGTAGTTCTTAGTGATTAGTACTACATCCTAAACCCTATTCCCTAATTCCTAAACTACTTACCATCCGGCATTCTGTTTCAGCACACCATTAGAAAGTGTAATCTGGTTATTAGGAATCTGGCTGAGTCCTTTAGTTGCACGAATACGATCGACACTTATCGACACCACATCCTTAGAACCACCGCTGTAAACAGAGATGTCGCCTGCCAGCTTATTAGCAGCATAGTCAACTCCTTGACGAAGCAAATCCCAATAGTTGATGCTCTCGAAAGCAAATTCAAACCTACGTTCCTGCATGATATTCTCTTTTGTTGCAGGAAGAGTCTGATATGCTGAAGATAGTTTTCCTTCGGAGGTATAAGCACGTTTACGCACATTGTCGAAATATACCTGTGCATTAGAACTACCAAGCTCAGCTGCCATAAGCAACACATCAGCATAACGAATAATTACGTAATCCTGGTGGTTGGATATCTGGAAGTCACCCGAGCCATCGGCTTTAGAGGCTGATGTGCCATCGGCAAAGCATAATGGCGAGTATTTTTTCACTGCATAGCCGGTATATTCGCGCTGGTCTTTATAGCTGCTTTGGAAAGCATCCTGAGCGGTAACACCTTCGGCAGCCATATCGATAATGGAAGCACTGCGGCGAGTATCTCCATTTCTGAATTCACTAACGAATGATGGATTTACGGTTAATCCGCCCCATCCTTTTCCATAAGGAGCAGAGCTAAGGCTACGCATACCCACCATAACCTGCCAACGGTTACCGTCGTTATTGCCGTTATAATCCTGCGAGCTGGTGAATTTCATGGCAAGCAAAGTTTCGCTGTTACCATCACCGGCATAAGTTCCCAGAAGAGTTTCCATATCGCCTATTTCGGCAACTCCGGCTGATGATGCAGGCCATAGATTTTTAAATTCATCCACAAGGCTGTACTCATTGGAAGCGATAATGCTTTCAACAGCGGCAAGTGCGCTGGCCTGAGTAACGCCTGCAGGATCCTCACCATAATATCCTTTGTAGAACAGGTAGGCACGGGCATAAAGTGCTGCAACTGCATATCTGGTGATATGGCCGTCATTGCTTGCTGCATTTGCTTTAGGATATGCATCGGCAGGAATATTCTCCATTGCATATTTCAAATCATCAAAAATAAGTGCAAATACTTCTGAAGGAGCTACCTGAGGACGGTTCTCATTCACAGGTACTTCAAACAGTGGAATGTTACCCCAAAGTCTAACCATATCGAAATATAGCAGCGCACGAATAGCACGACACTCACCCATGTAAGTTCCACGCTTGCTGTTGTTTTCGTTCCAGCTGATGCTCTCCTCACGGGAAATCAACTCATTGCAACGATAAACACCGGCATAGTAGTTTTTCCAGTCGCCTTCATAAATATTCAGTTCGGAAGGAGCTTTTGAGATATCGAAACGGTCGATAGCCTGGTAATTATAACCATCGGCATTACCTGTGCCACCTAAGCACTCATAGCCCATAGTTTCCGATCCAAGGTAGAAACCAACCTGCATAGCCGATGAAGTTTGACGCCATCCGTCGTAACATCCAAGCAATGCACGCCACACATCTTTCTCATTCTTATAAGAGGTGCCGGTAGTCGATTCTGTTTTAGATTCCACATCAAGGAAACTATCGGCGCAGGAGGTCGCTCCCAGCATTAAGGCCAGGATACCTGCTACTATTATATTGTTTTGTATTTTCTTCATTTTTAGTCTATTAGTGGGTTAGAATTTAAAACTTACACCAAGAAGGAAAGTCCTTGGGCGAGGATAGTATCCCACGTCGATGCCCGACACCCAACCGTCAACACCATAGCCAATTTCGGGGTCCATACCGTCATATTTGGTAAAGGTGAACGCATTCTGAACTTGTCCGTACAGACGTGCCTGACTAATTAGTTTACACTTAATCAATTTTGAGAAGTCATATCCAAGTGTTATGTTGTTTATACGCAGATAATCAGCATCATGCACAAAAAGATCGGAGAATTGCCAGTTGATATTTTGCTCGGTTACACGAGGAATTTTATTGCTGGTTCCCTCACCGGTCCAACGGTCAAGAATGGCAGTGGTGTAGTTGGCAAACTTATTGGTATGTCCGCGGTACGACTGCACTATCTGATGACCTACTGCACCTGTTGCATTAACCGAGAAGTCAAAACCTTTATATTCGAAGCCCACATTGAAACCAAATGTAAAATCGGGCATTCCGTTACCAAGGTCAACTTTATCTTTATCATCGATTACGCCATCGTGGTTCACGTCATAATATCTTACATCACCAGGTTTTACGTCATTTTGCAACACACCATTTCCTGCTGATATCCAATCAATTATCTCTTGTTCGTTTTGGAATATTCCGTTGGTTTTATATCCCCAGAAGTAACCGATTGGCTTACCGTTTTGAGCACGATAGAACTCGGGAGTATTATCATACAACTGGTTAGATTGACCGTGGATGATGCCGTCTTCGGTGGGAATTTCGCCCACTTTGTTTTTATTTACTGCACCGTTAACGCTTACCGAATACTTGAAATCTTTAGTCAGATTATCATTCCAGCTCAATGCCAGCTCAATACCTTTATTTTTCACGCTACCACCATTAATATATGGAGCTCCTGCGCCCACTGTGGCAAGGATAGGGGCTTCAACCAACCAGTCTTTTGTATTTTTGGTATAAAGGTCGAAGTTCACTCCTAAACGTGTATCAAACAGATAGGCATCAATACCCAAGTTGGTTTGTTCTGATGTTTCCCAGGTTACAGCCTTATTAGCAAGCCTGCTGGGATAAGCACCCCAGTTGTTACCCAAGCTGGTTGCTGCATCAGAATCGCTATATCCACCATTTCCAAACAGATAGTGGGTATTGCTGTTTTTCATAGGAGCAAGATATTGGTAGTTTTTAATGTTCTGGTTACCCACTTGACCCCAGCTCAAACGCAATTTAAGGAAGTTAAGCCAAGTTGGAGCATCTTCCATAAATGCCTCATTGGTAATGGTCCATCCTGCCGATATTGAAGGGAAGTAACCGAAGCGTTCGCCGCTTGCAAACCTTGAAGAACCATCGGCACGCAAGGTTGCATTAATCATATAGGTCTCTTTAAAGTTCCAGCCCAAACGTCCGAAGTAAGATACGCTGCGTGCATCATCATGAGGATTGCCCTCAGCCTTTAAACCATCGGTGCTTGACGAGGCTGTACCGTTGTTAAGATAGGCATACTTCCATGTATCGAAGCCCTCTTTCAATATTCCATTGCTTGCACCTACATAAGTGCCCGAGTAGCGGTATGCCTCCATACCCAACAGTGCATTGAATGAGTGATTATTCAATTTCCAGTCGTAAGTAGCAGTATTTGTCCATGTCATGCCAAGACCATGATTCATATTCTGCGACACACTGGTGCGGGTATCATTATAATTATAGATGCTGAAGTGGTACAGCGGTGAAAAGCTGCGGTACTCGCTTGAACCATAAACGGCACCAAATACTGTACGCAGTTTCAGATGTTTAACAGGCTCAATTTCAGCATAAACATTACCGTTAAATGTGCCCGATTTATTCTCGTTGTTGGTATTGGTCATCATGGCACCATAGGGGTTACCATCGCCATTATACCAATCGCTGTTGCTGGTATCGTTGTACGGAGAGTCGTATATGTTGTTATCGCTGTAAATAGGAGCAATAGGAGACACGCCGAATGCACCCCTCAAAGTGTTGTTATACTGGTTACCAACATTAATACCATTATTTTTGGTATAAATGAAACTAACCTGCTCACCTACTTTAAGGAATCCGTTAAATAATTTATGCTCGGTATTAATACGGAAATTATAGCGTTCGTAGTTCGATACATCAGCACCACCCACAACACCTTCCTGATTCATATAACCAAGAGACATGGCGTAAGTAGATGTAGAAGAACCACCTGAAAGACCTAATGAATAGCTCTCAGTCTTAGCGTTATTCTTAAACATAGAGTCAACCCAATCAGTATCATATACATTACCATTCTGGTCGTATATTGATTTTATGTTTGCCCAGTCGTAAACAGCGTTTCCACTGTTAAGAGCCTGCTCATCCATTATTGTCATATACTGACTGGCATTAAGCATTTTAGCTTTTCTCACTACGCTTTGCACACCATAATAGGCATCGAAAGTTACTTCACCTTTACCCTCTTTACCACTTTTAGTAGTTATAAGCACTACACCATTGGCAGCCTGCGCACCATAAATGGCGGCAGAAGCAGCATCTTTCAACACGTCGATACTTTCGATATCGCTGGAATTCAAGGTAGAGATATCGCCACCAATACCATCGATAAGATATAGAGGACTGCTGTTACCTACAGTACCAAGACCGCGAATCACCACCTTCATGCTTGAGCCGGGCTGTCCCGATGTTGATGTGATGCTCACACCCGAAGTCTGTCCCTGAAGAGCCTGAAGCGGGCTGGTAGTATTTTGGCGTTGAATGTTATCGCCTTTTACCTGTACTGTAGCACCGGTATTGAGTTTCTTCTTCTGAACTCCATAACCAACTACCATAACCTCATCAAGACTGGAAACAACCTCTTTGAGTGATACATTAACAACTGTAAGTGCTGATACGGGAATCTCCTGAGAAACGTATCCAATAAATGAAAACACAAGAGTTTCACCTTCCGAAACATCTATAGAGTATTTTCCATCAAAATTAGTAATAGTACCACGGGCTTCACCCTTAATACTAATATTAACTCCCGGCAGCGGCAGGTTATCTTCGGCCGATACCACCGTTCCTGTTACAGACTTGCTTGTCTGTGCCATCAATTCAGTTACATGCCCAAAGGCTAACTGTAAAACCAGCAACATTACGAATCGCACCATCAGGCGATTGAAATAACTGGTTTTGTGTGGATTTTTAATCATCATAAAGCATTTGAATTAGACATTAAGTTTCGATTAAGAATTTTCAATACAAATTTACCTTATGATACTCTTTAATTGTGAAAATATGTAAACAAATAGGTGCCTCTTTGATAACTCCAAGTGATGTTTTGTTAACATTCACTGCATGATTTGTTAACAACTCTAAATAAACAAACCATGCAAATATGGGTTAAACCACTGATAATCATATGATATTTTTTTATTCGGAGAAAAACAAAAAGCTGATTCATGAAAATTAACTTTTAGCCAACTTGTCCAAATTGTGTCAGCTTATGTCCTTTTTGTGTTTTGCCCTAAAAAGGCAACAGCCTAACTTTGTATTTACAATTAACACATGAAAATTATTTTTAAGATTTTTATTTTTAACATTTCTACAAGATGACAAGAGAAAGCAAGCTATTTTCAACCTTAATTGTGATTTTTATTGCGATGCTCATATCGTTGCCGTTAAAATCGCAATCGATACCTACTATATATATCGACTCAAAAGGTGTAATGCGCTGGAATGGCACCCAAAAGGAGGCATCATTCTTCGGTGTAAACTACACAATGCCGTTTGCATATGCCTACAGGGCAGCTGGTTACCTTAACATCGACCGTAAAACGGCCATAGATGAAGATGTGTATCACTTTGCACGTTTGGGTTTTAACGCTTTCAGAATTCATATTTGGGACGTGGAGATATCGGGCAGTGACGGTGAGTTAATAGAAAACGACCACCTGAACCTGCTCGATTATCTTATTTCAAAACTTAATGAGAGAGGAATTTACACCGTAATCACCGCACAAACGAGTTTTGGCAACGGCTATCCCGAGCGTAATATTATAACCGAAGGATACTCGTATAAATATGATAAATGCGATATCCACCGCAACCAGGATGCTATAAGGGCACAAGAGAGATACATTTACGAATTGGTGAACCATAAAAACCAATATACCGGCGTGAGCTATAAAAACGACCCGTATATAATTGGTTTTGAAATCAATAACGAACCTTGCCATGCAGGTAGTGTGGCCGAAACAAAGAGCTATATAGCCCGAATGGTGAAGGCACTGAAGCAGGCCGGCAATAAAAAACCGGTATTTTATAATGTATCTCATAATGAGGAGCACCGCGAAGCATATTTCTCTTCGGATATACAAGGAACCACATATCAGTGGTATCCATCGGGACTGGTGTCGGGTGGCGAACGACGCGAAAATTACCTGCCCAATGTTGATAAATACCATATTCCATTCAGCAATATCAAGGGCTTCAAGAATAAGGCAAAGCTAATATATGAGTTCGACCCCGCCGATATAGCAGGTTCGTATATTTACCCGGCAACGGTTAGAAGCTTCAAAACAGCAGGTTTTCAATGGATTACACAATTTGCTTACGATCCAATGTCGATTGCCGGCACCAATAGCGAGTATCAGACTCATTATCTGAATCTTGCATACACGCCCGGCAAAGCCATAAGCATGAAAATAGCTGCAATGGCAAGCCAACTGTTGCCTGTCTATTCCGATTATGGCACATATCCTGATAATGCCCAATTTGGCGATTTCAGGGTTAGCTACGAAGAGGATTTGAGCGAATTCAACGATGGTGAGTGTTTCTTCTATTCAAATAATACATCGAGCAAACCAAAAAATGCCAAATCTCTGAAGTCGATAGCCGGAGTGGGCTCATCACCGGTGGTAAACTACAGTGGCACAGGCGCATACTTCATCGACAAACTTGAGGATGGCGTGTGGCGCTTGGAAGTGATGCCCGACGTGGTGAATGTGAGCGACCCGTTTGCCAAGCCTACACTCGAGAAAGAGGTTAGACGGGTATATCACAACCATCACAACATGAAAATCATGATTGATAATCTTGGCGATAAATTCTCAATATCAGGAATAAACCCGGGAAACAACACAGAAACATCTACATCTAACGCATTGATATCCAGCATTGGAACGGGCGTTTACATCCTAAAATCCGGCAGTGCCACACCAAAGCAAAACTGGACAGGCGCCTCTAAATTTGGCAATATCATAGTGGGTGAATTTGCGTCTCCTGCATCATCAGAAAAAAATACAATATATCACGAACCGGCAAAATATGCCAAATCATCGGAACCACTAACCATAAATGCAACAGTTGCAAGCAATTACAAAATTGATTCGGTGGTGGTTTATACCGATAGGATTTCATTCTGGAACGACCATAACCCATATTACACAATGACAAAAAAAGACGGTAACAGCTATGAAACTGCAATACCAGCCGAAGCTATAAACGGTAACTGGCTGAATTACAATATTGTAATGTTTGCCAACAACGCCTCATTCACGGCCCCTGCGATGGTTAATAAAACACCACTCGACTGGGATTATACCCAATACGATTACTACTCCACTAAAATTATGAACTCTTCAAACATAATCCTACTATATTCACCAAATCAAAATAATGGTCTATTTATTCACACCATGCCTGACTGGAAGAGAGTAGATACCCAAATTTTGGATGGCAAACCAACAGAGAAAAGCACATTCAAGCTTGAGGCTCGTGGTGGTGAGGAGTATGTCTTAATAAGAAAGAATATTGAAAATGAGATTAAGTTTATCAGCAATGATATTCTCAAAAACGAAAAACTATATCTCTGCATCGATTTGCGCGAAGTAAAAGGCCGTCTTTTGGCAGGATTTGTAACATCATCGGGTGTAACATACAAAAAAGTGTTGAATGAAAAAGATATAGGAATCGTAAAAATTCCTTTGGAGGAGTTAACCCAATCACCCACATGGTTATTACCCCAACCTTATCCGGCATTTTCTGTAGGAAAATATACAGCACCATCGGAAATAGCGCTCCAATCGGGCGTAATACAATCATTGGAAATATCAATATCGGCCGATAACGACACACCACCAACCATTGAGTTTGGTGATATGTGGTTGGAGCGGATTCAATAATTATAAATCAAGCTATAAACTAATAAAAAGGGACACTATGAATTACAAACAGAAACTATTTTCACCATGGGGAATACTCCTGATTATTGGGGTGTTGCTGTGTGGTAGTACTCTTTCATCGGCCCAAACCAGGGACAAAAGAGTCATCACGGGAGTGGTTACCGACGAATCGGGCAGCACACTTCCAGGGGTTAGCATCATCGTTGCCGGCACCACTGTGGGTACCATCAGTAATTTCGACGGAAACTTCTCTATTTCGGTGGATGCAGATGCCACAACACTACAATTCTCATTCATTGGCTTTGAAACTCAAGATGTAATACTCGACTCCCAAAGCCACTATAAAGTAAAACTGAAATCGGACATACAACAAATTGAAGATGTGGTGGTTGTGGGATATGGCGTGCAGCGCAAGAGCGACCTCACAGGGTCTATCACCAGTATCGATTCAAAGAATTTCAACAGCGGACTTGTTAGTTCACCCGAGCAGCTTATCAGCGGTAAGGTATCGGGCGTGCAAATAATGTCGAACAGCGGGTCGCCCACATCGGGCAGCACTATCAGAATCAGGGGTGGAGCATCGCTTAACGCAAGTAACGACCCTCTTATTGTGCTCGATGGAGTGCCTTTGGAAAATGGAGGTATAAGCGGAAACTCGGGTAACTTCCTGAGCCTCATCAACCCTTCCGACATAGAAAACATGACCATTCTAAAAGATGCTGCATCAACAGCCATCTACGGTTCAAGGGCATCTAACGGTGTTATTCTTATCACCACAAAAAAGGGAACAGCCACAAAAGGCATAAAAGTTGATTTTTCTACCACAAACTCAATTCAAACAAAGACTGAAACGCCCGATATGCTGTCGCGCAGCCAGTTTATTGATGTAATAAACAGCCGAGGTAGTGCCGAACAGCGCAACCTGCTGGGAACTGCAAATACCAACTGGGAGGATAAAATCTATCAGCCTGCCTTTGGTACCGACAATAACCTGAGCATATCAACACGACTAAATGCGTCAACACCATTGAGATTTTCGTTGGGATACTACAACCAGGACGGAATACTGAAAACCGATAATGCTGAACGATATACTGCAAACCTGTCGGTGGCGCCATCGTTACTCAGCGACCACCTGAAACTAAACCTGAATGCAAAAGCATCGCACAATAACAACACATTTGCCAACACAAATGCAATTTGGGCAGCCACAACATTCAACCCTACAGTACCCGTCTATTCGGGCAATTCAGCCTTTGGTGGTTACAATGAGGCAATCGACAATGCAGGCCTGCCGGTTAATGGCGGTGTTCGCAACCCCTTGGGACTGCTGAAACAGTACGACTCAACCAGCGAAATTGACCGTTTGGTAGGAAATATCGATATGGATTATAAGATTCACTTCCTGCCCGATTTGCGTTTCCACACTACTCTTGGTTACGACTATGCAGAAGGTAAAGGTGATGTTTACATTCCTGCAGAAGCAGCCTCATACTCAACCACTTTTGGCCGCGACTACAGCTATGGACCGCAGAAAAACACCAACCGACTACTGACATCGTACTTCAATTACACCAAATATTTTGATGCCATACGCAGTAATGTGGAGGCAATTGTGGGTTACGATTATCAATATTGGAAAAGCATTAGTCCCGCCTACTCCGAATACAACACCCTTGGCGAAGTGCAGACCAGTTCAGCGCCCTCAGACCAGCGACATGTGATGATTTCATACTATGCAAGGCTTAACTACAGCTTCAACTCAAAATATCTGCTATCGGCAAGTATGCGTAAAGACGGTACTTCACGATTCAATGACGATAACCGTTGGGGTAACTTCCCATCAGTGGCATTGGCATGGAGAATTAACGAAGAGAACTTCCTGAAAGATAGCGGAATACTAAGCAACCTAAAACTAAAAGTTAGCTACGGTATCACAGGCCAGCAAGAGGGAATTGGCAACTACAACTACCTGCCCGTTTACACCCTTAGCCAGGAAGGAGCCCAAGTGCAGTTTGGCAACCAGTGGTACAACACCTACCGCCCCGAAGCTTATGTATCGGACTTGAAATGGGAGACCACAAAATCGTGGAACACAGGCATCGAATTTGGATTCCTTAACGAGCGCATCACAGGTAGTGTTGATTATTACAACCGCAAAACAGAGGATTTGCTGGCAGTGGTGCCATCAGCAGCAGGAACAAACTTCGACAAAACAATACTCACCAACGTAGGTAATGTTGACAGCCACGGTGTGGAGGTTGTTTTGGCAGCAACACCCATCAAAACCAAGGATTTGACCTGGGATATGAGCCTGAATGTGAGCTACCAGTCAAGCAAGGTTAAAAACCTTTCATTGGTGAAGGGTGGCAGCACAACCAACACATTGGTAGGGCCAACCATCGACAGTTACTACTATCAGGTGCTTAGCGAAGGTTATGAGCCATATATGTTCTATCTTCTTCATCAGCTTTACGACCCGGAGACAGGCCGCCCCATCGAAGGTGCCTATGCCGACCTCAATGGCGATGGCGAAATCAATAGCAGCGACCTATACCGTTATCACTCACCGGCACCCGACTACATCATGGGTTTCAGCACATCGGTGAACTATAAAAAATGGACATTCAGCACCAACCTGCGAGCAAATATTGGCAACTATGTATTCAACGGCACAGCGATGAATGCCGGCGCATGGAGCACAGTGAGCTATAACTCATACCAGCTCAACAACCTGTCATCAAGCTACTTGAAAACAGGCTTCAACAACCGTCAATACCAATCGGACTACTATGTTGAGAACGCATCATTCCTTAAAATGGACAATCTTATGGTGGGTTACAACTTTGGCAAACTGTGGGATATGTTCAACCTAAATGCTAACGCAATGGTACAGAACGTGTTTACCATCACCAAATACTCAGGCAGCGACCCTGAAGTGCCAAATGGCATGGATTTGTCGTTCTATCCGCGTCCACGCATATTTTCAATCAGCTTAGGTCTTAATTTTTAAATTAATCTCCGATGAAAAAAACATATTTATATATGATGATCGCATCCATACTATCACTATCGGCATGTGAGGGCGATCTCGACCAATATCCGCACACCGATACAACATCTGCAAGCGTGTATGTGAATGCCGAAAACTACAAGATGGTACTTGGTAAAATATACGCATCATTCGTTATCAACGGGCAAGAGAAAGGCGGCGGAAACTCCGACCTATCGAGCAACAGCGGCCAGGATTACCTGCGTTGCTACTTCAACCTTCAGGAGTGTGGCACCGACGAGGTGGCATCCACTTGGCTGGAGGGCGATAAAGTGAGCGACCTCACCTATCTATCGTGGGATGCCAACGACCCCTGGGTGAGCGATATGTACTATCATATCTATTACACTATCGCGTTGAGCAACGAACTGTTAAGAAACTCACAACCGGATAAAATCGCATCCTTTTCTGATGCCGACCGTGCCGAGATTGAGCAATATGCTGCCGAAGCACGTTTTCTAAGGGCTTTAGCCTACTATCATGCTCTCGATTTATACAGAAACATACCTTTCGTAACCGAAAACGACCCTGTAGGTGCTTATCAACCACAGCGTTACACAGCCGATAAGGTTTTTGAATATATCGAGTCGGAACTGAAAGAGATTGCAGAAATACTGCCAAGTCGTGCCAATACCGAATATGGCCGCACATCAAAAGGCGCAGCATATACACTTCTTGCAAAACTCTATCTCAACGGCGAGATTTACACCGGCAAGCAGTATTACACCGAGTGTATCACATACAGCAAAAAAGTTATTGAAGAGGGCTATTCTCTTGAGCCTGAGTTCACCAAACTGTTCAATGCCGATAACCACCTGCGTACCAACGAGATAATATTCTCATTCCCGGTTGATGCCCAGCACACAGTATCGTGGGGCGCAACTACCTATATCATCTGCGGACAGGTGAGCAACACATCCGACTTCCAAAAACCTGAGGATTACGGAGTTGTATCGGGTTGGGGAATGTTCAGGGTAAGAGGCGAGCTCCCTGCTCTTTACAATGATAATGACGGTCGCAAACTGTTTTTCACCACCGGACAAACCCAATATCTCGATAAAGTTGACGATCAGTCGAACGGCTATTTCTCCGAGAAATTCAGCAACCTCACCGATGCAGGTGTTGCAGCATCCAACACTGTGGATGGCGGCGTAAATACCGACTTCCCAATGTTCCGCCTTGCTGATGTATATCTTATGCTTGCCGAAAGTGTGGTTAAAGGTGGCGCAGGAAGTTCGAGAGCCGAAGCGCTATCACTTCTTAACGAGCTGCGTAGCAGGGCTTTTGGCGATAATTTTGAGAGTGCAGGCAAAATTCAGGATATGGACATGACTGCAAGCATGATTCTTGATGAGCGCGCACGCGAGCTTATGTGGGAGTGCACACGTCGCACCGACCTTGTGCGACACGGCAAATTTACCACCAACAGCTATATATGGCAGTGGAAAGGCGGCGTGAAAGATGGTGCAGCAGTTGATGCAAAATTCAACTACTACCCTATCCCAACCACCGACCTCACGGCCAATCCCAATCTTTTTAATGAGAAGTATTAATCTTGAAAAATCTTCATTATGAATAATATATTTCGATTTACAATCCTTCTATTCAGCTCTTTAGCGATATTTAGCTGCGAGAAAGATGGAAACCTTATAACCCTTGGAGGCTTCAAGGGCAGCGAGCTACTGGCCACAAAAACAGAGATTGTGCTCAAAGAGTCGATGGCAACCGAGCAGGTGCTATCGCTGGCGTGGGGCACTCCCGAACTAACGGTTAGCAACCCCGACATGTCGGCACCCAACATCATCACAACAACACTGCAAGCATCTAAATCACAGGAGTTTGAATCAGGAGTTACTGAAATTAACGAAACTTCAAACTCGCACTCATTCAGCGGTAGTGAACTAAATGCAGTGGTGAAAAACCTCGGATTTGCCCCTTCGGTGGCTACACCCGTATATTTCAGAATTAAAACTTCTATTGGAAGTAATATAACCCCTGAGTATAGCAACACTATAAAAGTTACGGTTACAAGTTACGAAATAGACATGACCGTAGGCTATATCTACAACCAGGATATTGAGAAAACCGGCGTAACTCTCTATTCTGCATCAGCCGATGGTGTGTATGTTGGATTTATGGGTGCCACAGCATGGTATAATTACTACCTGAAAGAGGGCGATGGCAAATTGTGGGGTAACGATGGAGTTACCGGAACACCGTTTTTAATGTCATCATCCGATGAAGTGAATGAGCGTTGGAATTTCTGGTTCCCGGGCCTTGGCGGCTGTTACTATGTAACTGTTGATACAAAAGCTAAAGAGTGGTCGGCCAATTATGTGGAGTCGCTCAATGTGAGTGGCGACATCAGTGGAGAGATGAAATACGACCGTCCCAACAATAAATGGACGCTTCCATTTACTGCCTCATCAACATCAGCAAACATCACTCTGGCAGGTGTAACCAAGCTTTACAATAAATCAACAGGTACTGATGATGCAGCAGCAATTACAGGAAACATCTATTTCAGCGGGGCAGAAAACAACCTAACAATCAGTGAATCAACATCCAACATCACTATTGATATTCCTAAAGCAGGTGACTACACTCTTGTTATCGACCTTAGCAACCCTGTGCAATACACCATTGCCGTGTCGCAGGATGAAGCACCGGCCGAAGAGGTTTATCAGCAGTTATATCTGCCCGGTATTGATGATGTGATTTCTGGAAACTGGACGTTCGACAACTTTATTTCACTCTACAACGAAGAAGACCTTAATTATGCAGGTGTTGTAAATGTGAGCTCGGCATGGGGTTACACCATTAATCCCGAGAAGGATAATTGGGGATTCAAATATACCTTTGCATCGGGCGATGCACTGGCAGGAACGCTTGTAAAAGAGGGCACAGAAAATATTCCGGCTCCTGCAGCAGGATTATATCTGATTAAAACATCGATAAAATCATTATCTTACGAACTTATTTCTATCGGTTCAAAGATTTACGTATCGGGATTGAACGAAAACTGGGATTTCAGCGTAACGCTTGATGCCACAGCAACTACGGGTGAGTTTGAGGGTGAAATAACCATCAACCAGGCATCAGAGTGGGGATTCCAGATTCATGTTGACGACAGCTGGAATAACAAGTTTGGAGGATCGGATGGCAAGCTATATTACAATGGAAGCAACATAACCGACGATGCAGCATTGGCGCCCGGAACCTATACCATGAAGGTTAACCTTATTAATTCAACTTACTCTATAACACAATAATTTTTTGAAAATGAAATTATCAAGAGCAATTTTATTTGCAATAATATCCATATTCTTCATCGCTTGTGATGATGCCCCCGAGTTGCAAAAACCACTCCCTGCGACGGTTTACGACATGACCGGATTCGTTAAGGGTGCCGACGTGAGCTGGCTCACAGAGATGGAGAAAAGCGGCGTTAAATTCCGCAATAGCTTAGGCGTTGAAACTGAGGCTATGACCCTTTTGCGCAGCCTTGGCATGAACACAATCCGCCTAAGGGTGTGGGTAAACCCTGCCAACGGATGGTGTAACAAAGAGGATTTGCTTGTGAAAGCATGGAGAGCCAACCAACTGGGATTCAGACTGATGATTGACTTCCACTACAGCGATGTGTGGGCCGATCCTGCAAGCCAGACTAAACCTGCAGCATGGGCAGATCTAAGTTTCGACGACCTCAAAACTGCTGTGGGCGACCATACCAAAGAGGTTCTTAACTTACTGAAAACAAACAATATAACCCCCGAATGGGTGCAGGTAGGTAACGAAACCGGAAATGGTATGTTATGGCCCGACGGCAAGGCATCAGAAAACATGAAGAACTATGCCGAACTGAATAATGCAGGCTATGATGCTGTAAAAGAGGTGTTTCCTAATGCAAAAGTTATCATCCACCTTCAGGAGGGCAATAAAAACTCGACGTATCGTTGGTTATTCGATGGTCTGAAAACCAATGGTGGCAAATGGGACATCATCGGCATGTCGCTCTATCCTACAGCTGAAAACTGGAAAACCCTGACCGCTGATATGATTAGCAATATGAATGATATGATTTCTCGATACAACACACCCGTAATGGTGTGCGAAACAGGAATGCCTTGGGATGATGAGGATACAGCCTTTGAATTTCTGACAGAGCTGATAAAAAATTGCAAATCCATATCAGAAAACAAGTGTGAAGGCGTTCTATATTGGGAACCCCAATCATACAATAGCTGGAACGGATATACCCTGGGTGCTTTCAACTCATCGGGAATGCCCACAAAAGCTATGGATGCTTTCAATAATTAATAAACTGTACAAATGAGAATAAATTTAATACTGATGTTTATGCTGTGCGCCACAATCGTTGGTGCACAGCGAACTAAAGTTACTCTTAACGACGGCTGGAAATTCCACAAAGGCGATGTAACCAATGGCTATTCAACCGATTACAACGATGCAAACTGGGAGAAAGTTTCCATTCCTCACGACTGGGCTATTTTTGGCCCTTTCGATAGGGAGAACGACCTTCAGCATGTAACAATAACCCAGAATGGCGAAAAAGTGCCGACCACCAAAACCGGGCGTACAGGCGGACTGCCCTATGCCGGCGTGGGTTGGTACAGAACAAGCTTTGATGTAGAGGCAGGTAAAATAACCACTCTCATTTTCGATGGTGCCATGAGTGAAGCGCGTGTTTACGTTAACGGACAAGAGGTCTGCTTCTGGCCGCTGGGCTACAACTCGTTCCATTGCGATGTTACTAAGTTCATCAATGCCAATGGTAAAAACAATCAACTCGCTGTGAGACTGGAGAATAAACCACAGTCATCGCGCTGGTACCCAGGTGCCGGACTATACCGCAATGTGCATCTTATCACCAATAATGAGATTCGCATACCTACCTGGGGAACACAGTTAACAACTCCCTTTGTATCAGATACTCT
>CAZWOA010000014.1:0-47715 GCA_964635545.1 uncultured Marinilabiliaceae bacterium
CCCGACACCTGGTTTTGGAGACCAGTGCTCTACCAACTGAGCTACACCCGTGTGTTATTTAGCGAGTGCAAAAGTAGGACTATATTTGATATCTGCAAATGTTTTAGGCTAAAAATAGATCTTTTGGCTCATTTATTTTATATCAATTATTGCAGGTATATCAATATTGATGACAGAATCTACTATTTTTGTGCTATTTAAATAGTTGTAATAATATGTCAAAACCATTATGTTTAATCGTGCAGGCTTTAGAGAGCGAACGTGTGGATATTGATTGTCAGCAGTTTGATGTTAAATATCTCTTCACCGGCTTTGGTAAGGTGAGTGCTTCCATAGGGCTCACAGAGTCGTTGTTGAATGAGAAACCCGATTTTATTATCAATATAGGTACTGCCGGTTCGTTCATGCATGAGGTGGGTCATATCGTGGTGTGCAACCGGTTTATCGACCGTGATATTATGGAACTTAAATCACTGGGAGGACATTATGAGATGGATAGTTTAAAGTGGATTCATTATTTTGACAGATATTTTAATTTCAGTGATTATGGGATATGTAGTACCGGCGATAGATTTGTAACCACTCCTCAAGGTAATCAGGATGTGTATGATATGGAGGCTTTTGCTTATTCCAGGGTTGCTTTGTTATTTGACATTCCATTTATATCTGTTAAATACGTTACCGATAAAATTGGTGAAAACTCAGTGAAAATATGGGCTGATAAGCTTTCTGATGCTAGAAGAGAACTAACGACATTTATGGCCGATGCAATGAAGCAACCAGTAGAATAACATGTGCTACTACAGTTAAATGAGTTGTTTTTTCAACTTACATTTGTAAAGTAACTTCTGTTTTTACTTTGATGCATCCACATTAAATTCTATATTTGTGAAGTTAAAAAAACAATGTTCTAAATTCGAAATAATGCGTATATTTCTATTGTTGAGTGTTTTCATTATAGCTTTTGCAAGCTGTAAAAAAGATAAAAAAGATACCGAAGCGGTTGATTATAGTGAGCGCGACCAAGAACTTATATTAGATTATCTGGCTAAAGAAAATATAGATGCCCAAGTTGATAAAGAGTCGGGTGTGTTCTATGTTATTGATAGATTGGGTGATGGAATTGCTGTTGAGGCGAATGACTCGGTTTATGTTCAGTATATAGGTAAGGTGCTTTCGCGTAATAGCGATACTGATGAGCCCGAGCTTGCCGAAAAGCCTTTCGATTTCAGCACTCAGGATCAAGGTGCACGGGTTTTTAAACTGTCTAACCTTATTGAAGGCTGGAAAGTTGGAATTCCGAAGATTAAAAAAGGTGGTAAAATTCATCTATACATACCATCAGGAAAAGGGTATGGCAATAATTATCAAAGTGGTATCCCCGCCAACTCGGTGCTATATTTCGATATCGACTTGGATGATGTAATTAAATATGTGGAAGAGGAGGAGTAATAATTTGCTTCTTTGTAAATATTGCGAGGTGTGTCGATAATCGATGCACCTTTTTTTGTGCTTTAATCTCTAATTTGCTTAGTTTACAAGTGCTTTTTTACCGTTTGTAAACAGTTGTATAGCTGTTGACTAAAAAAAATGGTAATTTTGACTGTTGTTTTAAGATATGTGTAGTGACTAGACCAATTGCATTTAATAGTATTAAGAAAAGGATAATATTCGAGGTTTTTCTTGGAACGGTATTTTATTTTTTACGAATATTTTCTAGCACTTCTACTTTAGAGGTCAAATTAGATACCTATATATTTGTAGTTGCTATTTTTGTTGTTACCAGTGAGGGGATTTTCTTATTCAATAAAGTAATCTCAAAAAAGTTTCCTTGGCATATAAAAACTAACCGAAGAGTTATTCTGTTGGTAGGATTTATTGTGCTCTGGGGAACCTTAGTACGCTTTTTGGCAAGAATTGTTCATCCTGTTATTACAGATAGTAGTAATTTTTCAAAGCATGATTTTGCAACTTCATTTACTATCAGTATTTTAATTATTATAATATACGTTGTTCTGCTTATTGCATTTAATTATTACGAAAGTATGATTCACTTTCTTAATGCAAATGAACGACTAACTCAGGAAAAACTTAGACTCGACTATTTTGCTCTTCAAGATCAGGTTAATCCGCACTTTCTTTTTAATAATCTTAGCACTCTCATAGCCATAATACAGAGCGACCCCAAACTGGCAGTCAGGTTTGCCGAGAATTTTTCGGATGTTTACCGCTACGTACTTCAAAGTGCCGATGTGTTTTGGGTTAGAGTGGGAGAGGAGGTTGAGTTTATTAAAGCTTGTTTTGCGCTTCACCAGGAGAGGTTAGGAGGTGGATTAGTTTTTGATATCGATATTCCCGAACAGTATAACTCTTTGCAGGTGCCGCCATTAAGTTTGCAGATATTGGTTGAAAATGCCATAAAACACAATAGTTCAACTTTGCAAAAACCATTGAAAATCAATATATTTGTTAGAAATAACCGTTTGGTTGTTGCAAATACTCTCAACCCACGCAATTCGAGCTACTCTACAAAAACAGGACTTGAGAATTTAAGAAAAAGATACTCACTGCTTACCAATGAAAAACCCATAATATGTAAAACAGAGAATGAATTTATTGTTGAAATCCCTATAATTAAAAATAATAATGCAAATGAAAGTTATAGTAGTTGAAGATGAGATATATTCGGGCAAGATGCTTATCAATATGATAAATAAGATTCGCCCCGAATGGGAGGTGTGTGCTATATTGCAGAGTGTGGCCGAAACTGTTGCTTACTTGCAAGAGAAGCCACGTCCCGACCTTATTTTACTAGATATTGAACTAGCCGACGGCAACTGTTTCTCAATATTTGAACAGGTTAAGGTTGATAGTGCCATTATATTCACCACTGCATATAATGAGTATGCTATTAAGGCGTTTAAATTCAATAGTGTAGATTATATTCTTAAGCCTATTAAAGTTACAGATTTAACACAAGCTATTGAGAAGTTTGAGCATTTGTATAATATGATTCATGAAGGTGGTGATGCTGAGGCTGTAGCTATTGATTATGACCATCTTGCACATGTTATTAATACTGCTCAGAATGGTTATAGAAAGCGTTTCCTTATTTCGCGCCGGGAATCATTCTTCAAACTCGACACTAAAGATATAGCATGTTTTATTTTTGATGCCCGGATTACCTATGCTGTCACTTTCGAAAATCAGCGATATATAATAAATCACTCTATGGATAGGCTTGAAAATGAGCTAAACCCGGAAGTGTTTTTTAGGGCTAACAGGCAGACTATCATTAATATGGAGGCTATCGATAGGTTTGAGTCCTATTTTAACGGTCAACTGGCTATTAAACTTAAAAATAATATAGAAGATAAGGTATTGGTAAGTCGTATAAAAGCTACACAATTTAAGGACTGGCTTAACAGATAATTGTGCGAAATTTGTTATTTTTGAACTGTTTATTTAGTAAGAAAACCATGGTAAAACTCTTTTTATTATGGTTTTTTTTAGTTTTAAAATTAATTCTATGAGTCGGTTTGATAATATTCATATTCCACCATTATCTTCTCATCTGGAGGATACTGTAACACATAAACTTAATCAGAAAACAAAACCTGTTGGTTCCCTCGGATTGATGGAGCGTATTGCCAGGCGTATCGCTCTGATGCAGGGTACTTTAACTCCCATGCTGTCCAATCCGGTGATGCTTACCGTAGCATCCGACCATAAGATATGCGATGAGGGTGTGTCGCCATGCCCGGTGGAGATTACGTGGCAGCAGTGCCTCAATTTTATGAATGGTGGAGGAGGTATCGGCCTTTTCTGCAATGAATTCGGTTTCGACCATTATGTGGTTGATGCCGGTGTTGATTATGATTTCAAGCCTCATGCCCGCCTAATTGATGCCAAGGTGCGCCGCGGTTCCCGTAACTTCCTGCACGAGCCTGCTATGACTGGTGATGAATGTATGGCAGCCATTGAGAATGGTCGTAGTATTGTGGCCGGTTTTCATTCTAAAGGATGTAATGTAATCGGTTTTGGTGAGATGGGAATTGGCAATACTTCGCCGGCATCTGCTCTATTGTCGGTTTTTACGGGTCTTTCGCTCGAGAAGGCTGTTGGGCCAGGCTCAGGACTATCGGCCGACGGAGTTAACCATAAACTTGATGTGATTCGTAGGGCAATTGAGAAATATGGTGTATCTGAAGATGCTTTTACTAACCTGGCACGCTTTGGAGGCTTGGAGATTGCGACTATATGTGGTGGAATGATTGAGGCAGCCATGCGTCGTATGATTATTCTCACCGATGGATTTATAACCACTGCCGCAGTGATGGTGGCCGATGCGCTGTGCCCCGGTGTGAAAGATTATGTAATTTACTCGCATCAATCGATGGAGCAGGGGCACCGTTATATGATTGAGTGCCTTGGTGGCGAACCGGTGCTACACCTCGATTTCCGACTGGGTGAAGGAACCGGTGCTGCAGCAGCTTACCCTATTGTAAAGTGCTCGGTGGCAATACTTAATAAGATGACTTCCTTCGATGAGGTGGGCGTGTTTAATACTGCCAATAATAGTTGAACGAATCCGTCGTCTTTGGTTGAAGTTATGTGTTAAAACCCATTACATCGTGAATATTTGACTTATTGGGGTAAGCAAAAAACTTCGTTACATATAACATATGATATTTTGATTTTGTATATTTGATGAAAACATACGATTATAAGAACTATTCAATTAAATATACCAGATAGTCTTGATTTAAAAGATTACGATTATTCAATGATAATTGCAGATAAATTATACGAGGATGCTAAACTCTCAGCAGGTCAAGCAGCCGAGATTGTAGGATTATCTAAAAGGGCATTTATTTAGATGCTTGGAAAATATGGTGTTTCTGTATTTAGTACTTCTATTTCTGACTTACAATCCGATATAGCAAATGCCTAAAATAGTAATATCAGATACAAGTACATTGATACTTTTTCATAAGATTGAAGAATTAAATCTATTGCAAAAAGTTTATGGCAAATTAGTTACTACTCCTGAGATTGCAATGGAATTTGGAGAGGAACTGCCAGATTGGATATAAATTCAATCAGCATCTGATAAAAAATATCAGGATTTTCTTTTTACTCAATTGGATTATGGTGAAGCAAGTGCAATAGTTCTGGCATCTGAATTTGAGATGTTTTACTTTTGTTGGACGATTTAAAGGCACGAAAACTTGCAGCACGATTGAAATTTAAAATCACTGGGACACTTGGAATGATTCATCGGGCAAAACAAATAAATATTATAGATAAAGTAAAACCTTTGATTGACAAATTAATATAAAACACCTAATCTCTCCTTCATAAATTACACTCAATATACTTATTATCAGCCGGATTTATCAGATATAAATCTAATTTAATATCATCGGGCAGTGTCTCCGTTATGTTGTTGTAACATCTCTTAGTCACCTCTTTATAGAATGGTTCTTCGGCTGAGAAGGGAATAAGCGATGTTATTGCATTTGCAAGCGATAGTTTTTCAATTTCTGAAATAATTTCATACGGATACCCCAAATCCCTCGCCATATTAGCAGCAAATTCTGCGCTGAAGGTGTTGAACTTGCTGTGTGTATCCATGTGTCCTTCGGCTAGTTTTATTGCTTTGCCCAGCATCATGCCTGCCACTATCTTCCCGAATCCTGCCTTTGCGCATAGCTGTATCGTTTCGCCCACGCTGTTGCCATAGTGCACAAACGATAGCTCGCCCAGCTCGGGGTAGAGAGGTTGAAGCACCTGTTCGCTTCGTTTTCCTGCCGTAACCGCAATGGTGTTGCTGTTTTTGCAGTAAGCCACATTTATCTGTTGCACAATGGCATTCATAAATGCTGCCGACGAATAGGGACGCACATAACCCGTTGTGCCCAGCACCGATAGTCCGCCTTCAACACCGATGCGTGGATTGAAGGTGCGCTGTGCCAAATCTTCACCCTCGGGAATAAATGGCGTAACCACAACTCCATGTGTATAGTTGAACTGGTTGAAGAGGTTGTTAAGCGTGTATCGTATCATCTTCTGCGGGGTGGGATTGATGGCAGGATTGCCTGGCTCCACTTGCAGCCCCGGTAGGGTAACGAGTCCTACGCCCAGGCCACGCTCAATCCTTATTTCAGGTTGGTCGATAAGTGTAATCCTGCATCCAACTTCGGCCGAGTGGGTTACGTCGGGGTCGTCGCCGGCATCTTTTATTGTAATGCACGATGATTCGCACCCGTTTATTTCACCTTCAAATATGGGTATGGTAAGATGACTGCCATCGGGCATGGTTATCTCCTGCCGGCTATCGAAACTCCCGGTAATCAAGGCCTTGAATGATGCAGCAGCTGTGGCTGTAACGCAACTTCCGGTGGTGTAGCCGCTACGTAGGTTGTCGGCATCTTTCATTAGCTCTTTTCGTAGCTTTAAGATGCACTGCATCAGTTCTTTGTCTGATTTTACTCTGTAAGGGGTGTCATATATTTCCGGCCGCCCCACAACCCACAATGGTTTACTGATGAGTCGCGACAACTCAATCTTTTCGGCATAATAGCCGCTGGTGCCGCTCTCTTTGGTCAGAATCACATCAGGCTTAGTGGTTGCGGCCATGTCCTTCAGGTTGTCGAGTGTGATATGTGCAGGAGCCGGGATTATATATTTCAGGTCGATACCGGTTTCAACAGCTTTTCGCATAGATGTTTCGGTGTCGAGTATTCTGAAATAGATGTTGTGCTTTGCTCTGGTCTGTGCAAATTTGTTGATGGTCTGTACTCCTGTGAGTGCCAGTATGTTAAGTTTTTTTTCTGATGATGCCAATTTAATATCCATCTCTTCAAATGATGGGAATATTTTTATATCGGCATCGCTTTCATCAATATCAAATTTGCGCTCTATCCTAACCAATGGGATATTGCTGTTTTGTGATGCCGAGAACACGTTTTTATGGAGTTCGGCAGCAAACGGATGGGCAGCATCAATAATTATTTTTATGTCCCGCTCTGCACATAGTTTCTCAATATCGTTGCTATTGAGTGCTCCGTGGTGCATCTCGCCCTTAATTTGCTGATTCACCGGCTCTTTGGTGCAGTAGATATACTCCTCTTTCAGATGGTCGAGCATATCTGCTGCCATGCGCCCTTCGGTGGTTCCTCCAAATATCAGTATCATTGTCTGAATGCGTGTTTAAACTCTTTGTGATATAGTTTCGACTCTCCCGAACGGTTGTCAATCGCTTTGCCAACAACGATAAGGGTTGTCATGCTAAGTTTTGCTTCTTGCATGGTATCAGCCAGTTTGCTAAGTGTGCAACGTATTATGCGTTCCTCTTTCCATGTCAGTTTATGGCATATTGCCACGGGAGTGTCACCAGGATAGTGCATCAGCAGTTCGCTCTCAACCTTGCGGGCAAGTGTGGCACTGAGGTAGATACACATTGTGCTTTGCGATTGTGCCAATTTATGAAGCTGCTCGCGCTCGGGCATGGGTGTGCGTCCTTCGCCACGGGTGAGTATGATGGTCTGCACCTCTTCAGGAATAGTGAATTGCGACTGTAATGCCGCCGCAGCCGCCTGAAATGACGATACTCCGGGAGTAATGCGGTAGCGCATTCCAAGTTTATCCATCTGGTTCATCTGCTCTTGTATGGCGCCATAGATGCAGGGGTCGCCGGTGTGTAGCCTCACAATTAGCAGTTGGCGGTCGTAAAACGATTTCATCACTTCTATTTGTTGATGAAGATCCATATCGGCCGAACTAAGAACTGTGCATCCCGGCTTTGCATAGTGTGTAAGCTCTACCGGCACCAGACTTCCGGCATAGAGTATCAGGTCGGCAGTTTGTAGTAATTGTTTGCCCCTCACGGTAACAAGCTGTGGGTCGCCGGGGCCGGCACCTACAATCTCTACCATGCCTTTACGCTCCATTGATGGCATGAGGGCAGCAGCAACGGTGGCATGTTTTGTACCTGCCATTATTTTGGTCTTTTCGAGTATTAACTCATTGCCTGTCAGGTGTATGGCTGATGCTTCGGCTACGCTGGGCGCATTGGTAACTTCATTTACTTTTTCTGATGGATTGGGAACGTCGTAGCGTTCTAATGTTTGGTCGTTGAACACTTGCAGTTGAACATCAAATGAGCTTGCCAACCGGTTGAGGGCCTCTTCATCTTTTTTCAACATGCAACTACCCACTGCGGCTACAGATAGTGGTGATATGTTGTTGCTGATGAGTGCCTTATTTGTTGCTTCAATCATGCCGTTACTGTCGGTATCACGCTGGCATCCAACTCCTATTGCCACCATCCTAGGGCGGAAAAACAGTGTGTTTTCGCCCAGGTTGTGAATAAATGGAGTTACAGCCAATATCACTTTGTATTTGTTGATGTCTATATCATCAGCATTGAAATATAGTGTAATGTGTGGTGGCAACTCAGCTTCAAGAACTGCAGTACCGCGGTCGCGCGCCTCAAGTAGCAGTGCGGTAGGCTCTTGATTGACAAATGATGCCATTATACTTGTAAGATGCCTGTTTGACTCCAGTTTCCAGCCAAATTGCGCAGGAAGCATATCGAGCGACCAGGTCTCGATGGTGTCGCTCACGGTGGTGATGATAGGCGTTGCACCCAGCATTGCGGCTATGGAGCGTGCAATGTCGTTGGCGCCTCCTATATGCCCCGAAACAACAGGCTGCACATATCGGCCATTAACATCAATATTTATCACCGCAGGGTCTTTTTTCTTATTCTTCAGAAGCGGTGCAATGGTGCGCACACAAATACCTAAGGCACCAATGAAAACAAGTGATTTGCTGCTCTCAAACAAGTTGCTTAACTGCTCTGTAGATGGTGATCGGTATATGGTTGATTCACTGAGTTTTTGAGCCAGTTTGATAGCCAGCTCTTCTCCCTGATTACTATGTGTGATTATTGATGTCATGCCAATGTGTTTTTAGTTATGTTTGTTTCTGCCGATGGATATGGCTTGCTTATTGCTATCACGTCGATGGGGTTGTGCCCGTCGCAAGTTATTGTGTGTATTGCTGTTACCTGATATTTATTGGTCTCTGTCCAGTTTACGAAGCGCATTTTGCTCTCAAAACTCACCGCATTGAACACAATGCATCCGCCCGGCTTAAGATGTTGCGAAGCCTCGTCTAGTATCATCTCCATTTTACCGCCATAGCCGCCAAGAAATATGGCATCCGGCTGTTTGATGTTGCTTTTATCGACTTTGCTGAAATCATCAATGATAATTTCAATGCCAGGTGTGCCGAACCGTTTGCAGTTGGCAGGTA
This sequence comes from uncultured Marinilabiliaceae bacterium, assembly GCA_964635545.1. Classification (GTDB taxonomy): domain Bacteria; phylum Bacteroidota; class Bacteroidia; order Bacteroidales; family Marinilabiliaceae; genus JAGPIS01. Next base: position 9,325 of record CAZWOA010000014.1, read on the forward strand.
TTATCCCGCGACTCTCCTCACGTATCTCAAATGAGTAAATATTCAGGTGTGGAGCCTGTAGTTTCGACTCTACCGATATGCTTCCGGTGCATGCGCCAATATCCCAAAGTACGCTGCGTTGGTGAAGCTGCATCACCATTACCGATACCACTCTTATGGGCATCTTGGTTATCATTTTAGGGCGGCCTGCAAGTCCGGTGAACATATAGTCGGGTATTGACTTCATCAGGTTTCGGCTGCTCTCTTTGATGATATAGAGTGCATTGGGCATATCAAACTCACTGTTGGCGGCTTCTTCAATAGTGAATGACCTTATGCGTTCGTTAACTCCTCCAAGTCGCTCACCAACGTGCATTTTATAGCCGTTATAGCCGTAATCGAGCATGCGGCGTGCTATTGCCGATGGTGTTTTATGTCTGTCGGTAAGCACGCCCATTCCTTTTATCTGCCTTATAAGTGCCGAGTCGAAGCTGTTCCAGTCCCGCCCGGTGAGGGTTACAATCTCATATTCACCATAGGGGATAAGTAGCTTATGGGCCAGCATCTGCAATGAGTTGAACGATGGAAATACTTCTATTTCAGCATTGGGGAATTCACGTTTCAAAGTGATTCCAATGCCGAAAAAGAGCGGGTCGCCCGATGCAAATATTGCCCAGTTGCCACCGTGCTGTGCCACTGCCTCCAGAAATGGTTTCAACGGCACTTCTATGTCGGTCCATTGATGGTTGGCAGGCAGCAAGTGACTCACCAGCTCATGATGACGAAGACCGCCGGCAAACCGTGTGCAGCAAGCAATAGCCTTCTGCACAGGTGCTGCAAAACTCTCCGGACTGAGGTCGGTGATGCCGATGATTGTAAGTTTCAGATTGTTCATCATCAGTGTGTTACATTCCTTGCCCGGGTCTTACAGCCTCAGCATCGTTCCAGCTCAATATAGAGTTAATCACTGTGGCTGCCACGTTACTGCCTCCTTTACGTCCGTCAACAATGATGTGCGGTGTGTTGGGGCATCCGAATTTAAGCTGCCATTTCGACTCTTTTACATTCACGAAGCCCACAGGAGCTCCCACAACTGCCACCGGATTGGCTTTCCCTTTTCTGATGAGGTCAACCAGTTCAATTAGTGCAGTTGGTGCATTTCCAAAGGCATAAAGCGCATCGGGATGCTCCTCCACCGCAAGCCTGATGCCTGCCTGGGTGCGTGTTATCTTCTTGTCTTTGGCAAGTTGGCTGGTGCGCTCGTCGTTAAGGTAGCATTTCACCTCTATACCCAGCTGCTCTATAAGTCCTTTGCGTATTCCGGCGCCCACCATGGTAACATCGGTGATGATAACCGGCGGCTTACCGCTGTAGAACAGTTTATGAAGCTTTGCCACAGTGCCCGGCTCGGTAAGTATGTTGCCTTTCATGTTGAAATCGGCAGTGGTGTGTATAGTGTGAAGTGTTATCCACAGTGCTTCGGGGTGTATGTTGTGTTCGCCTATCTCACTCAGTATTGTCCTGAAACTCTCTATCATTATGTCACGCCCAGGTTGGTCACTCTCTTGGCTCTCAGCGAAGTAGCCGCGAGGTGTTACCATCTTGTCGCCAACGGTAAATGTTTGGCTGTTACCGATGATGATGGTGGTGAACATATCGGCCATTGATGCATCTAAGTCCTTGAGTAACACTATCTTGATGCTCTCTTCTTCACGGTCCACCTGACGGGCAATGCCAACCGGTGTTTCGGGTGAGCGGTGCTTAAGGAATATCTCCTTCAGGCGCATCAGTTGCCAGAAGCGTCCATGACTCACCGGGTTGTAAATTGCTGTCACAAAATCGGCCGATGCTGCCGCCTCAATGCGTTTGTCGATGAGCAACCAGGGTGTAAGCAGGTCGGATAGCGAAATGGAGCAGAAGTCGTGCCCCAGAGGTGCGCCAAGTCTCGATGCGGCGGCATTCATTGCCGATATGCCTGCTATAACTTCAATCTGGGTATCTTTATAGCCATCTCTTTTCATCTCCCACAGTAAGGATGCCATTCCGTAGATGCCGGCGTCGCCACTGCTTATCATCGCCACGGTTTTATCCATCTCAGCCTGCTCAAAAGCCTGGCGGGCACGGTCGCGCTCACGTTTCATCCCTGTGGATATCTGCTCTTTACCCTTGGTGAGGTCGGCAATCAAATCCATATAATAGTCGTAACCGATTATAACCTGCGAATCGGCAATAGCCTGTGCTGCTTTTGGGGTCATCTGGTCTTTGCTGCCGGGGCCTATCCCCACTATGTATATCTTATTCATGGTGTTTGTTTTATAATGATTATTGAAAAATATGGTATCTCTCTCTGTTTCAGTATCTCTAATGATGTTGTGGTGAATTGCTGCTCCGTTCCCAGATGTTCGGCATAGAAGAAGCTGAAGCTGTTGGTACTCAGGAATGTATGCCAATCTTTCAGCACGCTCATCTTCATCACAACTACAGTGGCGGTTTCACTGCAAATATGCTCTAACTGTTCAAATGACTGCGGACGAGCCACTATCCGCAGCGATTCGTCACTCTCTACCAGCGGATTCTCCATTGCCGATGCGCCAAGTATAAACGCCGGAATGCCCGGAATGAGCCTGAATGGCAGGTTGTGCTCTTTAATGTGGGTAAGCAGATATCCGAAGGTGCTGTAGAACAGTATGTCGCCCTCGCTCACTATCGCCACTTTTTTGCCTGCTTTATGCTCGTCATGTATCATTCGGAAGGCTGCCTCGTAGTCGTTGAGGCGTGTCCTGCTTCCCATGGAGATAACCATTGGCGTGAGCCGGCAGGTGAGGTTGTAGCAATCGATGATTTTTTTCGAAAAGCTATTGTCAACTTCTCTGCCCGATGCAGGATAGAACACCACGTCGGCCTGCTGAAGTGCTTTTAGGCCTTTCACGGTTATCAGCTCTGCATCCCCCGGACCGATGCCTATGGCCACAATAGGATTTTCTGATGTGTATGTGGTTGATGTACTGCTCATTACTGTTTTAGGTTTAAATGATTGAGAAACTGCGCCATCTTATCGCGCTCGCCTAAGTATAGGTGCAGGTATGACGACCACACGTTCCCTTTTCTGAAAATTGGCATCGACAACTCTTCTTTTCGTGCGTTTTTTACTTTATGGGCTGCATCGTTGCTATCACTCGCCACCATTGATGAGTGGTGGAATTCATGACCTTTAAACACTCCATATTCGGTGGTTATTTCTCTATAGCCAAGATGAAGTTTTTTATCTTTTATTGATGTGGCATAATCGAATACACCGGCCATAGCATGGTTGTTGCCATCAATATCGGTTATGGTGCGCCCCAGATACATCATGCCGCCACACTCGGCTATAACTGCTTTTCCTGATTGGCAATGCTGCTTTATTGCTGATATCATCGGGCTGTTGGCTGCAAGTTTTTCAAGATGCAACTCAGGATATCCGCCGGGAATCCACATCAGGTCGCATCGGGGAATTGCAGTGTCGTTTAGCGGACTGAAGAATGATACTTCACCAATTTCAGCAAGTCTGTCGAGGTTAGCCTGATAGAAGAAACAGAAGGCATCATCTTTAGCAATTGCAATTTTAAGTTTTTGGTCTAATATGTTGTTATTGTTGATGTTAACATCGCAATTACATCTCCACGACAATATTTCGTCAATATTCACATGTTGCTCTATCAGTTGTGCCATAAGGTTTACTGCCTCATCCGGGTTTGCCTCGCCGGGCATCAGCAGCCCCAAATGGCGCGACGGAAGTACCAATCTGCTATCCTTGGGCAGGTAGCCAAGCACGTTAATACCTGCATCGCGGGCTGCATCTTTCAGAAATGTCTGCTGCGATGGTCCACTCACTTTGTTGAATATCACACCGCCGATGGTTACCGAACGGTCAAAGTTTTTGAGTCCGTAGAGTAGGGGTGAAGCGCTATATGCCATTGCCGATGCATCGAACACCAGAATAACAGGCGTGGAAAGCGTGCGGGCAACATGGGCGGCACTTCCGTAGTCCTTTATTGCTCCGTCGAACAGTCCCATAACTCCCTCAACGATTGCCACGTCGCAGTACTTTACTTTGCTGGCAAACAGCTCTTTAATGTGTTTTTCTGATGACATCCATATATCGAGGTTCACCGATGTGCGGTGAGCGATATTGCTGTGGTGCATGGTGTCGATATAATCGGGGCCGCACTTGAAGGGCTGCACTCGTAATGAGCGGTTTTTAAGCGCTTTGATTAGTCCCAGTGTAACCATGGTTTTACCTGAGTTACTTTTGGGGGCAGCAATCAGTGCGGTGGGTATATTATGATGAGTCATTATTTCTGTTTTTGTGATGGAAATAGCATAAAGTTATCGGGTTTTACTCCCGTCTCTTTCAGATTTACCATTGCAAGCATGTAGAACAGGTCGCTCAATCGGTTGAAGTACTCTATTATGTAACTTTGTAACTCTGTTTCACGACTCAGCGTCACCAGTTTACGCTCTGCTGTACGGGCAGCCGTGCGTGCCGAGTGGCACATCACCGAAACCAGCGAACCACCGGGAAGAACAAAGGCTAACTTATCTTCGACGAGTATCTCTTTACATTCATCTATCCACTCTTCGCATCTTGAAATGCCATCAAGGGGATGTTTCTTCGGATTCTCCTTGGGCGAGTCGGGCAGTGTGGCAATATGCGACATCATCAGCATAAGGTCGCGCTGAATTGCCAGTAGTCTTTTCTGCCAATGATGGTCGTTATCCAGATGCGCCCTTACCATTCCTATGCGCACATTCAGTTCGTCAATCAATCCGTTGCACTCTATCCGCAGGTGGTCTTTGGCAACCCGCACTCCTCCGAAGAGTGATGTCTCGCCTTTATCGCCGGTTTTGGTTGTTATGCTCATGGTTTATGATGTTTTTTTGCGGTTCTACTTTAGTTTTATTACTGTGGTGTTTGGCAATAATATGCTCGGTAGTTAACACAAATTGCTCTATAGATATATTTTCAGTCACTTTCTGATTGTCAACAATCAGTTTCAGCGGCTCATTATCTGCCGGGATATCAATCCAGATATTTGCATCGCTATATTTTTCTAGTTTGATGCCGCATCGTGCAAATGCCCTGCGCAGTAATACATACCTGAAGCCGTGACCTTTAACCTGAATGGTGTCGCGCTCTTCATGCCGTATGTTGAAAAGTCCTGTTTTATTGTCGAATTCAATACCCCTGTGGCTGAAAAGTTGCTGAAAAGTATTGTTCAGCAGCAAATCTTCGGGCGACCCGCTCACCAGTGGACCCGATTGGAACAGGAGCCACAGCTGGTCGGCCATTTGAAGCGCCAGCTCTAGGTCGTGGGTCGATAGTAGTATTGATTTTCCTTCGGTAGATGCTATGTGCCTAAGCAGTTGAAACACCTCTACCCGTGCCGGCAAATCAAGGAATGCGGTAGGTTCATCCAGCAAAATGATGGGTGTGTCTTGTGCCAATGCTTTGGCTATGAATGCTTTCTGGCGTTCGCCATCACTAAGCGTTGATGCAAGCTGGTATTTTTTATGACTCATACCACACTTTTGTATCGCATCTTCCACCACGGCGTAGTCGTTGCTGTTCATACGCCCAAGCATGCCTGTATAAGGACTGCGGCCATAGCCCACAAGCTCCTCTACAGTGGCGTTAGGCACTACAATTCGGTCGGTTAGCACCACGCTGAGCATTCTCGCCATCTCTTTTTCGGTCATTCCGCGCGTCTCTTTATCGCCAATGGTGATGGAGCCTTTTAGTCGGGGAATAAAACTGGAAATGGTGCGCATAAGCGTACTTTTACCTGTGCCGTTAGATCCTAATAGGCATATAAGCATGCCCGGTTCCATGGTTGCGTTGAGGTTTTGAGCCACAACTTTTGTTTTACTCTTTTTCAGATAACCGATATCGAGGTCTGATATGGAGAGCAGTGGCCTGGTTGTGTGTGGGATGCTGTTATTCTCCATTTTCACTCTTCGTTTGTTTTCTTCGCTTCAATATTATGGAAATCACTACCGGTGCACCCACAAAAGCAGTTACCGAGTTGATTGGCAGTTCGCTGTCGAATCCCGGTAGCCGTGCAGCCAGGTTACATAGCAGCCCCGTAACTGCTCCTGCAATTATACATGTTGCGATGAGGTGCAGGTGGCTCGATGTGCGTGCTATCATCTTGGTAAAGTGCGGTACTGCCATGCCAATAAACACTATTGGGCCGCAAAATGTGGTTACGATGGCAGTCAGTATCCCGGCAGCAAGTATTATTATTAGCCGTGCTCTCGAAATTGAGAGTCCTAAATTACGTGCATAATTATCGCCCAGTGCCAGTAAATTGAGAGGCTTGCTTAGCAACATAGCAAGAAATGACGGAACAAGTGCCGATAATGCAAAGAGGGTTGCTCTATCCATCGATAGGCGGCTGAAACTGCCGAGTCCCCACACTACATAGTTGTGAACGCTCTCTTCGGTGCTGAAAAACTTTAGGATGCCTATCACCGAGTTGGTTAGATATCCAATCATAACGCCCATAATTAGTACACTCAGGGTTCCGCCTACACGGCCAGAGATGAGCAGAATGAGTGTAAGCACTGCCATTGCTCCAAGCATCGATGCTGCCATCATCACCAGTTCGCCATACAAACCCATTCGTGCCAACGATATGCCCAGAGCCTCGCCGGCAACAAGCACCACCAATGCCACTCCCAGGCTCGAGCCTGATGAAATACCCAGTACCGACGGACCTGCAAGGGGGTTGCGGAAAAGTGTCTGCATCAACAAACCGGCCACGCTGAGTGCCACTCCGGCTGTGAGTGCGGTGATGGTTTGTGGCAGTCGTGTACGCATCAGTATGTTGTAATAGATGGTATTGCTGTTGTCGCCCTTGAATAGTATATCTATAACCTGCGAAAACGGAATGCTTACGGTGCCCAGTGCCAGATTGGCCATTATCAGCACCAGAAGCGCAATTGCCATTACGCTGAAGGTTAATTGGTTATACTGTTTGGGAATCCTTGCGGCTGATGTTGTCATTACGCCTTTTATTTTAATATTTCGTAGAAATATGGTTTGTAGCCCGGTAGCAGTTCGGGGTGAAGATGGTGTATATAATCGGCCAAAATAACATCGGGTTTTATGGCACTCTCCTCATAATAAGGTCTTTGGCGCATGCGGCACACTATTATTTTGTCGTTTTTATATGCGTCGAAATCACCATAACGCACATCATTGGTAAGTAGTGATTGCTTGTCGAACTCAGCCTCGGCAGGAAGCAGTATGCGCCAATAATCGCTGTGGGCAGCTTTCTCATACACAGCCTCAAAACTCATGGGTGATGCACCTTTTTTGTCGTCGTTGAACACGTATTGAGCACCTGCATCCCTGAAATAGTGGGCATAGAAGCTATTACCGCCAGGCACATACCAGTTGCCTGATTTCATGATGCCCGAAAAAATTGTGGGGCGCTCTTTGGCTGCCGATGCTATGGTGCGCAATGAGTCATAACGCTGCTCTATGGATGCAAACAGTGAGTCGGCCTGCTGCTCGCGACCCAGAAATAGAGATATCATCTTCACCCATTCGGCACGCCCCAGCGGGGTCTCCTCTTCATATGCCGCCATGGGCACAAGGTTGAAGCCTAAGTTTATAAGTGCGTCAAAACCACCCGCTTTGAATGGCGAAACCAATATCAAGTCGGGATTGAGGCTTGCAATAAGCTCAATGTTGAATGCACCCTCTTTGCCCACCTTTTTGATGGTGCCCTCCTTGAGTGCTTTTTTCATCTTTGGGTTGAAGTGGTGGCGACTGCTGTTAATGCCAACCACGGGGTCAATATCGTCGAGAGCATAGAAATAGGTGAGCTGGGTCGATGACAGGCAAATTATGCGTTTGCAAGGAACAGGAATGCCGTCGATGTTTTTTCCTTCCTCTATTTTCGACCTGTCAATCAACTTAAATTCGTCATAACCATTGGCCGATTTGCCTGTATGGTTAATTTTCAATATCCGGTAATCTTCATATTCGGTAATTGAAAAACCTTCGGCATAGGTGGGTGTTATTTCGTGACCTTCAATGTTTTTGTTATCCTTATGCTTTGTAACACAAGATGTTATCAAGAATAAAGATGCGAAACCGGCTATTTTTATGTATTCAGATATTGACGTGAATTTGTTCTTGGAAAATCTGTCAAAATTGATTTTGCAAGCAAACCTAATGCAGTTGTTCTCTTTCATCGAAATATAAACTTTATGGTTGTTGTCCTTCCAATTATTTTTATATTCTGCAACTACTTGAATGGCTGATGTTTATTGGTTCTTTATTGTGATGATTTTTAAAATGTATGAACCTTACTAAACACAAGCTTCATACCCGGAAGCAGAATGTTAAACGGTTGATAATCGGCAGGTTTTCTGGCTCACTCCAGGCTGAATGCCTTCCCATCCTATAAACGGACAGTGGCTTGTGGTTTCAGCTTTATGGCGGAGTTTACAGCTGCGGGTACAGCTCCCGATTTTAACGGGATTCCCTTTTATTGCATTGATTGAACATCTTTGCAATCACCAAATATCAATTGCAAAAATATAGTGAATTATCTCTTTTGCAAATTTTAAATTGAAGTTGCATCTTGTAATTAATGCTGTTGTAGTTGTATCTGGTTGTGCAATAGTATTTTAGTATGAATTTTATTTGTGTAGAGTTATTAAGAATTAACAATTATCCATTTAAGGATGGGCTGAATAGATGATTATGATTAAGAGTAGCTGTGATAATTTCCACGGGCTAAAGCCATGTGGTTACTGATACCACAATCTATTTGCAACTTCACAAACCTAACAATGACAGATTTAGCCTCTGTAGTTGGTAGCCTAAAGGAAACTTGCGACAATTAAGTTTTATGGTATAATATTGATTTTCATCTAATATCATTGAACTTTTTCCTCGTTTATTTCTTTTATAATTAAATTGTGGTTCAATTGATTAGATGATGATTTAGTCAATATTAAAGAAGTTTGTTGTTATCGTTAAAAATGGAAGTAACCTATAAAAGTCATTTTTATTTGGGTATGATTTTTCTATATTTGTGTAACATTAAAGAATATTTTCCGTAATAGGGTTAATGTGTTGATGTTATTGGATTTTATGGGTACTTTTGTAGTGGTAAAAGTGTCAAAATGTATTGTATAACATATGAACAAATTTTCATGAACTATTATTTAATGCCAATTTTGTGCAATATAATTTTAGAGTAACAAATTAGAAAAAAACAACTATATGAGCCGTAAACTATTAATAAGAGACGTTACATTGCGAGATGGCCAGCAGTCATTGTTTGCTACCCGTATGAAACAAGCCCAAGTTGATCGGGTTTTGCCAATCTATAAAGAGGCAGGATTCTACGCTATGGAGGTGTGGGGTGGTGCTGTACCCGACTCGATAATGCGTTATCTTAATGAAGATCCATGGGTTCGCTTAGAGTCAATTAAAAAAGAGATTGGAAATATATCGCACCTTACTGCTCTATCAAGAGGTCGTAACCTGTTTGGTTACAACCCCTATCCGGAAGAGGTGATCGAAGGTTTTAACCGTAATGCGGTAAAATCGGGTATCTCTATCATGCGTATTTTTGATGCTCTTAACGATACCAACAATATCAAGAGTACCATTAAATATGTGAAGGAGAATGGCGGTCTTGCCGACTGTGTGTGCTGCTATACCGAAGACCCTAAATTCACCCGTAAAGAGCGTTTCAACGCTTTTATTAAAGGAAAACGTCTTCCTAAAGATATTTTTACCATCAACTATTTTGTGAAGATGGCCAAGGAACTTGAAAAACTTGGTGCCGATATGATTACCCTTAAGGACATGGCAGGTCTTGTGCCTCCAGTTAAAGCCGGTAAGATTATCAAAGCTTTCAAAGAGAATGTTGGCATTCCGGTTGATTTCCACACTCACTGTACTCCCGGTTATGGTCTTGGTGCCGCTCTATGTGCCATCATCAATGGTGCTGATATTGTAGATACTGCCATCCTTAACTTTGCCGGTGGTCCTGCTGCTCCATCATTTGAGCTTATTCAGATTTTCTGTAACAAACTGGGCATAGAAACAAATGTAAACCTCGACGCTGTAGTTCGTATCAATAAGATATTGAAGGAGATACGTATTGAGATGGCTGATATTGACAGTTACAAAGACCGTTTCCCAATCGAGTTTGATATCACTAAAGATAAGCTTCCTGCACATATCGATAAACTGTTTGATGAGGCTATCGAATATGCAAAAGCCAATAATGAGGAGAAACTTCTTGAGGCAACTTATAAAATTGAGCAGTACTTCAACTTCCCCGAGCCCGATGAGCGCGTGAAGTTTGCTGAGGTTCCGGGTGGTATGTACACCAATATGCTTGCACAGCTTAAACAACTTAAGCAAGAGCACTTGTTGCCACGTGTGCTTCAGTGTATTCCTGCTGTGCGTTTGGCTGCCGGTTGTCCTCCATTGGTTACACCTACAAGTCAGATAGTTGGTGCACAGGCAGTTAACTGTGTTATTGATGAGAATAACGGTAAACCATGGTACAGCAATAACTCTATCCAGTTCGTTAACCTGGTGAAGGGTGCTTATGGTAAAACACCAACCCCGGTTGACCCCGATTTCCGAGAGAAAATTGCCGGTACTAGAGTGGAGATTCCTTACGATACTTCAAAATATCAGAAACAGGATAACCCATCATTCCCACAATATGGTGAGGGTGTGAAACTTGCAGCCGATGAGAAGGATGAGCTTCTACTTGAGCTTTTCCCAATGGTGGCAGGCAAATTCCTTAACGACAGGGTAGAGACCCAGTATGGCGATAAGATTCGTGCTGCCGAGGCCGAGAAACAGCGCCTGCGCGAGATTGAACGTGCCCGCTATGCTGCTCTTAGTAAAGAAGAGAAAGAGAAGATGATTGTAGATGGTGTTCAGAAATATTATATGGCCTGATAATCTGCAAGTAATTCAAATATTTGAAAAAGAGCTGTCAGTGATTGATGGCTCTTTTTTTTGGCTGAGGGCTACTAGCCATTAGCTGCTAGCCATTAGCTACTAGCTGCTAGCCAAAAGCTAAAGGCTAAAGGCTAAAAGCTAATAGCCAAAAGCTAAACTCCACAATCATGGGTAAAATAAAACTAAAGGGTATAATATATGCCGCCTTATCTTCGGCCACTTTTGGCTTGATTCCGCTCTTCTCCATCCCTGTGATGCGCGACGGGCTTGGTACGGGCATGGTTATCTTCTATCGTCTTCTGTTTGCGGCTATTATGATGGGGATTATTGGTCTTATTCAAAGGAAAAGCTTTAAAGTATCTATGCCCCATCTGTTATCCATGGCAGGTTTTGGCGCTCTGTATGTTTATACATCCAATGTGCTGCTTGTGTCGTACAATTATATTGATAGCGGATTGGCCACCACTATTCACTTTTTGTATCCGGTGGTAGTTACTCTTATGATGGTTCTGTTTTTCAAGGAGAGATTCACGCCGGTTATAGGCATTTCGGCAGCCCTTTCTGTTATTGGTGTGGCATTGATGAGCCTTGGCACAGGTAGTTCATTCAATTTGAAGGGTATCCTCATTGCTCTTACTACCGCTCTTTCGTATGCCTTTTACATCGTAAGGGTAAACCGCTCGGAGGCTGCGAGGATGGATGTGGTGATTTTTACTTTTTATGTGCTCGCTTCGGGTGCTATACTTAGCCTCATAATCAGTGGTGTGAAGGGAGATATCGTGGCGATACCATCATTGCCATCATTAATAAATTTGTTGCTGTTGGCACTTTTGGCTACTGTAATTTCCAATTTCACGCTTGTAAAAGCAGTAAGGGAGGTTGGTTCTACTGTAACTTCTATTCTGGGGTCGATGGAGCCGCTCACTGCAGTAACTGTGGGCGTACTGGTGTTTGGTGAATTGTTTGGATTGAATAGTCTCTTTGGTATTATGCTGATTATCATTTCGGTAGTTATGGTTATTAGCCGCTCCAAGGGTTAGTTGTTTGTATATTTTTGTTGATGTCTCTGTTTTTTTCATTAAAAATGGTCTGGTAATTGACTAATTGCAATAATGGTCGATTAAAATTGTACTTTTGTATCTGTTTTTATTAATATCATATTTGGAATAATGAAACGAGTTGTAATAGGATTATCGGGAGGTGTTGATTCGAGTGTTGCTGCGTATATACTTAAGCAACAGGGTTATGAGGTAATAGGCCTGTTTATGAAGAACTGGCACGACACCACTGGAGTCCTTAAGTCGGACTGTCCTTGGCTCGATGATAAGTTCGATGCACAATCGGTTGCCATGAAATTGGGAATACCTTTTCACATGGTCGATTTGAGTGAGCAGTATCGCGAGAGGGTGGTCGATTATATGTTTGCCGAGTATGAGAAGGGGCGTACTCCCAATCCTGATGTGCTTTGCAACCGCGAGATAAAGTTCGATGTTTTTCTGGAGAAGGCTATGGAACTTGGAGCCGATTATGTGGCTACAGGTCATTATTGCCGTAAGGATAGCATTGAGAAGGATGGAAAAACCATCCACCGACTTATGGCCGGCAATGACGATAATAAGGATCAGAGTTATTTTCTATGCCAGTTGTCGCAAGAGCAGTTGAGCAAATCGCTATTTCCCATTGGTGATATCATTAAGCCCGAAGTGCGCCGCATAGCCACCGAGCTTAACCTGATTACTGCCCACAAAAAGGATTCGCAGGGAATATGTTTCGTTGGAAAAGTTGATTTGCCGGTGTTTCTTCAGCAGAAACTTACAGCCAAAGAGGGTAAAGTATTTGTGGTTGAGCCCGATTCGGAACTGTTTCAGAGGGATTGGAGCAAACTGAAAGCTGATGCTATTGACGATAATGTATTGGAAGAGTTGGCAATGCCGTTTCCTTTCCATCCCCGCTATGGTAAAAAGATTGGCGTGCATAATGGTGCTCATTTCTATACCATTGGGCAGCGTAAAGGGCTTAATATTGGTGGTTTCCCCGAACCGCTTTTTGTAATCGGCATCAATGTGGAGTACAACCAGATGTATGTGGGAATGGGGCAGGAGCATCCGGGCCTTTCCCGTCAGGTGTTGAAAATCAATAATGAAGAGGTGCATTGGGTACGTACCGATATGGCCATACAAGTTGGCGAAAGCCGCCGTATGAGTATCCGCATAAGATATCGTCAACCACTTCAGGGAGGCACACTGCACCAGCGCGCCAACGGTATGTTCATTGTGTTTGATGAGCCGCAACGAGGAATCACTGCCGGCCAGTTTGCCGCATGGTATGAAGGTGACGAACTTATGGGTTCGGGTGTGATAGCGCAATGAAATAAGTGACTTGTATATGAGTAAGTTCAGTTACATTTTTTATCCCGATAGCTATAAAGTCGGTGACGACGATTTGAGATTAATCGACCAAGCGGCAGTTAAAGTAGCGGGTAAACTAAAAACGGTTAATTTAGATGAACTTGCAATTTCAGATTACAATAAGCAATATCTGAAAAGATATGTTGTATCTGCCGATTTTTATATATCTCAATATGTGCAACTATTTCTTAATTTGTTATCATTTAAGCATATAGAGCCATCCGAAGCATCAATTATTGATTATGGAGGCGGGTGTGGTATATTGTCGGCCATCGCTTCTGAAATAGGTTTTAAAACTATAATCTATAACGATATATACGCTCAGTCGGTTAAAGATGCGGAGGTGATAGTTTATGCTTTGGGAAGCCGTGTCAATCATTATGTTACTGGTGATATAGCCTTTTTGGTGGAATACATGAATATTCATAGCCTTAGAAGCGACTATGTGTGCTCCTTTGATGTGTTGGAGCATATTTACGATTGGCAAAAATGGTTCGATAGTGCCTTGACGCTCAATAACAATCCTTTGTTTGTGTTTAAAACCAGTGCCAATGGTGCTAATCCTATAATCCGCAGGCGACTTGCAAAAATTCATAATAGAGCCGAATACATTGGAAGGGAAAAAGGAGAAGGATGGAAAGAGCGAGATACAGCTGAGCCGTTTTTGAAGATACGCCGTAATATTATTGAAGAGTATGCGCCCCAATTGAGTGACAGCATTATTGATGAGCTTGCATTGTCAACGCGTGGATTGATGCAGGACGACATAATTCTTGAAATTGATGAGTACATAAAAAATGGAAAATCGACTTATAGATGTAAACACGCCACTGTTACTTGCGATCCATATACCGGTAATTGGGCAGAGAATGATATCGATACCAAAGATTTACAGGCTTATCTGACATCTAAAGGGTTTGATACTAAGATAGTAAATGGATTTTACAGCTATTCGGCAAATAAAACTAAGAGTTTGCCCAAAACTATTCTCAATCTGATTGTTAGATTTACAGGTTTTAACTGTCTGCTGTTTTCGCCATCATATACTTTAATCGCAAGAAATAAATTGTCAACCTCGTGATATTATGATATTTTAGGGACTGATAATAGCGTTTTTAATCATAATTTATGGAACTTAACCAACATAACAAAAAGGAGTACCCGCCGATGCATACAGCCGAGCATTTGCTTAATCAAACTATGGTACGTATGTTTGGCTGCGACAGATCAAAAAACACGCATATAGAACGCAAAAAAAGCAAATGCGATTATCATATTTCTGATACAACTATTGATGATGCTAAAATTGCAATGATAGAAGATGCAGTAAATGAGCAGATTAGTAGAAATTTGCAGGTTGAAGCTGTGGTTGTGGGGCGTGATAAAGTACCTGCTTCGGTCGATTTGAGCAAACTTCCGGCTGATGCCAGCGACAGCCTGCGCATTGTCACCATTGGCGATTATGATGTGTGTGCATGCATTGGCGACCATGTAAGTAATACTTCACAAATTGGAAAGTTTAAAATAACCACTTTTAGTCATGAAAATGGAATATTGCGAATAAGGTTTAAGCTCGAAGATACAATATATGAAGAGTGATAAACTGCGAATTATGATTTGAACAGTTGTTATTTTTCATTTACTTCCTTAACCATCCGTTATTTTTTGATGATTGGGTGGTTTTACTAATTGAAAGGATGAATAATTAATATTAAAATTCTAAGGTATGTATTGTTAGAATTAAAATTAATGCTATTTTGCAGCCGATTTAATACCCAAATTATACATTATGAATTATCGTACTAAAATGATTGCTGTGCTGGTTTCGGCTTTTGCAATTATATACTCTGCAGTTTTCTCGGTTTTCTATATGCGCTATCGCACCGAGGCGTATGATAATGCGGTTCAGCATATTAATAATACCAGTGTAATCTACTCCAATGAGATATTGTCTATTTTTGAAAAAGACTTTGCCTCATCCCGTGCTCTGGTCAACTCAATGGGCAGTTACAGAAGTTTAAATCCATCTCAATATTGGAATTTTTATGAGGATGTGCTTGAGAAAATGTATCTCGATAATCCCGGATATCTTACACTGTGGGCGTGTTTTGAATACAGCACTTTTAAGCCGGGTTATAATAAAGATTATGGACGGCTTGTGCTTGATGTGCATACTTTAGATGGTGAACTGCAACACAATAGGGTTGAGAGAAGCATGGATGGTGATGAACCCGGAAGTACTTACTATAATATCAAACATGATAAAAAGGAAATTTTATTAGAACCGTATCTCTACTCAATAACCAATGATGATAAAAATATAGAACTTGTATCATCTATAATTATACCGTTGATGGAGGATATTAAGTTTATTGGTTGTGCCGGTATTGATATCAGCATGGCACATTTTGAAGATATGATAAATAACGTGAAACCTACCACGGGAAGTTACGCCTTTTTACTAACTGCCGAAGGTACTGTGGTTGCGCATCCCGATACATCTCTTATCGGTAAGTCATATTTTGATATGCTTCCAGCTGAGGCTGCTCTATTTAATATTGAGTCAATTATGAACAGTCGCGTTGACGTGGCAAATAGATATGAAACCGATGGTAAGAATCTGTTTTTTATCGGTAAGCAACTTAACATAGCTCAAAACGACAAGCCATGGGTGTTGGGTATTGTTACTCCTGTGGATGATATGCTTGCACAGGCCAATGCCAGTAGTGTTTTTCTGATTATTTTGGGTGTATTGGGACTAATAGTTATAGCGGCTGTAACTTGGGTGTTTTCGTCGCAATTCATTAAGGTAATCGCGCGCTTTAATAATTTTATTGGTAGTGTTAATGAGGGCGATTTAACTGTGCGACTGGAAGTTAATAGTAAAGATGAATTAGGACAGCTTTCGGGAAATCTTAATAATATGGTAAATACCCTTCACACTGTTTTATCTCAAATTCAGAGTTCGGGAGTTGCCATATCTGCTGCAGGTAACCAACTTAGCAAAAAGGCCGGCAAACTGGCCGATGATGCTACTAATCAGGCCGCTGTGGTTGAAGAACTGGCATCGGCTATGGAAGAGATGGCTGCCAATATTCATCAGAATACTGAAAATGCCGATAAATCGGAGAAAATTGCAATTCGCACCGAGGAAGACCTTCGAAGAACGCATGACATTACTATTAAGGCAGTGCGTTCGGTGCAGGAGATTACCAATAGTATTAAAATGGTGGCCGATATTGCAATGCAAACCAATATTTTGGCTCTGAATGCGTCGGTGGAGGCTGCGCGTGCAGGCGAGCACGGACGTGGATTTG
Organism: uncultured Marinilabiliaceae bacterium; assembly: GCA_964635545.1. GTDB lineage: Bacteria > Bacteroidota > Bacteroidia > Bacteroidales > Marinilabiliaceae > JAGPIS01. Next base: position 26,025 of record CAZWOA010000014.1, read on the forward strand.
CAGTTGTTGCATCGGAGGTGCGTAAACTTGCCGAAAATAGTAGTATTGCATCAGAAAGGATTATTAACCTGTCGGACGAAACTATGTCCAACTCCGAAGCATCGGGTGAGCAGCTTAATAAACTTCTGCCCGAGATGGGACTTTCGAGTCAGTTGGCTCGTGAGATTTTGATGTCGGGCATTGAGCAGAATACCAGCGCCACCCAGATAAATCAGTCTATTCAGAATCTTAATAATATTGCACAGACTACCTCTCATGCCTCGGAAGAGTTTTTGCATGATGCGCGTGACCTGACCAATGAAGCACGTGAGTTGAGGAAATTGGTTGCAGGCTTTAAATTGTAATCATTATCCGAAATCGTTTGCAATGGAAGCAATGTAGTTTTATTTGCTGATTTTAAAAGAAATATAGCTTCTTGTAATTTGTTTTATAATATTAATAGTTAGATTGTTATGAGAGGATTCTCCATTGGGGGATCCTCTTTTTAGTTATAGGTTTATTGTGCTATTTTGCTAGTAATCAGCTATCTTGCATTCAGCTAATACCGATGGGATATCCGTATTATACCAATTGCATTGATATAAACGGCTATCACATCGGTATTATACGATAAAAATTTGGTCTTAATAATAATTACGTTTCGTATAAATTAAACTTAAGTATGAGAAAAATTATTGTAGCTTCTGTTCTACTTGCAATCGGTATTACTATTACTTCGTGTTGCAAGCAACCTGAAGAATCAAGTGTGAAGGAGGGTAAAATTGTTGTATATCAGGTTTTTACCCGTTTGTTCGGGAATAAAATCACCACCAATAATCCGTGGGGAACCATTGAAGAAAATGGTGTTGGCAAGTTTGCCGATTTTACCGATTCCGCTCTCGATAGCATTAAAGCCCTGGGTATTACCCATATATGGTACACCGGAGTGCCGCATCATGCCACGGTTACCGATTATAGCGACTATGGTATTGAGGGTGATGACCCCGATGTGGTGAAAGGACGTGCCGGGTCACCTTATGCAGTTAAGGATTATTATAATGTGAATCCCGATTTGGCAACCAATCCTGCCAGGCGCCTCGATGAGTTTAAAGAGTTGGTTCAACGCACTCATCATCATGGTCTTAAGGTGATAATAGATATCGTTCCAAACCATGTTGCCCGCCATTACAAGGGTATGTCCAATCCCGATGGTATTTCCGATCTTGGTGCCGGTGATGATACATCGGTGGAGTATGATGTCAATAATAACTTTTATTACGTGCCCGGCCAATCTTTTGTTATGTATGATGCCAAAGATGGTTACAAACCGCTTGGAGGTGAGAAACATCCTAAGGCAGATGGATTTTTTGATGAGAATCCGGCAAAATGGACTGGTAACGGATCGCGTAATGCCAAGCCCGATTTTTACGACTGGTACGAAACCGTAAAGGTAAATTATGGCATTAGTCCCGATGGAATCAAGGATTTTCCTCTGCTTCCCGAAGGGTTTGCCGAAAAGCCATTTGCCGCGCACTACAGTTTCTGGAAGGATAAGGTTGTGCCCGACTCATGGGTAAAATTCAGAGATATAGCACTTTACTGGCTTGAAATTGGCGTTGACGGCTTTCGTTTCGATATGGCAGAGATGGTGCCCGTGGAATTTTGGAGTTATATGAATTCATCAATAAAGAACTATAACCCCGATGCATTTCTGCTTGCCGAGGTCTATAATCCTGCTCTTTATCGTGATTATATCCACCTTGGTAAGATGGATTATTTGTACGATAAGGTTCAGATGTATGATACTCTAAAAAATATTATGCAGGGGCATGGATCTACCCATAATATACCTGCTATTGTTTCCGATTTGAGCGATATTTCGAGTCATATGCTTCATTTTCTCGAAAATCATGATGAGCAGCGCATTGCAAGTCCCCAATTTGCCAGTGACGCCAGTAAGGGGAAGCCAGCCATGGTGGTTTCGGCAGCAATATCTACCGCACCTATGATGATTTATTTCGGGCAGGAGGTGGGCGAGCCCGCTGCTGAGGATGCCGGTTTTGGCACTAATTCGCGCACCACTATTTTCGACTATTTCGGTGTGCCGCATCATCAACGGTGGATGAATAACGGTGCTTTTGATGGTGGACAACTTACTGAAGATGAAAAGCAGTTGCGTGATTTTTATAAGCGTTTGCTTAATTTTACAATAGGTAGCAAGGCGTTGATGGGTGAGTATTACGATTTGCATACCCCCAATAGTGAATCATCAGAAGGATATAATGATAAGCTGTTCTCTTTTGCCCGTTATTGTGATGATGAGCAGCTTGTGGTTGTAACAAACTTCAGTGATTCAAACGAATATCAATTTAAGTTGCTATTGCCGGGTGAATTTATTAAAATATTGGGTTTGGAGGATGGCAATCATACTCTTACCGACGTGTTGTATGGTAGCAATGTCGTAGCCAATGTGGCGAATGGGGAAGGGGAGATATCACTTTCCATAAAGCCTCTTGAGTCATTTATGTTTAGACTGGATTGATGGTGACTATTATGCCAAACAGTGGCAAAGAATTGGCATTACAACGCGAGTAGGATAGATGTGATATAAAAAGAGGGTGCTGAAAATTATTCTTCAAGCACCCTCTTTTGCATAATAAATTATTTAGTTTTACTTCTCTATCTCTTTAAGCATCTCTTTTACAGCTCTTTCGAGTTGGCTGTCCTTGCCATTTAGGAATTCGTTATAAGGTAGTTCAACAATAATATCTGGCTCAAGGTCAAGATTTTCGGTAGGTCTGTTTTCGTCGCCAATGGTTGCCACCATGGGTATTCCAAATACTATTGTGGGGTCAATCTGGGTCTCCCACCACACCGCTGTACCGGTTCCTGCAACGGGCATTCCCACTAGTTTACCTATTTTGTTCTGCTTATACACATATGGGAATATGAATGCGTCGCTATAGTTGCCTTCGCTCATAAGCACTATGCTCGGCTTGCTCCAGCGGTCGGTAGGCTCGCCTCCCTTAGTGATTTTACCTTGTGGTGCAAATTTTAGATAGTCGTTTCCGCTCAGGAATGTGTTGAGGTCGTTGTGAAGCCATCCGCCGCCATTAAACCTGGTATCTACAATCAGTGCCTTTTTTTCAATGTTTGGCCCCATTACTTTGTCATACACTTCTCTAAAGCTATTGTCATTCATGCCCTGCACATGCACATAACCCACCCGGCCGTTGCTCAGCGAATCGGTGAGGTGCTCCATTTTTGCTATCCATCGTTTATAGAGCAGTGCGTTCTGAACTCCTTGAGTGATAGGTTTAACCTTAACGTCAACGGTTTTGTGTTTGCGTTTAACCGTAAATAAAACATTGCCTGATGTTAAGTTATTCACAATTTTGTACCAGTTGTCACTCTTCGAGATATCTTCACCGTTTACCTTCATTATAATATCTCCGTAGATCATTTTCGACTCGGCTTTATCGCATGGTCCGCCCACAAGTGCTTCGGTAACTTTAACTCCTTCACCCATATATTTTTCGTCGAATAGCAATCCGAATGAAGGAGTGCTGTCGCCATTTACAGGTCGTGGTGAGTAGCGTGCGCCTGTGTGCGATGCGTTTAGCTCGCCAAGCATCTCGCTAAGCAAAACCTGGAAATCGTAGTTATTGTTAACGTGAGGCAGTAATTGAGAGTACTCATCTTTATACATTTGCCAGTCGATACCGTGAATTGCCGGATCGTAGAACTTCTCCCTAACCTGGCGCCACATATGTTCGAAAATGTACTCTCTCTCTTTTGCCGGGTCTATCGTCATCGATGCGTCTGTAGCAACTTTGGAAGTCTTTCCTGTGGCGGTTTCCACTTTGGTTATGGCACCTTTGCTGATGAGGAACAGACTCTTTTCGTCGGCACTCAGTTGTATGCGACTAGGGTTGCTTCCCATTTTGGCCAGTATCTTAGTTTCGCGTGTGCGCGGTTCGGTAACCCATAAGTCATATCCTTTTTCAAACGCCGAAAGGTAGTATAATTTCGAACCATCTTTGGTAAGAACATAGTCGCTTATGCTGGCACTGTTTATGGTAAGTCGCACTATGCGGTCGCGTATTCCATCCAGTTTCAGGTTAAGTTTCTCCTGTTTTGGCTCTTTCTTTTCGGCTTTCTCCTTCTCTTTCTCCTCTTTTTTCTTCTCTTTATCGTTTTTTTGATCATTGATAAGTGCTAACTCATCTTTCGACAGTTTAAAGTTGTCGAATGCCTCAACGTCAAAAAAGGCGATGTAAATATCGGTTTCATAGCTACCCTGGTAGGCCAGTGATTTACGCCCTAATTTTGCACTTTTATAGGTCATTGCTTTCCCTTCCATTGCCCATTTTGCCGATGAATCACCAAATCCGCTATTGATAGGGTAGATGGAGCGGCCTTTGCCATCAGCAGGTAGAAGTGCTGTATTGGATGATGAAAAGAAGCCTTTGCTGTCATCAACCAACAACCATTCGCTATCGGGCGACCACTCAAACGACCAGTCTCCGTCGCTATACGAGAAGTTGTGGCCTTCGGGTAGTATGGTAATTTTATCGCCCGATTTTATATCGAGCACTTTTAGTACATTCCTATTTTCGATATAGGCAATTTTTTTGCCGTCGGGCGAGTATTTGGCTCTAAACTCTTCATTATTGGATGCCACCAGAATCTCGGTTTTAAGAAGTGTAGAGGCGTAGAAGAATTTCTCATCGCTATTGGCAAGTGTTACTTTATAAATGTTCCAGCTATGGTTTAGCTCTCCTGCATAAATTAGAGCCGATCCATCGGGCGACCATCCCACCATACGCTCTTGCCCCGGAGTGTTGGTAATCCTTTTGGTGAATTTATTATCCACTCCCGATACAAATAGCTCGCCTCTGATGATGTATGCAACCTCTTTCCCGTTAGGACTTATTGCAAACTCGGATATGTTATTTACATTTTGTGTCGATACGTGGTTAAAGCCAGAGTTATTGGGGATGATAACGTCTATTTTTTTCGGATTTTCACCCTCTATGTAGGTGTAAATATCTCCTTTCCACTCAAAAGTCATCAAGTTATTGTTGCTGATACTCAGGCTTCTAACAGGGAAGTTGGTGAAGTTGGTTAATCTTTGATGGTTACTTCCGTCAATATTCATTTTATATATATTGAGGGTGCCGTTCTCTTCGCTGGTGTAGTATATTTGTTTGGAATCATTGGCAAACATAGGATTACGGTCTTCGCCTTTGAAGTTGGTTAACTTCTTGTATTGGTTTGTTGGGATGTCATAAATCCATATATCTCTTGTTATTGATGATGTATGATGTTTACGCCATTCATCTTCATACCCTTTTTTATCCTGAAACACAATTTTTGTACCGTCGCCATTGTAACGTGCACTTTCAGCTCCGGCAGCGGTAATCAGTTGTGGTCGCGACCCGTTGATAGGGTAACTGTAAAGATTTTGAAAGTTCTGGATACCGGGAAATCTTACGCTTGCAGCGGGTGCTTCACGGTTGCTGCCTATAAGAAGTGATTGATTATCAGCGTTGAAGTCGTAAACAAAGTCGTTTCCACTATGATATGTAATTCGGGTTGATTGACCTCCGGTGGCGGGCATTGTGAATATGTCGAAATTGCCAAATCTATCGTTTCTGAAAGCTATGGTTTTGCCATCTCGGCTCCACACCGGTCTTTCGCTATGTGTGTCACCCACGGTTAGAGCTTGTGCCTTACCGCCATTTATGCCCACTGTGTAGATATTGCCCATATAGCCAAAAGCTATTGTTGCTCCATCGGGCGATATTGCCGGAAAGCGTAGCCATCGGGCCGGTTCGTTGTTCTGTGCTGATAATGTTATGAATATCAGAACAAAAGCAGTAATTATTGAAAGTTTTTTCATCTGTCGTAGTTTTATTATTAAATATTGATTGAGTTTGTTGCTCTATTTATCAGTGCTTTAGTGTGTTATTGCATGTTTACTTATTTTGATGTAACAATAGTAATAAAAGAATGTTGAATTAAACTTGGCATTTGTCAGGGTAGGAAAATAAATCAAAAATAATCTGAATAGAGAACTGATTAGCGTGAATAGCTATTGTTCAGGCAATTGAAATAGAAGATTTATGCAATATATCATAAGAAAAAGGCCGCTCTCAATTTTGAGGCGGCCTTTTTAGTAGGTTTTATGCTTTTGCTTCGTAGAGCTCTGCAATCTTAACTATTACTTCGGTAGCTTTAACCATACTCTCCACCGCCACATATTCGTGTTTACCATGGAAGTTCTCTCCACCGCCAAATATATTGGGGCATGGCAAGCCCATGTACGATAGGCGTGCTCCATCAGTACCGCCGCGTATGGGTTTCACCAGTGGTTTAACGCCCACTTGCTCCATGGCGTCTATGGCCGTTTGCACCACATGGTACACAGGTTCCACTTTTTCGCGCATGTTGTAATATTGGTCGGTAATATCGAGTGTTACCACTCCGTTACCATATTTCTGGTTGAGGTAATCGGCCACCCGCTGCATTGTCGCTTTGCGCTCCTCAAACTTGGTGCGGCAATGGTCGCGAATGATGTATTGGAAGGTTGCTTTTTCCACACCACCATCAATCTTAATTAAGTGGTAGAATCCTTCGTAATGCTCGGTATGCTCGGGGCGTTCGCTTACCGGCAGCATCGAGTTGAACTCCTGTGCTATGAGTATGGCATTGAGCATCTTATCTTTTGCATATCCCGGGTGGATATTACGACCCTGAATGGTTATTTTAGCTCCGGCTGCATTGAAATTCTCAAACTCAAGTTCGCCCACTGCGCCTCCATCCATGGTATAGGCATATTCGGCTCCAAATCTCTTTACATCAAAATGGTCAACACCGCGTCCTACCTCTTCATCAACCGTGAAGCCGATTTTTATCTCACCATGTTTTAACTCTGGTGTGTTAATGATGTAATCCACAGCGGTCATAATCTCAGCCACACCTGCTTTATCATCAGCTCCAAGTAGTGTTGTACCATCGGTAACAATAAGAGTTTGACCTTTATAGCCCCTCAGCTCAGGGAAATCGGCTGGTGAAAGCACTACGTCAAGCTCTTTATTAAGAATGATGTCGCCGCCATCGTAATTCTCAACAAACCTAGGTTTCACATCTTTGCCAGGCATGTCGGGCGCAGTATCTACGTGAGCCAAAAAACCTATTGCAGGCACCTTTTTAGTTGTATTTGATGGTATTGTGGCCATCACATATCCATATTCGTCGATGGTAACATCCTTCACACCAAGACTTTTAAGTTCATCAACCAATAAATTGGATAGAACCAGTTGCTTTTTGGTGCTTGGAAATATATCGGTAACGGTATCGTCGGCCTGAGTATCAATCTTTACATATCTCAGGAAACGCTCTATAAGTTTATCTTTATTAATCATATCTCTAATTTAAATAATTACTCCTCTTCGGGCTTGGCTCTAAGGCTTTCCCAAATCATGTAACCGCACAGTGCCAGGAACATCACAAAACCAATAATAGCAGCTGCATTCGACTCTATCCACTCAAGATTTACGAAGTTGATGCCGCCAAACTTGAGCACTGCACTAATAACGCCCATCAATGCACCACCTGCTATAAAGCCCGATGCAATAAGGGTTCCCCTCTCTTTGCGAGCCTGATTTACCTTCTCATCTTTAGAGCGTGTGGCCACAATATGAGCTACAATACCACCAACAAGAAGCGGTGTGTTTAGTTCAATGGGTATAAACATTCCCAGTGCGAATGCCAGTGCCGGTACGCCAATCATGGTAAGTATCAGCGATAGGAATGCACCTGCTCCATAAAGCATCCATGGTGCAGGTTTTCCACTCATCATAGGTTCGATAACTGCTGCCATAGCGTTGGCCTGTGGTGCCACAAGTGCATTGGGACCTGTAAAGCCATAGGTTTTGTTAAGCAGAATGATTACGCCACCCACCGTAGCAGCCGAAACGAATGTGCCCAAGAATTTCCAACTCTGCTGTTTGATGGGTGATGAGCCAAGCCAGTAACCAATTTTCAGGTCGGTGATGAAACCTCCCGCCATTGAGAGTGCAGTACATACCACACCACCAATAATAAGTGCTGCCACCATTCCTGATGTGCCGGTTAATCCTACCGATGCCATTATTAATGATGCGATTATCAGCGTCATCAGCGTCATTCCCGATACCGGGTTGGTTCCCACGATGGCTATTGCGTTGGCTGCCACGGTGGTGAATAGGAATGCGATTATCATCACTATTCCCAATCCTATAAGTGCATGTGTAAGGTTGTGAACCACACCGAATTGGAAGAATATGAATACCAGTACGGTTGTAACTAAAATACCACCTGCTATAATTTTCATAGGCAGGTCGCGACGTGTGCGAAGTTCCTCTTTCGATACTGTCTTTTTACTTCCAAAAAGCTCGGAAGCCGCCAGTCCAAATGCTTTGCGTATGATTGAACTCGACTTGATGATGCCAATTATACCTGCCATTGCAATACCGCCAATACCTATGGGGCGCACGTAGTTGGTGAATATCTGCTCGGCACTCATGTCGCCCACCAGCATCGACACGTTGCTACCCACTGCCTCGGTCATTCCGGGTGCGAAGTAGTTGATGATAGGAATAATAACGAACCAGCCCACAAACGAACCGGCGGTAATTATTGCTGTATATTTAAGTCCGATGATATAGCCAATGCCCATTACGGCAGCACCTACATTGACCTTCAATACCAGTTTTGCTTTTTCTGCAAGAGCCTCTCCGGCAGGTATCACGCGGGTTGTAACCACTTCACTCCACCATCCGAAAGTAGCTATTATGAAGTCGTATAAGCCTCCAATAAGTCCGCTTACCACCAGCAATCGAGCCTGCTTACCGCCTTTTTCTCCCGAAACCAGCACCTCGGTGGTTGCCGTTGCCTCGGGGAATGGGTATTTGCCGTGCATATCCTGAACGAAATATTTGCGAAATGGGATAAGAAACAAAATACCTAACACACCTCCGAAGAGTGATGATAGGAATACCTGATAGAATTCGGCCTCGAGATTTAAGATGTAAAGAGCCGGCAGTGTGAAGATGGCTCCGGCAACAATAACGCCCGAACTGGCTCCAATGGATTGGATGATAACGTTTTCGCCCAATGCGCCCTTGCGTCCGGCAACTGTTGATAAACCAACTGCGATAATTGCAATGGGGATGGCGGCTTCGAATACCTGACCGATTTTAAGGCCAAGATAAGCTGCTGCTGCCGAGAATATTACAGCCATTACCAATCCCCAGCCAACACTCCATAGCGTTACTTCGGGCACCTTCTTGTGAGGCGGCATAATGGGATGATACTCTTCTCCCTCCTTCAGCTCGGTATAAGCATTCTCGGGAAGGCCTTTGATTTTTTCATCTGTTTCGTGCGACATCTTAATAATATTTTGTGTTAAAAATCATTTAAACTCCAAACCTACAAAAATTTAGTAAATATTAAACTGACTTTTGTTAATGAATACACTCTTTTAATGTAATGTTTCTGTAAAACTGTTATCCTGTATTGTTTGTTATAAATATAAACCTAAGTATGAAAATTTTAATAGTAGAGGATGATTATCAGATGCTTATGTCGATTGTTGATGCCCTTGTTGATGATAAATATGTAATAGAAACAGCGACTGATTTTATGTCGGCATCCGAAAAATTATCAATTTACGATTATGACTGTGTATTACTCGATATAATGTTGCCGGGCGGAAGTGGACTAAAACTTCTGGAGCAGTTGAAAAGTGAAGGAAAGGGGGGAAGTGTGATTATCATTTCGGCCAAGGATTCTATCGACGATAAAGTGGAGGGGCTGGACCTTGGTGCTGATGATTACCTGCCCAAACCGTTTCATAATGCCGAACTTAGAGCTAGAATTAAGGCTGTGGTGCGGCGCAATAGTGCTTCTGGTCGCAACTCGGTAGATATGGGCAATCTGTCGTTATTTATTGAGGAACGTAAGGTTGTGGTGGGTAGTAAGGAGGTGATAATCAATAGAAAAGAGTTTGATATTCTTACTTATTTCATGTTCAATGCCACACGACTGGTTACTAAAACATCGATTGCCGAACATGTATGGGGCGATAATGCTGATCAGTATGATAATCTTGATTTTGTTTATTATCAGATTAAAAATTTGAGACGAAAACTGAATGAGGCAGGTGCTAATGTAGAGATAGAATCGGTTTATGGTGTTGGTTATAAGTTGATTGAGTTATGAAGCTATACCAAATTTCAATATTTTATATGTCAGCCTTAATATTGGCAGTACTGGGTTTTTGGGCTGTTGGATTCTATTTTTCAATATTCAATGAGATTAAAGATAGTGTGGATGAAGGGCTTGATAACTATAAACGCCAGCTTCTATATCGTGCGGGACGCGACAGCACAATGCTGAAAAAGAGTGACTTCACCACCGGTTTTTTCTCAATAGTTAAAGTAGAGAAACAGGAGGCTTTAAGAGTTAAAGACACCTATATCGATACAATGCTTTATATGCAGGATTCCGATGACGAATTTGCAGAACTGGAGCCGGTTAGGATGCTTAGGTCGGCATTTGAACTCGATGATAATTTTTATATCATTAAGATAATTAGTCCGATGATTGAGAAAAATGATATGGTGAAGCAGATGGCAATTAATATTTCGGTGCTGTTTTTGTTGATTTTTATATCGGTAATGGTCGTTAACATGTTTGTGCTGCGTCGAATGTGGCTTCCATTCTATTTGATGGTTGATAAACTTAAACACTTTAGAATAGGGCAGATGAATGGAGAGCTGGATGTTAAAACAAAAACCTACGAGTTTAACGAGCTTCAAGATGCTGTAAACATGATGATTACACATGTTGGTGATGCATTTTTGCAACAAAAACAGTTTGTTGGTGATGCGGCTCATGAACTTCAAACTCCTTTGGCTATTCTAGGCAATAAAATTGACTCGCTGATGGAGAGTGGCGAACTTAATAGTAGCCAAATAGAGAAGATGCAGAATTTGGCAATTACTGTTAATCGTATGGTAAGACTTAATAAATCGCTGCTGTTACTCTCTAAAATCGATAGCAGGCAGTTTCTTGGCTGTGTTGATGTGTCAATAAATATGTTGGTTGATAGCATCGTTGAAGAAATTGATGAACTTGCTCAATATAAGGGGGTTGCAGTAAAAGTCAGCCATGTTGCCCCGCTTCATGCAACCATGGATGAATCATTGGCTAATGTGTTGATATCCAATATTATTCGCAATTCATTGAGCCATAATGTTAATCCGGGTAGAATAGAAATAGTTATTGACGGCACTAGGTTACTTATATGTAATAGCGGTAAGTCAGAACCATTGAGTGAAGATGTTATTTTCAACCGCTTCTATAAGGCAGGCAGCCATTCGGGAGGTTCAGGGCTTGGATTATCGATTGTGAAAGCGATTTGCAACCATTACTCTTTTACTATAAAATACACATTCACTGAAGATATGCACTGTTTTAGTTTACAATTTTCAAAATAGTAAATTTTTTCTTTTTATTCTGCTATTATTCCCATTTCTTTCCAGATTTGGTACTTTATTTTGTGTGTATAAAAATAAGAATCAGTATGAAAAGAGTGGTTTTTTTATCCCTGTTTTTGATGACTGTAGCTACTTACAGTGCATCAAGCCAAAAGATGGTGCCAGCAGATGTGCCTTCTGTTGTTATGAATAGTTTCAAACGGCAATTCCCTAAAGCTGCCGATGTGGAGTGGTGCAAAAGTGGCACAACTTATAAGGTTGAGTTTGAGATTGGAATTGCCGATAACGACAATGCAGCATGGTATGATACAGCAGGTAAACTTATTAAGCATAAGCGAGAAATAGCTAAAAGTAATCTTCCAGATAGTGTTAAGTCGGCTCTTGGAAAGCACTATCCGGGCTATAAAATTAGCGACTGTAAAGTAATTACCGAAAGCAATAAGGTAACGTACTCCATGGAGGTTGAAAAGGGCAATCAGGAGTGGAAACTAACCATGGATAGTGCCGGCAATATACTATCAAAAGAGAATGATTAATAATTTAGAAAAAATTATGTTATGAATATGAAACAAGTATTATTCGTTCCTATTACTATGGCTTTCTTGATGTTAGTAATATGGGGTTGCGACAACGACAAAGATGAAGCTAGTGTTGAAGTTTCTGCTGAGATTATGCAATTTTTAAGCACTCATTTTCCTAATAACCATATTGTTAAGACTGAAGTAGAAATAGAAAATGGTGTAAATACATACGAGGTGAAACTGCAAGGTGATTTTTCTTTGAAGTTCAATAGTGAGTTTGAAATTATTGATATTGAGGGAGCTTCCAAATTGCCAGATAGTGTTATACCAGAAATACTAAGAGATTATGTGACTGCCAACTATCCCGAAAATCATATTATAGGTTGGGAACTGGAAGGTGCTAATCAGCAAATTGAGCTTAACAACGACATTGAACTTGAATTTACAATGGATGGTGAGTTTATTAGAGTTGATAGATAAGCATATCCTATATATGTGATAAGTTTTAATAAACTGTTGTGTTTTTATCAATATTTAAAAAAGCCTTTACTAGAAGTGAGGGTTTTTTTATTTTATAGTAGAGGTTCATTTTGAGCTATGTTTCAGTATGAAAAATTAACTTAAAGTATTGGTTCTTAACAGCAAAAAAGATGTTTATTTCTTAAGTTTGCATTGTATCACCTATAAGTATTATTTGATGAGTAAGAGTATGGCTGATTGTAAAGAATTTAAACTATTATTGTTTTGACTGCTGCAGTATCTATAGAACGAACTAAGAAGGTTTTGCCCTTCATACTGGCCACTGCAATCTTTATGCAGATGCTCGACTCTACAATTCTTAATACTTCGCTTCCTTCAATTGCCCGCGACCTTAATGAGTCGCCCCTCAATATGCAGAATGCCATTATCAGTTATGTCCTCACTTTGGCTCTTTTTATGCCTGTGAGTGGATTTTTGGCCGATAAGTTTGGCACAAAGCGGGTTTTTAATGCTGCGTTGATACTTTTTACATTGGGCTCTATTTTTTGCTCTTTGTCGCAAACGCTGCCTCAACTGGTGGTGTCGCGGGTTATACAAGGTTTGGGAGGTAGTGTGATGACTCCCGTGGGTCGTCTGGCACTTATCAAAACATTTCCTAAAAATGAGCTTGTACGTGCCATGAATTATGCCATTGTGCCTGCTCTTATTGGCCCTATCATGGGTCCGCTAATTGGTGGATATATGGTTGATTATTTGTCGTGGCACTGGATTTTTCTGATGAATATTCCAATCGGTATATTGGGTATTGTGTTGAGTAGCATATATATGCCCAATTTTAAGTCTAATTTCATAAGTTTTGATTTACGGGGCTTTCTATATTTTGGCGCTGCATCATTATTGTTGTCAGTAGCACTGGAGATGACCGGAAGCGCAGTGCATGTAACTCCGGTGCTTGTTGTTATGGTGGTGGGTTTTTTGATGCTTTTTTTCTATTATCGACATGCACGCCATACCGAGCACTCCATATTTCCTTTAAACCTGCTACAGGTGCGAACCTTTAGAATAGGTATTCTTGGAAATATGGCAACACGGCTGGGTATCAGCTCTATACCGCTTCTACTGCCATTGATGATACAGGTCGATTTCGGCAAGTCGGCTGTGCTTTCGGGCTGGATTGTGGCTCCTATGGCGTTGACTGCGATGTTTGGCAAATCGGCCGTATTACGAATTCTTAATCGATTTGGTTATCGTACTACATTGAAGTACAATACTTTCATAATTGGTACGCTTATTTGTCTCATTGCAATTCCTGGTCTTAACACTTCCATTTACTGGTATTTGCCACTACTTGCCACTCTGGGTTTTTTTAACTCCATTCAGTTTACCTCTATGAACTCCATAGCAATTGCCGATTTACGCGATTATCACACCAGTAGCGGAAACTCGTTTGTGTCTGTTAATCAGCAACTGGCATTGGGCTTTGGTATCTCTTTGGGACTTCTGATACTAAAAATGTTTGAAGCTCGCCTTGGCATGACCGGCCCCGGAATGCATACCGCATTTCGATATACTTTCCTCACTGTTGGTTTCCTAACCATTCTTTCTGCTATGGTTTTCAGGAAATTACACACTAAAGATGGCGAAAACCTTAGAACGAATAGTTAATAACTTTATATCAACAGGACTTAACCTCCTTACGGGGTTTTATGAGTTTGCGCTTTATATATTTCCACGAGATATAGACTCCGGTTACCGACACAGCCGTGCAGCCTAATGCGGTGGTCCACAATATTATAGTCCATAATACAGGCCTATCTACCAGCCATTTGTGATTGAAATAGTGCAATATATGAAACAGCCATCGTTTGGCACGGCGATTATCGCTCACATATCTGAAATTGCCACTCTTGGGGTTTACATAATAGGTGCTGTTGTCCTCATCATCAACACTTACTTTATACACCGGTAGCGGCAATTCTCTGTTCCAGGCCATGTAATAGTTGTCGGCTTCGGCAAGTAATTCTACTTTAACGGAATCCTCCTTATGTATTTTTGATATTGCATTTTTAACCTCGGTAGGGTCTAAATTTAGTTCGGTTATTGTTCTTGATGCACCATCGAAATAGAGTGTTTTACTGCCGCTAACAACTTCAATTACTGGTCGTTTCTGAAATCGCTTCCATTCAATACTTTTTACGCTATCTATATTGTTTGTAATGTGGTTTACCGTAAGCCGGTAGCTTTCGGGCATTATGGTTCTGCCGCTTATGTTGGTTGGCACTTTTCGGTGACTCTTAACTATCCATTGGGGAATCTTCTTTACCGACATTGTGCCGCTTATCGACCATGATATAACAAAGAGCCCAAAAATAAGGCCTGCAACATGATGCCATTTATACCATTGTTTACGATATGGCGATGCAATGCTCTTACTTTTTTTGTAATTCTTGATGGTAATTCTTAGTCCCGCATAAACTCCTGTAATAGCCGCAATAAGGCATATTACTGCAAGTGTGGTAATTGTATTTGCCCAAAGTTTTGAGTCGGCTCTAAGGGCAGGAATATACAGCTTATGTGGTATGGAGCCTAAAAGTGCCCAAGTGCGGTTGCTTTGGCCGGTAAATTGCTGCACTTCGCCGGTGCGCGACGATATGTAAAGTTGGTGTTTTTCGGCATCATCAAAATAAACCTTATATATGGGCATTTCATTGACATAGCGGTTATACATTATCCATAATTCCCTCTCGTGAAGTGTATCTATTGATGAAATACTTCCACTGCTCCACTTCGATGCTATATTGCGCAGTTGTGTGTTATTTATCTCTGTTACAGGCCTTAAGGTTGCAGCATCTATCTGTATGTGTTTTTTGTTGTAATGGATATTGATTACCACATTACTGTCTCTTTTGTTGATATATGCGCGACTTATTTTAACCGTGTCGGGCACCAATGCTGCAATATCCATTATATCGGGTAGGGGAGATGTGTGGTTCAAACTCTCCATTTTATCATATTTTTCTTCTTCTGATGCATTGGGAAAAGGATGATACACAAGCACTAAGCCTGTAATGAACCACATCGATAATAGTAGGGCTGTGATAACTCCAGTAATACGGTGAAAAAACAATAAAATTTTCCTGAGCATAGTTTAATAATTAATACCAGCCTGACCCCGGGCAAGTTGAATTAATAGTAATAATTGGCAGGTTTCCTGGCTCACCCGATTTCCGAATTACCTTCCCGTCCAAATGTAGAACAGTGGTTGTGTAGCTATTCAGAAAATAATGCGGGTTTACAGTAGCGGGCACTGCTCCGGAATTTTTTTAACCGGATTCCCTTTTATGACCATTGCGAAAGCACCTGGTCATCACCAATTGGATGCAAATATAGCAATGATGAATATTTTAATGATGATAATTGGTTAAAATAATTGTAGTTTATTGCATGTTTGCTAATTTTAGTAATTCATAATCAATATTTATCTATGATGAAAAAATTATCTCTAATTCTATTGCTTTTTGTTGCAGTCAGCAGCTTTGGGCAGACTTATACCCCAACGGCCGAGAATCTAAAGGCACGCCAATGGTTTGAAGAGGCTCGTTTCGGGATGTTCATTCACTGGGGGCCGTCATCGCTGCTTGGAAGTGGCGAATGGGTGATGAATACTCGCGAAATAAATGTGAATGACTATAAGCGCATTGCCAAGTTTTTCAATCCTGTCGATTTTGATGCTGCACAATGGGTAGGCCTGGCCAAAACTGCCGGCATGAAGTATATTACCCTCATAACCCGCCATCACGATAGTTTCAGCTTGTGGGATACCAAAGAGTCTGATTTTAACATTATGAATACCCATTTCAAGCGTGATGTAGTAAAAGAGATTGCCGATGAGTGCCACAAACAGGGTGTAAAACTGTTTCTTTACTATTCGCTAACCGATTGGAGCCGTGATGATTATCAATGGGAAACAGGGCGCACAGGACAAAAATCGGGACGTATCCCGCCAAGCAACTGGCCAAAGTATATTGAGTTTATGAAAGCCCAGCTCACTGAGTTGCTCACCAATTATGGCGAAATAGCAGGTGTTTGGTTCGATGGTCATTGGGATCAGCTTGATAATGACGAAGATAAAACTCAAGTGTCGAAAGTTGATTGGCATTATGATGATATTTATAGCTTGATACATAAACTTCAACCGGCGTGTCTTATAGGTAACAACCACCACCTGGCTCCACTTCCGGGTGAGGATTTCCAGATGTTTGAGCGTGACCTGCCCGGTGAGAATAAGGCCGGCTATAGTGGTCAGGATATATCGTCGCTACCTTTGGAGACTTGCGAAACAATAAATGGCTCGTGGGGTTTTAATATCACCGACCATTACCATAAAACCAATAAAGAGCTGATACATTACCTCGTGCGTGCCGCCGGTTATGGTGCCAACTTTCTGTTGAATATAGGTCCTATGCCCAATGGTGAGATTCAGTCCGAATTTATTGAAAGGCTAACAGCAGTTGGTGAGTGGATGGATGTTAATGGCGCCACAATATATGCAACTAAAGGCGGATTTTTGCCTCCACAGTCATGGGGATGTATAACACAGAAGGATAAAAAGATATACTTGCACCTATTCGAGAATCCGGGTAACGAATTCAAACTTGAAATTCCCGGTAAGGTGAAATCGGTTACTACTTTTGGTGGCGATAAAAAGGTGCCATTCAAACAATCGAAGGGTGTTACTGTGTTCAATTTTGGCGGTATTGGTTTTAATGACATTGATACCATTATCGAAGTTGATTTGAAATAGATTATTTATCTTTCTAAAGAGTTAATTATTATGGGGTTAACAATATTGTTTGCTGCGTTTTTAGGCTGGTTCTTTGCCCAGATATTAAAGGTTATAATACCATTGTTTAGAGTTAAACAGTTAAATATCAAGCGGTTTGTTGAGAGTGGCGGCATGCCCAGCTCGCACACGGCAATGGTTGTGGCGCTCACCACTTCAATAGCTAAGTACGAGGGGTTTGAATCTACCTATTTTGCAATAGCAATAGTGTTTACATCCATAGTGATGTATGATGCATCTGGAGTGAGGCAGGCTGCCGGTAAGCAGGCTGCCATTCTCAACCAGATAATAATGGATATATATCATCATAAGTATCATGGAAATCTGTTGAAAGAGCTAATCGGTCATACGCCTCTCGAAGTGTGGGCCGGATGCCTTCTGGGAATCATTGTGGGCGTAATTGTGTAATTGCGATGAGTTGTTTATTATTGTTTCGTTAAAATTGTAAGATTGTTCGTTATTGTAAAAAAAGTTTTGTTATGATATCATTGTCAGATAGATACGGCTTGCCACCGCGCACCGAAATAGAGTTGATGGGTCCCAACCACCTTGCCATAGTGAAGGTAATAAAGTCGCGCATTATAAGTAAAGATGCTCAAAAGATTGTTGATATTGCCAACCTTATCCGCCAGAAAGACCCCGATATGGAAATAAGCCTTATATGCAGTGACAATATCTGCTCAAAATCTATACAACTCCTTGAAAATAATAATGTTGGGATAATGATTGATGATGGGAAATGAGTTAATCTTAGTCCGGCATTTATTATTGTGAAGAGATAGGGTATATAATCCGCATATCAATCAATTTTTATTTGGATTGTATGCGGATTTTAGATATAGCCTTGAATCACACTGAGTTGCGGCTTGCATTAATGTTGCCGAACAGCGAACGGATAACCATTTTCTCATATAGGTCGATGGGTTCGCCGGTTTGGTCGGTTTTCTTATTCTGAATCTGCATTAGTGCATATTGCTGTATTATCAGAAGCGGCAACACAACTTTCTCTCTTAACTGAATGCTCAGTCGGCTTCGTGGTGCATCTTCCATCATCTCGGTCATTCCACTTATTTTTAGTGCCATCTCTTTAGTGAGCTGGAATTCATGGTAAATAAGATGCCAGAACTCACCAAATACGGGGTCGAAAGCCATATAACGCGTAATGTCGAAGTTACTTTTACTCATGCTCTGCATACTGTTGGCTATCAATGCTTTAAAAAATAATGAGTTTTTGTAAAGATCTACACAGGCATCCCAATTACCTTTCTCTTCTTCTGCTTTAAGTGCCGATCCAAGTCCGTAAAATCCGGGTACGTTCTGTTTCAACTGGCTCCAGGCACCCACAAATGGTATTGCACGAAGGTCGTCAAATTTAATGTCATCACTCTTGCTGCGTGCTGTGGGGCGGCTTCCTATGTTGGTCATTCCATAGTACTTGAGTGTACTCTGGTCCTTCAGGAATGGCAGAAACTGCGGATGATTCTTAAACTCTTCATATTTCTCGTGACTTATATTGGCCATCTCTTGCATCAAAGCACGTTGCGATGGGGAGAGAACCCTGTCGGAATCGACATGGTAGTTGTTCTCTAAACCAGCTGTGAGTAGGTGAGTTAGGTTGTGAGCCGCCGATAGTCGGGTGCCGTAGTGCGAACTGATGGTTTGCCCCTGTACTGTCATCTGTATCTGTTTGTTCTCCACATTGCGTCCCATGGCCGAGTAGAACATGTGGGTATTTCCTCCTCCTCGAGCCGGTGGTCCTCCGCGTCCGTCGAAGAACACCACTTCCACATCATTTTGGCGCGATATGAGTGTAATATTCTCTTTTGCCTGATAAATACTCCAGTTAGCCATCAGGTAGCCACCATCCTTGGTGCCATCCGAGAAACCGAGCATTACCGATTGGTGTTTGTTGCGTAATTTTATATGATTGCAGTACTGTTTGTTGCTATAAATTATTTGCATTGAGTCGCCTGCACTTTTCAGGTCGTCAATGGTTTCAAAGAGGGGAACCACATCAAGGGTAAGTTGCTCATCGCCCCAAGCACATAGCCTTGCCATCACCATAACTTTACACATATCCACTGCACCTCGGCAATTGCTTATTATGTATCTGTGCACGCCAAGTTCGCCATTTGAAGCCTGTATCTCTCTAATAACCGCAAAAGACTCGAGAGTATCCCTAACCAGCGAGTCGTTAAACTGAAGCGGGTCAACACTACCTCTTATTTTGAGAAGTACCTCCACCTTTTGTGCTGCATTCATCTGGTCGTAGCCCTGTGGCAGAAACTCGGGATATTGGTCCATCACTGCTTTGAATGCGTTTTCTATTACGCGGCTGTCCTGGCGTATATCCAGACTTGCAAAATGGAATCCGAAGTGCTGCACTTTACGGCGAAACGACCTTAGGATATCAAGAAATAGTCCGTCGTGCTCATTCACAAGTATGTTTTCAAGATCGTGCAGTTCACGAAGAAGAAAGTCGCGGGAAACTTTACGTTTCCCTCTAATATTTGTAAGGTCTTCAAGCAGTAAGCGCTCCAGATCTTCGAGTTTGTCATAGATGCCGCCGAAGCTTAATCGTCTTTTCAGTTTCACCACATCCTGAAAATAGCAGTCGGTGATTGTATATCGCAATCTCTCGGCCACTTTACGGGTTGTATCCACGGTTACATATGGGTTTCCGTCGCGGTCGCCACCCGGCCAGAATCCAAGCGACACCATTTGATGGTTGCTATCCAACGCTTCGGGATAGTGCTCTGCAATGCGGTCGAGAATATCGCCCACGGCAGGATAGAATATATTGCCCAAAAACCATGTAAGCCTTATGGCTTCATCGAATGCTGTGGGTTTTTGTTTTCTGAAAAAAGGTGTCTTACCCAATTGTTTCAGATAGTTGCGTGTGAGTGCAAGTTCGTCTTTTTTTATTACATCGGTGAGGTCGGATATAATTGAGAGCACCCTATCGGGGTAAAACTGTGTAGGGTGAGCCGTTAGCACTACCCTGATGCCAAAATTGGACATCACTTTGTTGAGATCTGCCTCTCTACCTGTTACTGATGCGTGGTTAATCAACCTCTCCATCGAATCGGAACTTCCGGTAGAGTGAATCTTATCGTAGGCTGCATCTTCAAGGGCATCAATGAGAACTATCTGTCGTTCAATATATTGAATTATGGTGAAGAGAAAATCAGCCTGCTCTTTTTCGGTAAATCTGGGCTTATGCTCGTTGAAGAAGCTGGTTATTATCTCAATAGGTGTCCTACCTTCGGCCAGCATGTTGTTGCAGGTATTATGAAACAGTGGCAATAGCATGCCGGTCTGCTCAATGGCATCGAAAGGAAGAGTAAGAAACAATCCGTTGTAAACCTGATATTTCAGATCTACCAACTCTTTGAACGATTTTGATATTTGTTCGCCCATATTAAGTGATTTTTTCAATATTTTAATTAGAGTTCCAAAATACGTAAAATATGCTTTGTAACACAAAAAAAATGGATAAAAGAGGTAACCAAAAGTGCTTTTTAGAAGTATAACAGATTATCAAGTATAACAACACCCTGCAGGCATACTATCATACCTATTAGAGCCATTACTTAACACACTTGCTATCAGGGAATTTTAAAGAGATGGATGTGGAGAAGTGGGTTAATGTAAATATTAGCGACAGGCATAGCTTTTTTTAATTGCAACAAGTATTGTTAGTGTAGCATATATTATAGATGTACTTAATTTTAAAAGTACTTTATCATCTATTTTTAATTTTGTTGCATTAGTAATTACGCTGTTGGGATTGATATTGACTGTTAAAAAACGGATTAATATAGATAGAGGATTGTTAATTCTTATTTATACCTTAATAGGCTGTGTTTATGCCACATCGTTTAGCAATCCCGGTGTAATTACAGATGTGTCAATTTATCATTCGTCAGCAATAATAGGAGCAATAATGCCATTTACGGCTATCCTTTTGGGGCGAAAACATACTGTTAATATAGGTGTTGCGCTCTTTTTTTACGCATACTCATCTATGATATTTAATAGGCATAGCGTTTTTTTGGGTGAGTCGATAATGCCTCATGTGCTTTTAATAGGATACATATTATTGGTTATTTTTGTAGCTCAAATTATTGAATATCAGAATAAAACTAAAGTTAAACTTGCAGAACTGGAGAAAAAGCAAAAGAAAGATAATGAACTTATGCGGGCTCTCTCTTTAGATTTGGCCTCATGTGCCGGAGATGAGATTGTGCCCATAATGACCGAGAAAATAAGAGCATATACTGAAGCTCCACTTGTATTGTTTGCAATATTTAATAATA